>JAJFVE010000108.1 GCA_021371965.1 Planctomycetaceae bacterium
CCTGGTGGTCTCGATCGCCAAGAAGTACCGCAACCGCGGCCTGAGCTTTTTGGACATCATCCAGGAAGGCAACACCGGCCTCATGCGGGCGGTGGACAAGTACGAGTACCGCCGCGGGTACAAGTTCTCGACGTACGCCACATGGTGGATCCGCCAGGCCATCACCCGCGCCATCGCCGACCATGCCCGCACGATCCGCATCCCCGTGCACATGATCGAGACGATGAGCCGCCTGCGCAATATCTCCAAGCGCCTCGTGCAGCAGCTCGGCCGCGAGCCCACCATCGAAGAGATCGCCGAAGAGGCCGGAATGGCCATCGCCGAGGCGCGGCGCGTGCTCAAGATCTCGCGCCACCCCATCAGCCTCGACCGACCCGTCGGCGAGAGCGAAGACAGCTACTTCGGCGACTTCATCGAGGACGAGTCGGCCGAGAGCCCCATCGAGACGGCCGGCACGGAGATGCTCAAGGACCGCATCGAGGAAGTGCTCAAGACGCTGACGTACCGCGAGCGCGAGATCATCAAGCTGCGCTACGGCATCGGCGACGGGTACACCTACACCCTCGAAGAAGTCGGGCGCATCTTCAAGGTCACCCGCGAGCGCGTGCGGCAGGTCGAAGCCAAGGCCATCCGCAAGCTCCAGCACCCGGTGCGGGCGCGAAAGCTCGAAGGCTTCCTCGACCGCAGCCACATGGGCGGGGATTGAAGTAATTGCCAATTGCCGATTGGCAATTGCCAATTGAATTGAACAACAAGAACAGGCGGGCGTCCCTCGGGGCGCCCGCTTGTGTTTACGGCAGGTTCCTTCGCCGATTGGTGTTTCCGCGGCCTGAAGGGCCGCTGGTTCGTCAGCCCAGGGCAAAGCGGCGAGCGCAGCGAGTCGCGCCGCCCTGGGTAGGGCAGACATTGTTGTTGAAGCTCTGAAAGAGCGACACAAAGTTCTTGGCGAGATTCAGCTCCTCCTTTACTATTTGGACATGAACACCAGTCGCCTCATTACCGCAATCGGGCTTGCCTGCACGCTCCTTATCTCTTTCGCCGCTGTGGCGCAAAACGCCGCCACCAAGCCCGCGACCGATCAACCGCCCTTCCCCGCCGCGCAGGCGGGCAAGACCGTCAAGATCGCCGTCATCGGCGATGGGGCGGCTCGGTTTGGTCCGCCGCTGGAAAAGCTGCTGGGCAATGGCTACCAGGTCAAGAGCTTCTGCACCAACGACCACAGCATCCTGCGGACGAACCTGCGATGCGTCTGGAAGCGATACGAATCAGTCAAGGCCGAGGCGTACAAGCCCGACGTCTTCATCCTGATGTTCGAGCACGCCGCCAGCCGCCCCAACACCTGGACGCACGACGCCGGCCGCTACGTCGGCGACTACAAGGACTTCATCGCCCGCCTGAAGGGCAAAGTCCCGGCCGCCCAGGTCTACATCTGCCTGCCCCCGCCGCTCAAACCCGACTGCCACTACGGCGTCAACGCCGAGCAGTTGACCAAAGGCGTTCTCCCCGCCATCCGCAAGGTCGCGGCCGAGACGAAGCTCCCCCTAATCGACACGCACACCCCCCTGACCGCCAACCTGGACGCCAACGTAGGCGGCGACGGCGTCTTCCCCACCCCCGAAGGCGCTGAGTTGATGGCCGCCGTCATCTACAAGTCCCTGACCGGCAAAGAAGCCCCCACGGCCGCCACCCAACCCGCCGCCACGCCACCTAAGTAACCGCGGGGTGCCACGCACAGCTCCGTTGTGCGTGGCACCCAAAGCGTCCGCGAATTCTCCCTATACAATTTCAGGGGTTCTTCCCTATTTCAATACTGGAATGATTTGGGTATTTTACGCAGTTGCGCGGCTGCATTTGCGGCCTATGCCCCACGGGCAGAGTTGCGAAATCGCAAACGCACTTTCGATCTCATCGGCGCCGGACAAAACCAATGGCCGTGCTTAGCACGTATTCGTTTCCGCACAGTCGGCAATTCTACTCAGCGCCTTCTACAATGACCCATCGGGGGTTTGGTGTGAGCCCATGAAACAGAAGTGCGATGAAAAGCAAAGTCAGAGCCAGACCAAAACGCCAATCATTATCGGGATCGGCGCTTCGGCCGGCGGGCTCGAGGCGATGAAGGAGTTCTTCGCCGCCCTGCCGCCTGACAGCGGCATGGCCTTCGTCATCGTCCAGCATCTCGACCCGACGCATGAAAGCCGCATGGCCGAGATCCTGGGCAAGTCCACCTCCATGAAAGTGGTGCAGGCCCAGGATGGGATGAGCGTCCAAGCCAACACGGTCTACACCAACCCGCCCGGCAAAGTTCTGTGCCTCAACCAGGGGCGGTTCGTGCTCGACAGCGGCGCCCATCTCGGGCACGTCGAGGCCGCCATCGACAGCTTTCTGGCCTCGCTGGCGCAGGACCAGGGTGCCAAGTCCATCGCCATCATCCTCTCGGGCTCCAGCGGCTCCGACGGCCCACAGGGCGTGCGGGCGATCCGCAACGCCGGCGGGATGTGCATGGCCCAGGACCCCGTCACCGCCAGATTTGCGCAGATGCCCCAGGCCGCCATCGACACCTCGCTGGTGGACTACATCCTGTCCCCGGGGCAGATGCCCGCGGCGCTCATGCAGTTCACCGAACATTCCGCCATCCTGGCCAAGGGCGGCGAACCCCCCGCCGGGACGGCGGGCGAACAGGTGGAGGACATTCTCAGGATCCTCCGCGCCGGCGCCGGCAGTGACTACCGCCACTACAAGCGCACGACGGTGCTCCGCCGCATCCAGCGCCGCATGGGCCTGCGCCAGGTGCGCGACATGGCCGACTACATCACGCTGCTCCTCAGGGACAGCGCCGAGGTGACGCACCTGTCGCAGGACATGCTCATCGGCGTCAGCGCGTTCTTCCGCGACAGCGAAGCCTTCGACGAGTTGACCGCCACCGTTATCGCCCCCATGGCCGCCAAGCGAGATGACGACTTGCCCTTGCGGGCCTGGGTCGTCGGATGCGCCACCGGCGAAGAGGCTTACTCCGTGGCCATGCTCCTGCTCGAGGCGCGCTCGGCCGCGGGCAAGGCCTGCCCGGTGCAGGTCTTCGCCACCGACATCGACGAGGCGGCTCTGGAAGCCGCCCGCAGCGGCACGTACCCCCTGAGCATCGCGGACAATGTCTCGCCCAAGCGGCTGGAGACCTTCTTCATACGATCGGGGCAGACGTACCGCGTGAGCAAGGCCTTGCGGGACGTGATCGTCTTCTCACGCCACAACGTGCTGACCGACCCGCCGTTCTCCAAGCTGGACCTGGTCTCCTGCCGCAACGTGCTGATCTACCTTGAGCCGCCGGCCCAGCGCAAGGTGCTCTCGGTCTTCAGCTTCGCCCTCAACGTCGGTGGCCACCTGCTGCTGGGCAAGTCCGAAGGCGTGGCGGGAATGGAAAACCTCTTCGACCCGATCTCGCGCGCCAATCGGATCTACCGTCTGACGCGCTCCAATCGCCAGGCCGGCAGCGAGCTGCCCCCATACTTCAACGGGCAGAAGCGCGGCGTCGCCGAGCGAGAGCCGGCGCGGCCACCCGCTGCGATCCTCTCGCAGGCGAACCTGGAGTCGATCCTGCGTCACTTCGACGCCAGCGTGGTGCTCGTCGAGCCCGAGGGCAAGATCCTGTTCTTCCACGGGCGGATGGAGAAGTACCTCGGCCATCCCGAGGGGCCGGCGAGTTTGAACATCCTGGACATGAGCCCCGGCGGGATCTTCTCGGCCAAACTCCGCCGCGCGATGACCAAAGCCATGGCGGAAAACCAGACCGTGCGCCTTGCTCATGTCCCCCTGCCGCGGGATGGCACGCCGCTGGTGGACCTGACGGTCATCCCTGTGCCCCAGAACATCGGCGGGGGCAAGATGCTGGCCGTCATCTTTGAAGAAGCCCGCCCCGCCAAACGCGCCGCCGGCGCCGCGGCGGTGGCCGAGGAAGAACCGCTGGTCGCCCAGCTCGAGGCCGAACTCAAAGCCCTGCGAACCGAATTGAGCACCCATACCGAGGACTTCGACGCCGCCAACGAGGAGCTCAAGGCCGCCAACGAAGAAATGATGTCGATGAACGAGGAGCTCCAGTCGGCCAATGAGGAACTGGAGAGCTCCAAGGAAGAACTGCAGTCAGTTAACGAAGAGCTCAATACCGTTAACAGCCAGCTCAACGACAAAGTCGGCGAGTTGACCACCATCAACAACGACCTGGCGAACCTGCTGGGGGCTACCGAGATCGCGACGATCTTTTTGGACGGGCAACTGCGCATCCGGCGCTTCACCCCCCGGGCGACGGAACTGCTCAACGTGATCGACTCGGATATCGGGCGTCCGCTGAGCCACCTGACGGGCAGCTTCATAAACGTGGACCTCTCGATCGACGCCCAGGGCGTTCTCAAGAGCCTCACGCCGCTGGAGAAGGAAGTGCAGGCCGGCGGCGGGCGGTGGTATACGCTGCGGGTTCTGCCCTTCCGCACGCTGGACGACCGGATCGACGGGGTCGTCATCACCTTCTCCGAGGTCACGCGCCTCAAGAACGTCCAGGACCAGCTTAGTTTCGAGAAGACGTATTCCGAGAGTGTTGTCGAGACGGTGCGTCATCCGCTGCTGGTGCTCGACGAGCAACTGCACGTCATGCTGGCCAACCGCGCTTTCTTTGAGACCTTCCGGGTCGACCCGGGACAGACCATCGGGCGACAAGTGTTCAAGTTGGGCAATGGGCAGTGGAATATCCCCGAGCTTCGCACGCTGATCGAGGAGGTCATCCCCAAGGAATCGGCATTCCAGGATTTCCGCGTGGAACACGAGTTTCCTGATATCGGATGCAAGGTCATGCTCATGAGCGGGCGGCACATCCCGCCTCCCCCCGACATGCCCCAACGCCTGCTGCTGACCATCGAGGATATTACCCAGCGCGAGGGCGACCGCGAGAGACTCAGCGCCCTCAACGCCAGCCTCGAAGACCGAACAAAATTGTCCGAGCACCGCGCGCAGCAACTGCGGGCGATGGCCAGCGATTTGGCCCACAGCGAACAGCGAGAGCGCGAGCGCCTGGCTCAACTGCTCCACGACAATCTCCAGCAACTCCTGGTCGGCGCAAAATTCCAGCTTGGCGCCACGCGATCCCGCATAAAAGACGACCACGCGCTCAGCGCCCTCGATGCCACCGACAATCTGCTTTCCCGCTCGATCGAGGCCTCGCGGGCTCTGACGGCCGAGCTGAGCCCGACCATCCTGTACGAGGCCGGACTGGGCGCCGCACTGCCCTGGCTGGGACGGCAGATGGAGGCCACCCAGGGCTTCAAACTCACGACCCGGGTCAACGCCTCGGTGCCCCTCGATGAGGAAGGCGTGGCCATGCTGCTGTTCTCGGCCGCGCGCGAACTGCTGCTCAACGTGGTCAAGCACGCCGGCGTCAAGGCGGCCACCGTCACGCTGGACCGGATCGAGGGCGACCTGGTGCAGGTGGTGGTCAGCGACGAAGGCGAAGGGTTCGATCCCGGCAAGGTGCATGCGGATAAGGAAGCAGTCTCGGGGCTGGGGCTGTTCAGCCTGCAGCAGAGGCTCGAGCACGTGGGAGGCTCGTGCAAGATCGAAAGCGCCCCCGGCAAGGGCACGCGCGTGACGCTGACGGCCAAGGTGGGCCCACCTCGCAAAGCGTCCGGCCGCCCTGTTGCGCGGGCGAGCGTGGCGGAGCCGCTCGCCGCCGCGGCGGACAGCGAGGGCGCCGCCGGCAAGATTCGCGTGCTGCTGGTGGACGACCACCCCATCGTGCGCCAGGGTCTGGCGGGCATTCTCAATCACGAAAGCGACATTGTGGTGGTCGCCGAGGCCGGCAGCGGCGAAGAGGCCATCGAATTGTCACGCCGCCATCAGCCCGACGTGATCATCATGGACATCAGCATGCCCGGGATGAGCGGCGTCGAGGCCACCGCGAAGATCGTCGCCCAGCGCCCGCAGTCCAAGATCATCGGCCTGTCGATGTACGCCGAAGCCGACCGCGGCGAAGAAATCCGCCGCTACGGCGCCGTAGCCTACGTCAGCAAAGGCGGCCCGTCCGAAGACCTGATAGCCGCCATCCGTGCGGCCGCGGGGAAACAACTTTAACCGCAAAGGTCGCAGAGAGCGCAGAGGGGGAAAGAACGCGGATGGGTGGATGGATGGGAAAACCACCGGGTGCCATGGCGGCCGTTCCTCAGCCGCCATGGCACCCGGGTTTTAATGTTTTCCTGGCTACTGGCTACGGGCTACCGGCTACTGCTCCAAATTCAGCCACTTCACCTCAGCGTCGGTCAGCTTCACGTCCAACGCTTCGTAGGACGGCACGCCTTCGGCCAGGGTCGCCGGGCCGATCATGGCGTACTGGGGGAACTTCTGGGCCAGCACGTAGGCCAGGGCGATGCTCATCGGATGGGCGTTTTTCTTCTTGGCCAGTTCGAAACAGCGGGCCTGGCGTTTGAAGTTGTCGTCGCTGTACCAGCAGTGCATCATGAACTTGTCGTCGGTCTTGTCCGGGGCGGCCATGCCGGGGACGAAGAATCCGCGGGCCTGGCTCGACCAGGCAAGGTTGGGCGTCTGTGTCTTAAGGTGCCAGGCCAGGTTCGTCGGCTCGCTGGCGGCCACGCAGCCGGCCCAGACGGGGTTGACCATCTGCGCCAGGGAGAAGTTGTTGCTCAGGGCCGCGAAGGGCGTCTTGCCGGCCTTGGCGGCGTAGGCGTTGGCCTCTTCGAATCGCTTGGTCGTCCAGTTGCTGCCGCCAAAGGCCCGCACCAGGCCCTTGGCCTTGAGCTCGTTGAGGACGTCGACGAACTCGCCGGCCGGGATCTCCGGGTTGTCGCGGTGCATCATGTAGATGTCGGCGTAGGGCGTGCCGACGCGGTCGAGGCTGACCATGAACTGCTCGACGAGGGCCTTGGGGTTGCAGTAAGGGGTGTGGGCGCCCTTGATGACGACCACGACCTGCTCGCGGATATTGCGGTTCTTGATCCACAGGCCCAGCAGCTTTTCGGTGTTGCCGCCGCCGTAAATGTGAGCGGTATCAAAAGCGTTGCCGCCGCGGGCGAAGAACTCGTCAAACAGCGCGGTCGCGTGGGCGATGTTCGTCTGCACCATCGTGCCCATGACCAGGCGCGAGATCTTCTTGCCCACGCCGGGCAGTTCGCCGTAGGGCATCTTGTTGGGCTGGCGCACCGTCAGGGGCAGTTTGCTGACCGGCCGGGCGTACGCCTCGACGGTTTCGCACGGATAGCTCAGGCCGATGGCGGCGCGCCACTTGTCGATAGTGGCGGCCTGGCCGATGCTGTCGGCGGGAGTCATCGCAGGCGAGGGGGCCTGGCGCTTGTCGATGGCGGCCGCGGCCACGTCGGCCTCGAGGGCGTAGATGCCCTTGGGGACGTCGATCTCGATGGTCTGCTCGCCCTTGGAGTAGGAGACGAGCTTGAAGGAGACCTTGCCGGCTTCGCGGCCCTGGCAGAACCACGGGGAGGGGATGGTGATGACGCCGTCGCTGCCGTAGATGACGACCTGGTTGTCGGCGCTGATCTGCACGCCGGTGACCAGGCGGGCGATGATGTCGTTGGGGAACTTCAGGTTCGCGACGGCCCACTCGTCGACGCCGGTGTCGCCGATGCGGCCCATGCCCTGGACCTCGATGGGCTCGGCGACTTCCTTGCCCAGCGCCGCCCCGGCGATCAGCCGCGCCATCGAGACGGTGTAGCAGCCGACGTCCAGAATGCCGCCGCCGCCTAGCGCCGGGTTCATCAGCCGCCCCTGCAGGTTGCCGTAGCCGCACTGGAAGGCGAACGAGGCGTTGATCATCTTGACCTGCCCGATGGCGCCGCCGCGGATCAGCTCGACGAGCTTGGCCGTCTGCGGGTTGCAGCGGTACATGAAGGCCTCCATCACCAGCACGTCGTTGCGGCGGGCGGCCTCGATGATCGTCTGCACGTCGAACTGGTTCATCGCCAGCGGCTTTTCGCACAGGATGTGCTTGCCGGCGTCGGCGGCCTTGACCGCCCACTCGGCGTGCATCGGGTGCGGCGTGGAGATGTAGACCGCGTCGATATCCTTGTCGGCCAGCAGCTCTTCGTAGCTGCCGTAGGCCTTGGGGATGCCCCACTGCTCGGCGAACTTCTTGGCCTTGTCGAGCGATCGGCTGGCACAGGCCATCGCCTTGCCGCTGTCGGTCTGCTTGAGTCCATGAGCAAAGGCCCCGGCAATACCGCCACACGCCAACAGGCCCCAACGTACGTTCTTCATGATCGTCTTCCTTTCGCAGTGCAGTGTGGGTAATGCGGAGTGTTCTACCTGTGGCTTAGGGAATATGCAATACACGAATTGGAGAAGCAAGATCCTCGATCCTCGGTCCCAGATCCTAGGAAAAACAGAAACAAGAACGGATAATGGGTGGCCATGATCGGGTTGTTTTCTTCACCTAGGATCAAGGATCTAGGATCTTTTTACACAGCCATGGAACTATTGCCAACATCTGACTCGGCCACCATTGGCATCGAGACCGGCATTGAAGAAGTGGGCCCTCTGCAACTATGGGCGCCGGAGGGCATCGCCACCGACACGGGCTTTTCGTCGATCTATCCCTTTGGCCAGTGGCGCGGCGACGAGCGTCGGCTGGTCCAGGAGATCGAGCCGCCCCAGTGCTTCGCGCCACAGACCAACATTCCCAAGATCGATCCGCAGACGATGGAGTACGACGGCATCCGCTTTCCAGTCGATCAAAGCGTGCGATGGCGCACGGTCGTCGAGGCCGACAACGACTCTGTGAGATACGCCATCACGCTGACGAATCTGGGCCAGCAGCCGATGGTCAAGCCTGGCGCGGCGATCTGCACGAAGTTTCTCGACGGTTCCTGGTGGTCGCTGGAGGACACCTTCGTCTTCAGCGGTGGGCGGCGCGTTTCGCTGGCCCAGCTCGGCCGCGGCGGTGGACGCGCCAATGAGTATCAAGCCTTCCTGATGAAAGGCCAGACTTACAATCACGAGTTCTACAAGCAGTTCTGGGGTTTCAACGCCGCGCAGCTCGATCAGCCGACCATGATCGCGCATAACCAAGCGGCCGGCGTCTGCATCGCCGTCAGCACGCCCGCGGCGTGGTTCATCCACAACAACAAGGGCAACCCGTGCATGGACATGATGATCGCCTTTGGCAAGCTGACCGACCCGCCGCTGGCCCCAGGCCAATCAGCCACAGCAGAAGGCTCGGTAGCGGTATTGAGATGAGGGCCTGCTATCGCGGCTTCGGCTCCCGCGCGACTTCTTCGCCCCGAAGGGGCGATCAGGATATAGCCGGGGGCGCACCAGCGTCCCCATACACAAGCCGCCCCGAAGGGGCGGCGGGTCTTTTGATCGGCGAACAAACCTACCGCCCCTTCGGGGCGGAGATTAATAAGCGCGTGTTCCGGGGGCTTCCCCCCCGGCTAAATTCCGATCGCCCCTTCGGGGCTAAGAGGGCAGCTTCACTCGATGCCCAACTCGCGGATCTTCTTTCGCAGGGTGTTGCGATGCAGGCCCAGAAGTTGGGCGGCGTCGGATTGGTTGCCGCTGCATTGCTGCAGGGCCTGGCGGATGACGGCGGCCTCGATGGGTTCGATGGCGGCGCGGTACAGATCGCCCGCTTGCGCGTGGACGCCCTTGACGTACTGCTGCGGCATATCGGGCGGCGCGGCGGCCGCGGACGGTTGGCGCAGGGTCTGGGGCAGGTGCTCCAGCAGGATCGGCCCCGCCCCGGCCAGGGCGACGGCGTGCTCGATGGCGTTCTTGAGCTCGCGCACGTTACCCGGCCAGGGGTAAGCCTCGAGTGCAGAGGCGGCTGCGGCATCGAGCCCTTGAGAAGCTCCGCCGGCGGCGCGGGCGGCGATGAAGTGCCTCGCCAGGGGCAAGATGTCGCCGCCGCGCTGGGCGAGGGTCGGCAGCTCGATGCGCATCACGGCCAGGCGGTAGTACAGGTCGGCGCGGAAGTGCCCTGCCGCGATGGCGGCTTCGAGATTGCGATTGGTCGCCGCAATGACGCGCACGTCGAGGCTGATGGGCTTGACCGACCCGACGCGCTCGATGGTCTGACAGTCCAGCACGCGCAGCAGCTTGACCTGCGTCTCGGGCGGCAGCTCTCCCACTTCGTCCAGGAACAGCGTCCCGCCGTCGGCCGCCTCGAAGCGCCCGGCGCGGTCGGCGTCGGCGCCGGTGAAGGCGCCCCGCACGTGGCCGAACAGCTCGCTCTCGACCAGCGGCTGGGGCAAGGCCCCGCAGTTGACAGCCACGAACGGCCCGGCGCTGCGGCGGCTGTGCGTGTGAATGGCCCGGGCGACGAGCTCCTTACCGGTGCCGGTGGCGCCCAGGATCAGCACCGCCCCGTCGGCGGCCGCCACCAGCGCCACGCGCTTGTAGACATCCTGCATCGCCGGCGAGGAACCGACCATGGCGCTGGCCGGCCCGTCCTGCGCAACCGCCGGCGGGGGCGTGCGGCGGCTGTCGAGGGCGCGCTGGGCCAGTTCGGCCGAGCGGTCGAGGTCGATGGGCTTGACGAGATACTCGAAGGCCTTACCGCGCACCGCGCGCGTGACAGTCTCGAGCGTGCCATAGGCGGTCATCACGATCACGCGGGCGGCCGGATCGTCTTTCAGCAGCGACTCCAGCACGTCCAACCCGCTGCCGTCGCTGAGGCGCACGTCGACAAACACCACGTCGGCCGCGGCTTTACGATACGCCGCCAAGCCCGCCGCGGCCGTCGACGCCACGCGGACAGACCACCCCCGCCGCGAGAAGAACCGCTCGAAAGCAAAGCAGATCGACTCTTCGTCGTCGATGATCAGCAGCGTTCTGTCAGGCGTCTGTCCCATATTCTGTTTAGCCGCAAAGGACGCAAAGGGCGATAGAGAGGATGCCGCCGATTTCACCCACCCCCATTCACCTTTGCGTTCTTCGCGTCCATTGCGGTTCCATCTCCGGGCAGTTCAAACCAGAACTCGGTGCCCTGCGGCAGCGGATTATATCCGATTCGCCCGCCATAGCGGGTGACGATCCCGCGGCAGACGTAGAGGCCCAGGCCCGCCCCGTCGCTGCGCGTCGAGACGAACGGGTCGAAGATATCCTGCCCGCCGGCCTGCACGCCCGCTCCGGTGTCGAACACGCTCATCCGCACGGCGCCGCCGGCGGTCGCCAGCGCCAGCGTCAGCTTTCCGCCGGCGGGCATGGCCGCCATGGCGTTGAGCACGAGGTTCATGATGACCTGTCGCATGTGGCCGCTGTCGGCCCGCACGGCCGGAGCGTCCGCCTCATAGCGGCGCAGCACCTCGATACCCGCGTGGGCGCAGCGGCTTTGCAGCAGGTCGGCCACCGAGTCGGCCGGCTCGCTCAGGCTGATCGGTGGTAGAGCGGCCAGTGCCTTGGCGTCGAGGGGGCCTTGCGCCTGATCGGCGGCCAGGCCCATGAGTTCCTGGATGTACAGGTCCAGCCGCTCGATCTCGCGGCGGATGAGGGCGGCGCTGCGGTCGTCGATATTGTGCCGCGCCAACTCGTCCTGCAGCACGCGCACGTTCATGGCGATGCCCGAAAGCGGGTTGCGGATCTCGTGCACCACCGAGGCGGCCAGCTTGCCCAGCGTCGCCAGGCGATGCGAACGGGCCAGGCTCTCGCGCGCCTGGCGCAGGCGCTCAAGCAGGTGGTCGAACGACTCGGCCAGCGTCACCAGTTCCGCCGGCCCGCTACGAGGCAGCGGCGCCGCGGCGGCAGCCGATTCATCGCCAGCCGAGGCGGCCAGCGCGTCCATCTGCGCCGCCAGGCGGCGGATCGGGCGCGTCAGTGTCATCGACAGCACCACCGCCAGCAGCGTCGCGGCGCCGATGGCCGGCAGGGTCGCCATCGCCATGCGCCGCGCAGCGTCAGACTTGGCGGCGGCAAGCTGCTCGGCCGGCACGAGCAGGTACAGCCGCACCGGCTCGGCCGCTCCATCAGGCCTGGCCCGCTCGATTCGCCCCATGCCCAGGTGATACGTGCCGCCGCCGAGCGTTACGGCCCCCCGCTCGGGCGCGCCGCGGCGCAGCAGCGTCTGCAGGGCGGCGGTCTGCTCGGGGCTCAGCGACGAGCCCAGCACCGCCCCGCCGTGTCCGACGGCCACCGCGTCCGCGCCGTAGATCTGCTTGAGATGGCCCATGAGCGTGTCGCTCAGGGGCAGGTTCATGCCCGACAGGAGCCGGCAGGTGCTGTCGGCGACATCCACCAGCAGGCGTTTCTCGATGGCGTTCTGAGCCACGACAACGGCCCCCCACCCCGCCGCCAGCGCCACCGCCAGCACCAGCAGGTTGATCACCACGATCATGCGTGTTCGGATGGAAAAGCTCATGGTTCAACCCATTTCCAATCTCCAATTTTCAATTTCCAATTTGAAGGGCGCCCTGCATCGCCACCGGCTCAATTGTTCAAACTGGAAATTCCCAATTGGAAATTGGAAATCTACAAGTCACTCCAGTCGCAGCAGCACCCCGTCGCCGCCGACGAGATTCAGCGTGGCCAGGTTGCCGTTGACGCTGCCGGTGCGGGCCTTGTCGCCCAGGATCGTCACCTTTCGCACCTGCGGGCCAAACGACACGCTCGCCTGACGCGCGGGAGGGTCGCCCTGGCCGGCTTGCACCGTGCGCTTGTCGACGACCAGCACGTAAGCGGGCGTGGACTTGCCGGCCGCAAAGTCCTCTTCGCCCATCAGCACGCCGGCCAGCAGATTCTTGTCCATGCTCTCGACGATGCGGTCCTCGGCCAGCGGCGGACTTCCGTCGGGCGCATCATCGGCTCCTTTGGAGTGAAAGACGCCGACGCAGCGCGTGCCCAGCACGCGCGGGCCCACCATCGGCACGATGTAGTTGTTGCAGTACGTCACGGCCGTGCGCACCGAGCCGCCATCTTTCCACACCGGCCGCTTGGACGAGTACGCGAAATACCACAGCGACTGTGCCCCGTACGCCAGCGAGCTGAACGCCTGGAAGCGGATCTGCGAGGGGGACAAGTCACAGGGCTTGGCGCCGTGGCCTCTGTCGTCGCCACCGGCGCCGCCGTAGACGGCGAAGATCGGCCAGATGACCATGTCGTTGGCGTTGGCATGGCGGCGATCTTCTTCCAGGCGCTTGCAGAACTCCAACCGCTTTTTGCTCTCGCTCCACTCGTTGTGATAGCCGTAGGGGTAATTCTGCGAACTGAGGATCGGCAGGGCGTCGACGACCTTGGCCTGTCCGCCGGCGTCGGGGTTGTGCGACATGAACGGAATCTGCTCGGAGCAGTTGGCCCGCATCCAGCGGCAGACCTCGATGGTGTAATCGTGCAGCGTGCAGTTGTCGTTGACGAGGTGGCCGATCAGCGCCGGCTTCTTGCCGTACATCTTGTGGAACCACTGGATTTCCGGCAGATGGGCGTAGCCGCCCATGTCGAACTTGCCGGTGAACTGGCCAGAAGCTTTGTCCATCACCGGGTGCAGGGCCGTGTGGATGATGACCTTGAGGCCGGTCTTTTCGGCCAGGTCCAGGATCGCCGGGCTGTCGATGAGAGTATTGAACCCGGCGGCTTTGTAGCGGCGGCAGAAGTTCTCGTCGTAGTCGCTGTGGAACGGCCACGAGCCGATGATGAACTCCTTCATCCTGTACGGCGCCATGCGTTTGAGGACGGTCGGCCGCGTGGCAGGGGCAGGCGAGGGCGCCGACTGGGCAAGAACAACGGCAGCGCCCAGCAGGGCCGGGGCGATCGTCAGGACAATGATCCACGCGCTTTTCATCAGACTCTCCCGCGGCACAGGCTTTCCAGCCTGCGGGCTCTTTCTTTCCGGGCCACAGCCTGGAAAGGCTGTGCCACGATTCTACCACAGAGCGTCAGGGAGTGGCGGTGGGCGGCTGCTGATTCTCGTCGGGGTCGTTGTCTGCGATGCCCGAGGGCGCCAGATGCGCGTCAAAGAACTGGTAGATATCGCTGAGCACCTCCGGCGCGGCGGTGACCTGGAGGCCGAGGTTTGGCGTGACGGCCTGCTTGCACTCGACGCCGGCCTTCTTCAGCGCCGCGGCCATCAACTCGGCCTGGGGCAGGTGGATGTAGTCGCGGGCGCCGACGGACAGGAACGTCGGCGGGTCGTCTGCCGTCACGTAATACAGGGCGCTATGCTGCTCCCAGACGCTGCGATTGGCCTTGGGGTCGCCCAGGAAGCCAGCGTAGAACTCGCCGGCCTTGGGGCGGTCCTTGAGCAGGGCGGGGTAGTCCACCGTCCCGGCGTTCAGCAGGACGGCCTGGACGCGCGAGGACACGTTGAGATTGGGCCCTTGTTCGAGTTCCCTCATGCCGCCGGACATCGCCGCCAGGGCCGCCTGGCTGGCGGCCTGGGAGAAGCCCGTCAGGCCGATGTGGTCGGCGTCGATGTTGTAGCCGGCTGCCCCCGCGCGCACGGCGCGGACGGCAGCCTTGATGATCACCGCCACGTCGGGCATGCGGTCGTAGCCGACGTATCGCCGCTTGCTCATGGGGTTGTCGATCCAGACGCCGGCGTACCCGCGCGTCAGGAACCCTTCGGCCAGCAGGTCGTTGTTGATCCACTGCGCATCATTGCCGTTTCGGTTGACGTTGTCGCTGGAAACCTGCACCACCGCCGGCACCGGGCGCAGCGGCTTGGACGGATAGCACACGTCCATGCAGAAACCCTTGCCCTCCTCGCCGTAGAATTGGATGTTGCGCGCCAGGCGATGGCCGGCGGGCATGATACGGCAGTTGGCGTCGTCGACGCGGTAGGGAGCGAACAGGGCGTCGTACCCGCGCCCGCCGCGGAGGTGGCCGCGCATCAATCGCAGGTCAGGCAAAATCTGCGGCGCCACGGCCTTGGGGTCCTTGGCGTAGTCGACCGTCAGGACCATGAATCCGTCTTTGAGCAGATCGGCGATGATAGCGGCGTCTTCTTCCTGTCCGATGCGCGGGTGGTTGAGGTTCTTGAGATAGATGATGCCCGGGCGTGCCTGGCGCGGCGCCTTGCCTTGGGGCACAAAAAGCTCCGTGGCCAGCGCCTTGCCGACGACGGTGCTGGTCCACTGGCCGGTGCGATCGGGCGTCAGCGCTCCTTGCGCGGCCGAGACCGCCAACCATAGTGACACGATAATCGTAATGACACGAATCATGTTTCCACCGCGATATTGTTCTGTAGCCGGCGCCCTGCCGTGGCCCCGCGCGCCGGTTATATCGTTTAACAGCGCTGGGCGGGCGGAGTTTCAGGGTATTATATGGAATTGCCATGACACTATTATCCGCCACCATCCTGCTGTTCCTGCTGATGGATCCGATGGGCAACCTGCCGATCTTCGTGGCCATCCTGGGCGACATGCCGCCCCAGCGGCGATGGGGCGTGCTGATCCGCGAGCTGCTCATCTCGCTGCTGGTGCTGATGGCCTTTCTCTTTGCCGGCAAGCCCATCCTGGAGCTGCTGCACATCCAGGGACCGGCGCTGAGCATCTCCGGCGGGATCGTCCTGTTCCTGGTGGCCTTGCGGATGGTCTTCGCCCTCGAGGGCGACCTGCTGGGGCGCGTCGAGTCCGAACCCTTCATCGTGCCGCTGGCCATCCCCCTGATCGCCGGGCCGGCGACCTTGACCATGCTGCTGATCCTGGCGACCCAGCACCCCAACCGCCTGGGGGACTGGGTGCTGGCGCTGCTGGCGGCGTGGGCGGCCTCGGCCGTGATCCTGGCCGCTTGCGAGCCCATCCAGCGCGTCCTGGGGCGGCGCGGGCTCACCGTCGTCAAGCGCCTGGCCGGCATGATGCTGGTGGTGATCGCCACGCAAATGTTCCTGGATGGGCTACGCGCATTTCTTGCGTGGAAATAGGTCGTTCGCCGCCCGTGGTGGAATAGGATTTGTACGTGAAACGACTATTGAAGTTGCTCTGGCAGCGGTTGTCACGCTGACGGCTGCGACGGCCGCTCCGTTATCAGGGCTGCCCAGCCGGCCTTGAACAGCCGAACAGGGGCAATCGTCGCCGGACCGAGGTGCATAAAAGGAGACCGTTCATGGCGCAACAGGCTCGCAATACCCAAGCGGACGCCGCCGAATCTGCCGCACCTCGCCGCCGGCGGTGGCCGTGGATCGTGGCGATCGTCGTGGTGGTCCTGGCGGCGCTGGTGTTCGCGGCGCCTTATGTGGCCTCGACCACCTGGGGCAAGGACGCGATCGTCAGCTCGATCAACAAGCGCATCGACCAAACCGTGACGGTGGGCACGCTGTCGCTGACATGGATGGGCCCGTGCGAGATCAAGGACGTTCGCGTGCTCGACAGCCGCGACCGCCAGATCGCGCTGATCCGCAGCGTGAATCTTCAGAGGGGAGTCCTGGGCCTGGCGCTGAGCCCCTACCACTTCGACAAGGTGACGCTCACCGACCCGCGCGTCACGATATTCGTCGGTGAACCGTCGGAAGAGACCGGACCCTCCTCCGCCCAACTGCCCGAGCCGGTCGGGCAAGTGGTGGTCGTGGACGCCCAGGTGCTGTTGCAGCGGCCCGACGGGCGGAGCATCGACGTTCGGCAGCTCAACGCCGACCTGACGCTCGACACGCTGGACCGGGTCAAGGGGCAGTTCCACGGCGCGCTGGCCTCGGGCGGCGACGTCAGCGGCACGGTGAACCTGGACAATATTCAAGAGGGCTTTTCCCAGGGCATCGACCGGCTCAGCGGCACGTTCGCCGTCGCCTCCGATCGCCCGGTCAACCTGGGTCCGCTGGTGCACTTCGCCGACGCCTCGCTGCCCTTCCAGGGAACTGCGAACCTGCGGACCTCGGGCGCCGTGGCCCAGCGCAAGCTCGACGCGACGATTGTGGCCGACGCCAAGGGGCTGACGTCGGCGCGGCCCCAGCACGGCCAGACGCAGGCGATGGACGTGCGCATCGAGACCAGGGTCAGCGGCGACAATGGGATCGCACACGGCACGACGATCATCAACAGCAGCGCCGGCCGTCTCGACGCGCAGTGGGCGTATCCGCTGGGCGCCCCGCTGCCGCAGCTTGGCGGCGGCGACATTCTCGAGGCCATCTGGGGCGGGCGGGATCTGAACCTGCCCGATCTGACTCTCAAGGGCTCGGGCAAGTTCGACATGCCGGCCCTGGCCCGCTCGGTGCCGGCCCTGCTCAACGTGCAGGGCGGCGTCCAGATCACCGGCGGCACGCTGGCGCTGGACGACCTTTCGCTGACGGGAGGGCCCAAGGCGGCCGTGGCGATGCATGCAGCCTTGAACGACTTCACCGCGCAGAAGAGCGGCAAGACCATCTCCCTCCAGCCCGTCACGCTGAATCTGGACGCGGCGATGGACGGCGAAAAGGGGCTGCAGATCCGGCAGGGCAAGCTGGATTCTGATTTCCTCAAAGCCGCCGCCAGCGGGGCCGCCACCGACATGAACCTGACCTACCGCGTCGACGTCGGAGAACTTCGCTCGCAGCTTGGAGAGGTCTTCGACCTGCACGCCCTTCCGGAAAAGGGACTGGCCGAGGGGACAGCGACGATGTCCAAGGCCGCCGAAGACCGCGTGGCGCTGGAGGTGAAACTCTCGGCTCGCGATTTCCACCAGAGAGTCGGCGGGCGAAGCGTCGCCATCGAACAGGCTACGCTGGTGCAGACCGGGCACATTCTCATCGAGCGGCGCAGGCCCGTCCAACTGGTCGTCGAACGCGGGCAGGCCGTTGTCGGCCAGGACTTGACGGCCTCCGACAACGGACGCTACGACTTCCGAACCGGCGCGATGTCCCTCGACGTGAACGTCACGCAGTCGCGACTGGAGGGCCTGGCGGCGCTGGTGCGCTCGGCGGCCGCCCCCGACCTGCCCGAGATGCGCGGCGGCCTGACCGCCAAGGCCAGGATGACCCGCAGCGCCCAAGGCGTCTTCGACCTGATTCTTGGTGACGCCAGAGTGCAGGGCCTGCAGGCGCTAAGCAGCGGCAGGCCGGCGCCGACGGCGGCCATCGACGCCGCCTTCAGCGGCGAAATGAAGATCGCCTCCGATCGCACCACCGCCACGATCAAGACCACCGGCAAGGCCGCCGCCATCGAGGCGTCGCTGGCCTATTCCACCGGGGCGACCTGGCCTGCCTCGGCCCGCGACCTTCTGGCCGCGGCGACGGAAGGCAAGCCGCTGAACATGCCGCCGTTGACCGTCGCCCTCACAGGCCGCATCGATGCCACAGAATTGTCCAAGGCGGTTCCCGCGCTGGTGGCCATGGGCGGCGACACGGTGCTGCATGGCGGCACGATGGACATTCGCGAGGCGTCGCTGCGCGGCGGGCCCCAGCCCTCGTTCAACGCCCAGGCCGAGATCGCCTCGCTGAACCTGACCCGAGGCGGCCGGCCGATCGCAATCGCCAAAGGCACCCTCGACGTGGCGATGAGCATTCAGCAAGACACGCTGATCTCCCGCGGCAAGCTGACCGTCACGGAACTGTCGCTCGACAACCGCCCCGTCGGCAAAGGGCCCATCGCCCTGGACTGGAGCGGCCTGGAATACGCCGCAGCAACCCAGCGGCTAGCCGTGGCGTCGGCCTCGCTGGTCAGTTCCTTCGCCAACGCTGCGGCTGGCAACCTGAATGCGTCGCTGGGCCAGGACTTCAGGCTGGAAGGCACGGCCGAGGCCAGCGCCGACCTGGCGCCGGTGATGGACGTGGTGCGCCCGCTGGCCGCGTCGGCGCAGGCAGGCCGGCCCGCCCCGCCACTGCAATTGGCCGGGCACGCCAACTGGAAAGGCGCCTTCCAAACCGTCGGCAAGACCGTTTCCATCGAAGGACGCGGCGGCGTGAGCAACTTCGTCGCCGGCAACAAGACCCAGCCGGTGAATCTCAATTTCGAGCAGATCATCGCGATCGACCGGCGAAGCGACTCGATGGACGTGCGAGCCCTGAAGGTCAACTCGCAGCCGAACATTTTCACGATGACGGCCTCGGGAACCCTCGATCGCTTCAAGAAGGACATGAACGCCGACATCACCGGGCAATATACCGGCTCGTGGCCTTACATCATGGAACTGCTCAACCAGTTCGCCCCCGCGGTGGAGCGGGAACTGGTGGTCACCGGGCAGACCCGGGGCGACTTCTTCATCCGCGGGCCGATCAACAAACCCGGCGTGCAACCGGGATGGCGCGACCTGACGGCGCAGACGACGGTGTCCTGGCAGACGATCAAGGTCCGCAATTTCGGCATCAGCATGGAAGGGGCGCGCATGACGCCGTCGCTGTCCGGCGGACGCATCGGCATCCCCATCACGCCCGTTTCGGCCATGGACGGACAGGTCGTGCTGGCCGGCACGGTGGTGGCCACGGGGCCGGCGAACAACTTCGACCTCCAGGGGCAGCACCAGGTGCTCAAGTCGTTGAAGATCTCGGCGGAGTTGGGCAAGAACCTTCTGAGCCGGTTCAACCCGATCTTCGCCGACGCCGTCGGCATCGAGGGGCGCGTCTCGATGACGCTCGACGATTTTTATTGGCCTCTGGACCAGGCGCAGATTCGCCAGGCCCGCGGCAAGGGCGTGCTGAACCTGGGCGACCTGAAGCTGCGCGTCGGCGGGCCGCTGGGCAAACTGCTGGGCCCGATCAACAACGCCCTAATGCCGGCGTTGACCGACAGCATGAACTTCGAGATCCGCGACGGGCGGGTCTACTACGACAACTTCAAATTTGTCTATGCCGGCACGTACGACATACGCTTCCGCGGCTCGGTCGCGTTCGTCGACGACGAGAGGCTCGACCTGGTCATGTCGCTGCCGATCACGCCCGACGTGCTGCAACAGTTCAAGGTCGCCGGACCGGTCAACGAGATCTCGCGCGTCCTGGGCGACCAGCGCATCGACATCCCCCTCAGCGGGACGCGGTTCAATCCCATCCCGCACCCCGAGAAGGTAAACCTCCAGCCGATGGTGGCCAAAGCCATGGAGCAACTGCTCAAGGAGGGCATCCTCAAGGGCGGGCTCATTCCCAGGCCGCCCGGCGACGCCACCCCGCGCGAACCGGGCAGCCTGCTGCCATTGCCAGGCCTGCCGATCCCCGGCCTGGATAAGAACAAGAAGAAATGAAGAGTACGAAGATGCCTTGCCGCCTCCACGGGCGAGACGCGGTGTTTGTGATTTGCATTTGATCTTGTCCAACCGCGACGGTATCCTCCAGCGCGGCTTCGCGGTTGGGGCTAACGATTCCCGTGATCCTGTCGCAACATCTCCCTCCGCGGCGCCGGGCGGCTGCGGTATGTGCCACAACCGCGTTCGGCTTGCAGCGGCAGGGACCCGTTGCAGGCGCATGAGCAAGTCCCACGGGAGTTTGAACATGTTGAGAAGCGTCGTCTGCGTGATTGTTGCCTTGGCATGGATCGCCAATCCGGTCGCGGCCCAGGAGAAGAAGGCCCCCGCCAAAGTCAAGACCAACCCCGCGCTCAAGGGCGAATATGCGATCATGGCGTCCAAACTCGCCCTGACGGCCGAGCAGCAGACCAAGATTGCCGAGATCATCCAGGCCCACAACAAGGCCGTGCAGGACGCGACGACGGCCAACAAGGCCAAAGTCGCCGACGCACAGAAGGCACTGACCGAGGCCAAGGCGAAGAAAGATAAGGAAGCCATCGAGAAGGCCAAGACGGCCGTGGCCGACGCCCAGAAGGCCGTCAAGACCGACAAGGAAGCGCTCGACGCCAAGGAAAAGACCGACATCCAGACCGTGCTCACCGACGAGCAGAAATCCAAGTGGGCCGCCTACCATGTCTACACCAAGGCTGTCAGCGACATGGCATGGGCTAAGCTGACGCCGGCCCAGAAAGGTCAAATTGAAGAGGCCGCCAACGAATTGGCGCCCAAGATGCGCGGCGAAGGCAAGAGCAACGAAGAGATCGCGGCGGCCGTCCAGGCCAAGGCCACCGAGCTCCTGACCGACGCGCAGAAGAAGCTCGATCCTGCCTTGAAGAAAGCTGCTGCAGAGAAGGCGGCGACGGAGAAGAAGGCGGCTGCAGAAAAGGCCGCGGCGGAGAAGAAGGCGGCTGCAGAGAAGAAGGCTGCGGACAAAAAGGCCGCCGCCAACGCCAAGAAACCCGCCGCTACGGAGAAGAAGACTGACTGAGCCGTGGTCTGATTTTCGCAACACTCAACGCCGCCGGGCCGCAACGCCCGGCGGTTTTTTTGTGGAATGCCTCAGTCATGGGGGAAAGAGTCGCGGCGGAGGCACCTGGTATTCATCAAGGCCGTTGCGTGGCTTTGATGAATCCTTGCCTTCTGTATGTAAACACCAAGGGCCGGCTTGCGCCGACCCTTGGTGACGATTGTATCTTTGGCTGCGGGACGTGAACTATTTCTTTTTCTTCTTGGCAGCCTTCTTGGTGGTCTTCTTAGCAGCCTTCTTCGTCACTTTCTTCTTGGCCATGTTACAGGCTCCTTCCCGGGGAGGCGTTTTGCCTCCGCTACCGCGGTAACCTCGTCTCGCTCGCCTCCACGGGCTGGCGATCGGAGGGTTCTAGATCAGCAAACACGGCACAAACATATGCAACTGCACCTATAAGGCGCAAAACGAGTTGCCGTTGCAAGAATAAAATGTCGCGTGCCATAAATTTCCTTACCCTCACTATCGGCACGTTGACGCCTTGGCGCTCTGCGCAAATTCAAAATCCCGCAAGAATCTCCTCGCGCCGCCGCGGGCGCTGCGCGAGTTTCCGTTTCCCGAAGAGGCTGAAGAACCTTATAATGCCCTCAGAGCAGTCGAGTGATTCAGCAGACATGTCATTGCCGATGATCGCTGCTGAACGCCCAAAGGAGATGCGGTGGCTTACGTTTCAACAGCGCAGATGATGAAGTACAGCTTCTCGGCACAGGAGGAAGCCTGCCTGCTCGAAGAACTCGGCTCGCTGGGATGGGTCACGCACGCGCAGGGGCAGAGCGCCGCCGAAAACGCCGAATATCTCCGCCGCGAGAGCGGCGTCTTTCGCCTGATCTACATGGTGCGCGGCGAGCAGGAATGGACGCTGGCCAAGCAGGGAATCGTGCGCCACGCCGCCGGGGCCATGCTCGTGCTACCCCCCTCGCAACCCTACGATGCCATCGACGGACGCATGTCCGCCAACGAGTTCTTCTGGCTCGACCTGCGCATGACCGCCAGCGGCGCCCTGCCGGGCGTCTCCCAAAGCCTCGGCCGCGAGTTCTACAACCTCCTGAGAGAAATCGCCGATCGCCCGGTGCCCCTGCGCGCTGCCGCCCGCGACGCCTTCGAGAAGATCGTCGCCGCCCACAGCCGGCGCAAGACCTTCTCCGAAGTGGCGGCGCGGGCGGCGCTGCATGACCTGCTGCTGCTGGCGGTCGAGGCCCGATCGCCATCCAATGCCGCCCAAGTGCGACAGTCGCCCCACGTGACCGAGGCGCGGCGGTGGATGGAGATGAACCTGGCCGAGAATCCCAGCGTGGCCGAACTGGCCGCCCACATCGGGCTCAGCGCCGTGCACCTGCGAAAGAAGTTCAGCGAGGAAGTGGGCGTCAGCCCCTCGCGGTACCTCGCCGAGCTTCGTCTCCAGCAAGCCAAGCGACTGCTTCAGGAAAAGGGCAAGTCCATTGCCGTGATCGCCTCAACCGTCGGGCTGTCCTCGGGACAGAACTTCGCCACGTTCTTCCGCAAGTACACCGGTTTCACGCCGGCCCAGTACCGAAAGCGAATCGCTGAACTCGGCGATGTGGCCAATGCCTGAAAAGCAAATTTGAAAGAGGCAAATCCGGCAGGAAACTTGCCACAGAGGCTCAGAGAGCACGGAGGTGGAAACAAGACACGGGAAGAGGAGTTTCCTGCTTCTTCCTCTGAGCCCTCTGTGCCGCTGTGGTTATCCGTTCCCTGACCGTTCCGCAAGCTGGTCATTTTGCGACGCGGTACGTCTTGCCCGCCGAAGTCCTGAACGCCACCAGGCCCGGGGCGACTTTCCGCACCGCAACGGGTTTGCCGTCGCAGGCGATCTTGACGGCCGCTCCCGCGCGCAGGCGGCACAGACCGCCCCGCAGCGACCGGATGGTCGCCTGCGCGAGCTTGCCGCCCTTCCAGGCGATGTCGATCTCGAACCCGTCGCGCGCCCGCAGGCCGCTCACGCTGCCGTTGGGCCAGGCTTTGGGCAAGGCCGCCAGCAGATGAATCTCGCCGGCGTGGCTTTGCAGGAGCATTTCGGCCACCGCCGCCGCAGCGCCGAAATTGCCGTCGATCTGGAACGGCGGGTGCGTGTCGAAGAGATTGGGCAGCGTCTTCTCGGCCAGCAGGCGGCGGTGCAGCACGTGTGCGTGGTCGCCGTCGCAGAGGCGGGCCCAGAAGTTGATCTTCCATGCCAGCGACCAGCCCGTCCCGTCATCACCTCGGGCCTCGAGCACCTTGCGGGCGGCCTGCGCCAATTCGGGTGTCGTCGACGGCGAGATCATCTTGCCCGGGTGCAGCCCGAACAGGTGCGAGGTGTGGCGGTGATGCGGATCGGCTTCGCGGTACTCGTCGACCCATTCCATGATGCGCCCGGTGGTTTTGCTGATGCGCACTGGGGCCAGGCGCTTCAGCGCCGCGGTGATCTCCTTGCGGAAGGCTGACTCCTTCTGCCCGGCAGCGCCCATGGCGTCCAGGGCATCGAGGCAGTTGCCGAACAGGTCGTTGAGGATCATCAGGTCCATCGTCGCGGCGTAGGTGAAGACCGTCTGCTGACCGTCGGGCAGGATGAACGCGTTCTCGGGTGAGTGCGAAGGGTTGGTCACCAGCCGCCCGGCCACCGGCGTGCCGGCCGGGGCTTCGATCAGCGTATCGAGGCAGAAGCGGGCGGCGCCTTTCATCAGCGGCCACGCGCGGCGGGTGAGGAAGGCCTTGTCGCCGGTGAAGAGATATTGCTCGTACGCGTGCTGGGCCAGCCACGCCGAGCCGATCGGCCAGATGCCCCAGATGCCGTCGAAGGGGACGGCCGAGCACCACAAGTCCGTCAGATGGTGCACCACCCAGCCGCGGGCGCCATAATGTACGCGGGCGGTCTTGGCGCCGGTCTTGGCCAGGCGGTCCATCAGGTCCAGCAGCGGCAGCTGGCACTCGATCAGGTTGCACGGACCCGACAGCCAGTAGTTCATCTGCAGGTTGATGTTGGTGTGGAAGTCGGCGCTCCAGGGCGGGGTGAGCGAGTCGTTCCAGATTCCCTGCAGGTTCGCCGGCAGCGTGCCCAAGCGGCTGGAGGAAATCAGCAGGTAGCGGCCGTACTGAAAATGCAGCGCGGCGAGCTGGCTGTCGCGGGCCTTGGGGTCCGACAGCGCTTTGATCCGCTCGTCGGTGGGCAGGCGCTGGGCGTCGCTGCGCCCCAGGTCGATCTGCACGCGGGCGAAGAGGCTACGGTAGTCCGCCACGTGCGACTGCAGCAGCGAGCGATAGCTCTTGGCCGCCGCGGCCGCGAGCTGGGCCTTGCAGATGGCGTCGGGCTTGGCGGTGAGGTTCGTCGGGCTCTTGTAGTTGGTGGCCCCGGCTATCAGCAGCGTGACGGCAGAGGCCTTGCGGACGATCAGCGCCGCACCTTTGGCCGTTACCGTGCCACCTTCGTTGAGCACGCGCACGCACGCCACGTAGCGGATCCCCCGCGGATGGCAGCGCCCGGCAAGCGTCAACATCCCGCTGCGCACGGCGGTCTTCCATCCCTCGCCCGGGCGGCAGAGCGAGGCGGTGAAGTTCAGCGCGCCGGGCTTGTCGCACTCGATGCGCACGGCGATGACCTTGTCGGGCGCGCTGGCGATGGCTTGGCGTGTGAAGTTCACGCCGCCGGCGCTGTAGCTGACGTTGGCGGTGGCGGTCTCGAGGTCCAGGTCGCGCCGGTAGCCCTTGACGGGCCCGCCCAGCTCGAAGGCCAGGTTCACATCGGCCAGCGGCTGATAAGGCCGCACGCGCGGCGGGACGCCCATCATGTTTTCAGCGGCGATCTTGCAGGCCTCGCCCGGCTGATTCTCAAAGAGCAGTTGGCGGACCTTGGGCAGGGCCTTGCGCGCCTTGGGATTGTTGCGGTCGCGATTGTAGCCGTCCCAGATCGATTCCTCGTTAAGCTGCAGCCGCTCGACGGCAGGGCCGCCGAAGACCATCGCGCCCAGGCGGCCGTTGCCGATGGGCAGGGCCTCGACCCACTCGCGCGCCTCCTGGCGATACCAGAGCGTCATGTCCGATGGCTGCGTCATTGGTCGTCCTTTCAGTAAGTGCTCTCTTGGCGAGGGTGCACAGGGGGCGTATCATGCCACCTGCCCGCTTCGCGGGAAACTACAAAATCCAAACTACAAAACACAAACAGGGGGCAGAAGAAATCCCAAAATCCAAACTGCAAGACTCAAACAAACTCCAAAGAACCAAAAGGCAAAACCTCAAACCGATATCTTCGTTTGCGATTTTGAGTTTGAGCATTGAGATTTGTTTGGAGTTTGTGTTTTGGGATTTGTTATTTTCAGACACACTCATAAAGGAATAGGACCATGGGCGTACAAACCAGCGACTTCGGCAAGACACCCCAAGGCAAAAACGTTCGTTTGTTCACGCTGACCAACAGCGGCGGCCTGCGGGCGCGTGTCATCACGTACGGGGCCACCCTGGTGAGCCTGGACGTGCCCGACCGCCACGGCAAGGCCAGCGACGTCACGCTGGGCTTCGACGACCTGGCCGGCTGGATGGGCAACCGCTCGTACTTCGGCGCCACCATCGGACGCTTCGGCAACCGGATCGCCCGCGGCCGTTTCACGCTCGATGGCAAGCAGTACACGCTGGCTACCAACGACGGCGCCAACCATCTCCACGGCGGCACGCTGGGCTTCGACAAGGTGGTCTGGGATGCCGAGCCGATCGCGGCCGCCAATGCCGTCAAGTTCATCTACTTCAGCCGCGACGGCGAAGAGGGCTACCCCGGCAACCTGGCCGTATCGGTGACGTACACGCTGACCGACGCCAACGAACTGCGGCTGGATTATGAAGCCGCCAGCGACGCCCCCACCGTCGTCAACCTGACGCACCACACCTACTGGAACCTCGCCGACGCGGGACGCTCGAGCATTCTCAACCACAAGCTCATGCTGGCCGCCGACTACTATCTGCCCGTCGGCGCCGACCTGATCCCGACCGGCCAACTCGTGCCGGTAGCGGGGACAGCAATGGACTTCACCACCCCCACGGCAATCGGCTCGCGCATCGCCCTGGTCAAAGGCGGCTACGACCACAACTGGGTGCTCCGCGGCGCCGGCAGCGAGATCCGTCCCGCCGCCAGGCTGGAAGACCCCGCCAGTGGCCGCGTGATGGACGTCTTCACGACCGAGCCGGGCATGCAGTTCTACAGCGGCAACTTCCTGGATGGCGCAAAGGGCAAGAGCGGCACCCCCTACCACCGCCACCACGGCCTGTGCCTGGAAGCCCAGCACTACCCCGACTCGCCCAACCAGCCGGCGTTCCCGCCGGTAGTCCTGCGCGGCGGCGAAACCTACCGCCAGACGACCGTACACCGCTTCAGTGCGCGACGCTAAAGCGCGGTTGGAATATCCACGCCCGCCAGCTCTGCTATGCCGAGCGATATGCCCGCAACTTCCAAGTCAGAGAGATCAAATCCATGTGTGGGAACATCTCGTTCAGGGAGCGATAATGAAGCTATGAGCGTCCTGAGGAATACTGCTATTGATTGGCGGCGGGTCGCGCCGCTGAATCGCAAAGACACCCGCTGCGGCCGCTATGTGCTGTATTGGATGCAGGCGTCGCAGCGCGAGCGGTTCAACCATGCCCTGGAATACGCCGCCACGCGGGCCAATGAGCTTTCCCTGCCGCTGGTGGCGGCATTGGCCCTGACGGCTGACTTTCCTGACGCCAATCTGCGCCACTACAGCTTCATGCTCCAGGGCCTGGCCGATACGGCCGCAGCGCTGGCCCGGCGTGGCGTGCAACTTGTCGTGCGGGCCGGGTCGCCGCCGGAGGTAATACCCGAGTTGGCCGCCGAGGCCGCCGAGCTTGTCACGGATGTCGGTTATCTGCGCATCCAGCGCGCCTGGCGGCGGAAAGTCGCCTCGCGGACGTCCTGCCGGTGCGTGCAGGTCGAAAGCGACGTGGTGGTGCCGGTGCGAGTCGCCTACCCGAAAGAAGCGGTGGGCGCGCGGGTGATTCGCGGCCCCATCCAGCGGCTGTTGGGCGAGTACCTCGTGCCGCTGCGCCGCGTGGCGGTGGCGAAGGACTCGCTAGCCCTGCGACTGGGCGGGCTGGACGTGGCGCACTGGCAGGAAGTATTGGCCGGTATGAAGATCGACCGTAGCGTGGCGCGGGTGGAACGCGAAGGCGGCACGACGGCCGCCCTGCGGCAGTGGCGGTCGTTCCTGCGACGCGGCCTGGCGCAGTACCACGAGGCCCGAAATGATCCCAGCCTCGACGGCGGCTCGCGCATGAGCGCCTACCTGCACTTCGGGCAGCTCTCGCCGCTGGAACTGGCTTTGGACGTTCTCGCCGCCGACGCCCCTGCCCAGGCCAAAGACGCTTACCTGGAGCAACTGGTCGTGCGGCGCGAGCTGAGCATGAACCTGGCGCACTACAACCGCCGCTACGATGCCTTCGCTGCCCTGCCTGCCTGGGCCCGCGCGACTCTGGCTGACCATCGCCGCGATAAACGCCCATACCTTTATACCGCAGCGCAGCTCGAAGCCGCCGACACGCACGACCCGTACTGGAACGCCGCCCAGAGGCAGATGGTCCAAACGGGCTACATGCACAACACCATGCGGATGTACTGGGGCAAGAAGATCCTGGAATGGACCACCCGGCCACAGACAGCGTTTCGCCGGGCGCTGTATCTCAACAACAAGTACTTTCTCGACGGTCGCGACCCCAACGGCTTTGCCGGCGTCGCCTGGTGCTTCGGCAAGCACGACCGCCCCTGGGCCCAGCGGCCGGTCTTCGGCACGGTGCGGTACATGAACGCAGCTGGGTTGGAACGGAAGTATCAGATGGAGCACTACGTCACCGGGTTGGCGCTTGTGCTGCGTAGGAATCAGTAGCACGGGCGTCTCGCCCGTGATCCGGCCGGCGTCGCGGGCGTCCCGCCCGCACGTGCCGAGGGCATCCCCGCAAGAGATCCCTAGGCCTTGCCATCGCCTGACGAACATGCTTCTCCAGTAGCCGCAGCCGACCCCGTTCGCAATGCTCCCCGTGTCCTCTTATCTCATAGGGATGTGACCAACCATCGGATTCATCCACGTTCTACGATTGACATCGCCGATGCGTGATATGCTGCACCCATCGCCACTTGGGCGACTCTTTTTGTGGATCTTTGGCAGTTCGCTGGGGCCGTCTGATGAAATGGAACAGGTGCGGCATGATTCCAATCGCATGCACAGACGGGCAATTCACCAGTCCCAGGATCACATTTCCTGTCATTCAATCTATCAGTCTCTCACCCAAACCATTCCGACTCAGTCATAAGGTGCAGCCACTGCCGGTGCTCAGCCTCGAGGAGTTGCTCGCACGCCCACATGTCGGTCGCCACAATCGTTGGGTCATTGGCGGCCTCCAGGTGAGCCGCCAAACGGGCCAGAGCGGAGCGGTTGGCTTCAAATCGCAGGGCATTTCGACCGAACTCAAATGCGCCTCGCAGCGTCCTCAGCCCCGAGCCAACAAGCGGCAAGGCCGCCGCCATCAGCACCAGCAGCACCAGCAGCACGCTGAGAAGCTCACCGTGTCCGCCGTGGAGCAGCTCGTAGGTGAAATGGGCAAAGACAAAGGCCACGCTTCCGAAGAACGCGGCGGGGGCCACCCGACAAGACCATCGCTCGGTGCGCCGGCCTTGTCGTGCCCGTGCTGCGAAATAATCCATTTGCGGCTTGAGGCGGTGTTGCATGTAGATCCGTCGGACTGCCAGCACGGGCCAGTGCGAAGGGCAAAGCGGCTGGCTTTGGGGAGCGAACGTCCGATTCCCCCACATCGGCGATATGCTGTGTCTGCTGGCGAACAACGGCGCGCAAGCCATCATCATCTGCGACGTGAGTACAACCCTCGATCATTGCCCCCAACGCACGGAATCGAAGGGTCGCCAACTGCTCGGCCTTGTGGCGTTCAAGCAGCCATCGGGCCTTGCGAGACCCCACCACGCCCAGCACGACCGACAGCACGGCCGCCCCTGCAAACAGGCTTTCCAGAACAGTCTGCCACGAGCCTCGCAAGGGTTCAGCCAACTGCAGGAGGGCGAACAGGGCCGCAACAGTTCCGCAGATTGCCGCCGTCGCGGCCACACGCCGGTGGTACTGCTGCTGCCGAATGGCTGCCTGGTCGGCCTGGTGGTACTGGGCCGCTGTCTCCGCTTCGCAGAGGTCAAAGAACCGGCTGGCCGTTTCCGCATCTGAGGAGGCGCCTGCTGGTACGGGAACAGTACCGAGTGCCTCCAACGCCGCCGCTGCCGCGGTGCCGCGGGCTGGGGGAAGAATTCGGTATCCGATGGCCAGCAAGGGCTTGAGGGTCTGCTCAACCGCAATGCGGTCGTAATCCTGCTCAGAACGGGTCAACTGCTCGTAAGGCACCAGCATGGCATGGACCCTGTTAGCAATATCAGTGGCCGGGCCGCTGACCCAGCCTTCCTTCAGGTGCTGGTGCGCCCAGGCCTCGTGCACATTCCGGGCCAGTCGCTCGGCAAGGGCTTGGAGGTCTGCCGGTAGATCGATCCGTGAAGTATCGATCGGTCGGGGTGTGTAGGTCATAACGCAATGTCCTTTTTGCCGCCCAATACCACATCATGTTGAGAGAACTCTTGGAGAACCGGGACGGCATAAGGCCGCCATGGTATCGCTGGCAGATTCCGGTCGCAATCGCCTCGACCCACCATGCATTCCACGGCCGGGGCAGAATTGTGGGCGGCTACTTGCCCCGTTAGGGGGCGGCGTGTAACTTGGTTCCAGGTGCCGGCATCGTATCGAACTTTAACTTGGTTCGTATTTCGGACAACTTCTTTAGCCACTCCTGATAGGTTGCGGTCTCGTTAATGGCCTTGGTGGCCAATCTGAAGTAGATGGTCGACTTTTCCATCTGGTCCAGCATTTCGGGTTTAAGTGGAGAGCCCGCACCCGCAACCACCAGCCATCTGTCCTTCTTTCGGACCAAGGCCACCACCGTATCAGCCACTGTGGCATAAGCTCGATCGCCATCTTGCGTTATCTTGGCCGCCCGCATACTTCCGGCCCGCGATGCTATATCCTTTTCCATTTGGCTTAGCCAGTAGTTGAAGACGGGTTCGGCGGCGGCGCCGTACCGCGTCTTGATGGCCTTGCCTAGCTCTCGGGCAGTGTTCATCATGTCGAAAACAATCCCATATTCCCGCCTGATATCTTTACTTGCATTTGATGGGTCAAGGCAGACCATGAAACCGTCCAGGTCGCAGGCTTCGATAGCTCCAGTATACTTGGCCAGGAGGGCTTCTGGACTGTTCGGGCCATAGGCAATGGCCGGCACACTCGATGCCGGTGCGATATCCGGTGAGTCCATCGCAATACGAAAACCGCTGGCGCTGTACCGGCGGTCGGGGAAACCTCGGCTGCGGCTCGCCGATCTGCAGTATTGCAGCTCACGATTCCAGGCGCCGCCGCGCAAAATACAGTATGTCTGATTAGCAGCGGGGGCACGAAGGGCAGGGGAATCTGCATTCGTGGAAGGCTGCGCATACCGGTTGCTGCACCACTCGTTCACATTCCCGTGCATGTCATGCAGACCCCAGGCATTGGGCTTCTTCTGCCCAACCGCGTGGGGCTTTCTTTCACTGTTGGCAAGGAACCAGGCGTAACCGGGGCCGATGGTTTCGTCGTCCCCCCAGCAAAAACTAGTTTCTGTTCCTGCCCGGCATGCATATTCCCATTCCGCTTCCGTGGGCAATCGTACGGTCCTACCCGTCTTCTGGGAAACCTTCTTGCAGAACTCCACGGCCTCATCCCAACTGACTCGTTCCACGGCGTTCTCGGGGTCCCTGAAGTAGCTTGGATCGGTGTCCGTGATGGCCCGATACTGCGCTTGTGTCACTTCAAACATCCCCATGTAGAACGGCCTATTGATGGTCTTCTCACGCTGAGTGCCCGGACCGCCCGTCATAAAGGTGCCCGCGGGGATCAGGATCAGCTTAATTGCCGCGCCTTCACCCAATTCCAATGTCATATCGGAAGATCGTTTCTGCCAATTCGTTTTCGTCAGAGCCTTTGGCGATTGTGTCTTTTCAGATACTGACCCCGTTTCGATTACCGACTGGCCCGCAATCTCCTTGAACTTTTTCTGATACTCCTGGTAGGTTGCAGCCTCGCTGACCGCTTGGCGGGCCAATTTGAATGAAGCAGCCGTCTTCTCCAACCGAGCTAGCGATTCGGAGGAGATGGATCGAGCCCACTCGATCAGCCATGTGCCGTTCCTATGTACCAGGGCCAGCTCCCCCCGCACGTTATTCGGTAGCACAACAGAGGCTCGATCGCCATCCTGTGATATCTGGGCCATCTGCGAGTTTCCGGCCACCCATGTGAGTACCGTTTCCTTTAGGACTAACCCGTCGCTTGCGGCAGCATCGCCTCCGTTGCGGTACTTCGTCTTGATGGCCTTCTTCAACCCGAGATGGTCGATGGTTATGTCGAAGAGGATGTTCATACCCCGCTTACATTCTTGACTTGTTCCGGATTGGTCGAGACAGGCCAGAAAATCGGTCTTGTTGCCCGTGTCCAAAGCCTTGGCACATTTGACCAAGGTGGCCCGTGGACTGCCGGATTCTTCAGCAATCGCTTGGGGGACCGGCGAGACCGGTTTCGATGCCGGTGCCGGCGAAGACGAAGTTTCCTGCTGGTTCTTTCCGTTACCCCCTCTGAAGGCAACCATCGCCACAGCCATCGCGATCGCCATGCCTAATACGGTTAGAAGGACGTAATGACGCTGCAGCATCCGTTTCACTGTGGCCGCGTAGGCAGTCACGTTCCCTGCCTTGTGCCTTGACCACGATGGCATGCCGGACACCTGACCTTTGGCCGCAGCCGTGTTATCGGTGGCAGAGTCCTGCTTCTGTCTTTCCGTGGCCAGCAGTGACCGGACCATGGGCGCGAACCGCTCCAGATGCTCCTCCACCTGGCCAGACATGGCGTCAAACCAGTGGCTCGCGCTCAAGAAGTACTCCAACTGCTTGCACATCGGCGAGTCGGCAATGCGGAACGGGATGATCAAGAGCCCCTTGGCCACCGCCCGTTCCACCTCTCGGATCACCTGCGTTGAGAGGTTGGTGTTGGCCGAGTAGACCAATACCATGGCCTGGGCTTCCTCAATGGCCCCGATAATCGAATCGGCCCAGGTCGCCCCGGGGACGATATCTCTGGGGGCGATCCAGCAGCGGATGTGTCTTGCCTCCAAGGCCACGCAGATGGCATCGGCAACGGCCTTGTCCTTATTGGAATAACTCAGGAAGATCTCATGGTTGGGCACCCGCTCACCGGTAATGGCCATGGGCGCCTTGCAGGAGGGACACCTGACCTCCGTGTCGAGGAACTCATCGCGAGACCGGAACTTGTCGCCGCAAGATGGGCATTTGACAAGAATTGCCATTGTGCTTCCGCCAATACAGGTGTCCCAGATTATCTAAGAGCTTCTAACAAAATGCGTCTGTAGGGTGAAGCGACTCTGTCAACACCGATGGCAAAGAGAGAATCGACATTCTGGGATTGGATCGGATGCCCAGAGAACCTTCTAACGAACGCCATCAATGTCTTCAGTGATGGTATCTCGCTATCGCATACCAAGGCAAGCGAATTTTTCACGCGAGCAGAGGTAGATATCTGCCACCCAAAGCTGCTCCGGGTATTCCAGGCAACACCCCTGTTGCCTAGCGGCAGGCCGGTCAGATCATCCGTATGCGCCATTTTCTGGAGAAGTTCTTTTGCCTTCATCGTCCGGGTCAACTCTGTGACATCTTCAGCGAACACCGCCACGCGAACGACCTTGCCCGCCGGGTTCAGCACAGGGCAAAACGTGATGCCGAACACTCTGCCCTTTCGGCTGTCCTGGAACCGGACGGCCTTGCCGGACCGAATGACTTCATCCATGCGTTCCTTTCTGCTTGCGGCCTCTTCCGGGGGTTCCGCGCGACGGGCACGACTGCCTTTGGGGGCTTGGGTGGGGCTGGAGGAGGAACAACAGGAGGAGTCGCCTCAGTTGCAGAGACGACAGGCGCCGCCGTTTGCAGGGACTCCGTCGGCGCATACTGCACGGTGCCGCAATCGGGGCACCGTATCTTCCTGCCCGCGGCCACCAAGGGAACGTTGAGCTTCCGCTTGCAGGTTACGCATTGAAACCGAATCTTGTCGATCATGATTCAGGCCTTCCCACCAATTTGCCGAAACGGAGCCGATGTGCAACAGTACTACCGTCATTAGCTCTGCGGCATTGTATAAGGTTTGCTTTCTCCAAGCCTGTTGTTTTCGACATCACATTCCGGAGGAGATGGTCAGGCCGCCGCGGTGCGGCAGCGCTTGACGGTGACCTCGATCAGCGGCAGGCCGGGATGGCCTCGATACTTCATGCGGCGGATTTATCGGGCACGGGAATGTCGACTATCAGGGTCTGGGTTTACCACAAAATGGACGCGGATGACAAAACCGCTGTGAAAAGTACAACAAAGTGCAAGGAAGAGGAATTGTGGTATAGCCCGTACCACTTCATGGGCGGACCGTCGATACCGGAGCGTTGACGGCGATCAACGCCCGCGCTGCCATTCCCGCGAAGGTTGTCTCTCTTCAGAGCAGTCGGTCGGTCTATCAGTAGTTACTCATCCGGCAGCAGGATCGGGCCGGTCTGACCTTCAGGGCGGATGGACGTTATCGTGAAGCGCGGGGTCTGGGCGAGCATGAATTTCTGCTGGCTCTTGTCGGGGTTGATATTCACGCCCATGACTCGCAGGCGGGCGTTTTTGGTGTTGACGCGCGGCACGTCCCAGATGTTCGGGGCGTCCAGCTTCAAACGCGGGATCGCCACGCTCCATGAGCGGGTGTCGTCCGGCGAGAACTGCAGCTCGGTATACGTGTAGTCCTTGACCGTGCTGGGCAGCCAAAGAAGCTTGCGATCCTCGCCGCCGCGGATGGTCTGTCCGCTGGTGGGCCAGCCAGGACGCTCGCCCATCGGCGAGCCCTGCGTCTGCTGCAGCAGCGCGTCGCCGGTAACCGGCTTGACATCGGGGACCATGCCCTTGCCCGGAGCCACCGGGATGTGCAGGATGTCAGTCAGCCCCACGCCGTTGTTGCCGGCCTTATCCCGCGCCGTGAGGCGGAAGCGGATGCCGCCATCGGCGGCGGCCTGCGGCGGCAGTTCAACCGTCATGCTGCCGGCCCAGGTGGGCTTGACGGGCAGCGTCAGGACGGGGGCGTTGTTGGGGAACTGCGCATAGCAGATCGCCAGGCTGGTGGAGTTGGGGTCGAGATTCGCGTCGCGGATCTCCCATCGCAACGTGACGTTCTGCCCGACGGCGAACTTGCGGGGGATCGTGTTCTGCTCGTCAGTGAATGCCGGCGGGACGGTGCTGATGAGGATGCGCGGCGGTTCGCGGTCCAGCACGTAGATGCGGTGCGGCATGCCCGGCGGGACGGAACTGGTGCCCTGATCGGGCCCGACGAAGCGGATCCAGTGCTGCCCTTCGATCTCGCCCTTGAACAGAAAGTGCGACTGCTCGACGCCGAAGAAGCCGGCCTTCTCCCACGTGCGCCCGCGGGTGATCGAGTACCACACGCCCACGCGCGGCACGCCGATGGGCTGATAGCCGTTGGGGTGCTCGATGAAGAAGAACTCGCTGCGCGTGTAATAGACGGGGATCCCGTTGAGGGCTTCGACGACGGGCAGGTCTTCCGTCGGCCGGTAATACAGCGGCGCGTCATAGGCCCACGGCGGAAAGTCGACCTCCGGCTGCCACTTGGGGTTCTCGTCCGTCATCATGCAGCCGCCCAATAAGAGCGTCAGCATCGCCAGTGCCATCAATCCATGAACGCGCATGTCTCACCTTCGATTGCCGGCAAAGTGCGGGCATGTCTGAAGTGAGATATCGGTAAGAGGGGGGTTAAATGTTTAGAAAGCTTAACTTAAGTATTCGGCAGCGCGGCGGAAGAAGACCGCCCCGTCGCCGATGCCCTTGTCGCGCACGTCCTGGCGCCGCGTCCATTGCGGGTGCTGCGTGGGGTCGATGAACCGCTCCGGGTGCGGCATGAGGCCCATGATGCGCCCGGTCGGGTCGCACAGGCCGGCGATGTCGTCGGTGCTCCCGTTGGGATTGATGGGATAGCCGCCGCTGCGGCCGGCTTCGTCTACATAGCGCAGCGGGATCTGGTCGGCGGCCTTGAGCGCATCGAGGATCGAAGGCTCGCGCGGGACGAACTTGCCCTCGCCGTGGGCGATGGGCAGGGCGATGATCTGACCCTTGGGCAGGAAGACGCAGCGGTCGCTGTCGGTGCGCATGTGGACCCAGCGGTCCTCGAAGCGCCCGTTGTCATTCCACGCCAGCGTCGCGTCGCGCCCGGCACTGGAGGGCTCGACCTTGCCCCAGGGCAGCAGCCCGGCCTTGATCATCACCTGGAAGCCGTTGCAGATGCCCAGCGCGAGCTTGTCAGCCGCTACGAAATCATTCAGCGCGTCGCCGAGGCGATAGAGCATCTGGTTGGCCAGGATCTTCCCGGCCGCCACGTCATCGCCATAACTGAACCCGCCCGGAATGACCAGGAACTGATAGTCCTTCAGCGCCGCAGGGTTTTCCATCAGCCGGAACACATGCACGCGATCGACGCTGAAGCCCGCCTGCTCCAAGGCGTACATCGTCTCGCGGTCACAGTTCGTTCCAGCGGCTCGTAGTACCAGTGCTTTTACCATTTGAAAGTCCCCTGCCATGCCGCCTTGGCGTCGGCAATCGTGAGATCGACGACCGGGCCTGCGGCGCCTTTAATAATGAGCCGGGCGGTGTCGCTCACGCGGCCGACTTCGCCGACGGGGCAGTCCTTCACCAGTCGCAGGAATGCGTCGTATTTCTGCGGCGCGACTTCCACCAGGAACCGCCCGGCGTCTTCGGCGAAGAGTTTCGCTGCGGTCGAGGGCGTCGTCGCGGCCGCAGGCGGCACGGCCGCCAGGTCCAGATCGACGCCCAGCCCGCCGGAGAAGGCCAATTCGGCTGCCGCCACGGCCAGGCCGCCCTCGGACAAATCGTGGCAGGAGGCTACCACGCCGGCTTCGATGGCTTTTTGCAGCGCCCGCATGACGGCCAGGTTCGCGTGCATGTCCACCTGCGGAACGTCGCTGCCGCTGGTCAGGCCCAGCGTCATCAGCAGGTGGCTGCCGCCGAGGCTCTCGCCGGTGCGACCGAGCAGGAAGAGGTAGTTGCCGGCGGCCTTGGCGTCGGAGGTGACGCAGCGGCCGACGTCGTCGATCACGCTGATGGCCGAGATCAGCAGCGTCGGCGGGATGGCGATGGTCTGGCCCTGATCGGTCTGGAACTCGTTGTTGAGCGAGTCCTTGCCCGAGACGAACGGCGTGCCGTAGGTCAGCGCCGCGTCGCGGCAGGCCTTGGCGGCCATCACGAACGAACCCATGCGGTCGGGCTTGTTGCAGTTGCCCCAGCAGAAGTTATCGAGGATCGCCGTGCGGTCGAGGTTGCCGCCGACGCAGACGATGTTCCGCAGCGCCTCGTCCACCGCGTGCAGGGCGCTGGCGTAGGGGTCCAGGTCGCCCAGGCAGGGGTTCATGCCGCACGACAGCGCCACGCCCTTGCGGCTGGACAGCACCGGGCGGATGACGGAGGCGTCGCCGGGGCCGTCCTCGCCCACGCCCACCAGCGGCTTGACGGCGCTGCCGCCCTGCACCTCGTGGTCGTACTGGCGGATGATCCATTCTTTGCTCGCCACGTTGGGCGAGGCCAGGATGTCCTTGAGCACTTGCGTGTAATTCGCCCGAGCCGGCGGGGCCGGGCTGGGGCGGCTGACCTGCTCCCACACGGCCGGCTTGGTCGGACGCGGGCAGCCCTCGTGCAGAAAGTCCATCTCCATCTCGCCGACTGTCTGCCCCTGGTACTGCAGCCGCAGTGTGCGGTCGTCGGTGCCGAAGTGGCCGATCACCGTGGCCTCGACGTCCTCGTCGGCGAAGACCTTGAGGATGGCGGCGACCTTTTCCTGCGGCACGGAAAGCACCATGCGTTCCTGGGCCTCGCTGATCCAGATCTCCGAGTAGCTCAGGCCGGCGTACTTGAGCGGCACGCGGTCGAGATGCACCTCGGCGCCCAGTTCGGCGCCCATCTCGCCGACGGCGCTGGAGAGCCCGCCGGCCCCGCAGTCGGTGATGGCCGTGAACAGCCCCGCATCGCGGGCCTGCAGGATCGTGTCGAGCATCTTCTTTTCGGTGATGGCGTTGCCGATCTGCACCGCGTGCGAGAACTCCGTCTCGTGGCTGTGCGTCAGCTCGCCGGACGAGAACGTCGCGCCGTGGATGCCGTCGCGCCCGGTGCGGCCGCCGACACACACGATCGCGTCGCCCGGCGCGGGGCGGCGCTTGTTGCCCATCGACCGCGGCATGAGCCCGACAGTGCCGCAGAACACCAGCGGGTTGCCCATGTACCGCTTGTCGAAGTACACCGCCCCGTTGACCGTCGGCACGCCCATGCGGTTGCCGTAGTCGCGCACGCCGCCGACGACGCCGCGCATCACGCGCCGCGGATGCAGCACGCCCTTGGGCAGATCAGAGGCCGGCAGGTCCGGCGGGCCGAAGCAGAAAATATCCGTGTTGGCCACCGGCCGCGAACCCAGCCCCGTGCCCATCGGGTCGCGCAGCACCCCGCCGATACCCGTGCTGGCCCCGCCGTAGGGCTCGATGGCCGAGGGGTGGTTGTGCGTCTCGACCTTGAAGCACACCGCGTGCTCCTCGTCGAACTCGATCACGCCGGCGTTGTCCTCGAACACGCTGATGCACCAGGGCTTGTTCAGCTCCTTGGTGGCCCCAAAGATCGTGCTCTTGATCAGGTTGGTAATCTTCTCGATGGTCACACCGCTGGCGTCCTTGAGCTCGACGTCGCTGCGGAAGGTCTTGTGAACGCAGTGCTCCGACCACGTCTGGGCGATCATCTCCAGTTCGACGTCGCTGGGCTCGCGTGCGGCCTGGCGGTAGTGGTCCTGGATGGCCTTCATCTCCGTCAGGTTCAGGAACAGATGCCCCTCGCGCGAAAGCTTCTCCAGCGCCACGTCGTCCAGGTCGCGGATCGGCACGGTGACGATTTCGAGCGTGTACCTATGGCCGTGAACGGCTGGAGGCGTGAAGGCCTTGAAATGCACATCCTCGATCACCGCGTTGGCCAGCAGGCTGCGAGCGATGGCCTGGCGCTGGGCCTCGGAAACCGGCCCGGCCAACTCGTACCGTCGTGCGGTGCGGACGGCCTCGATCTTGAGGCCCATGTCACGGATGGCCTTTTCGGTGCTGGCCGCGACAGGGTCCATCACGCCGGCCTTGAGGTGTACTTCGACCAGCGCCGCGTCGCCGGCGTCGCTGGTGCCGACGCGGGCGACCTCGATGACGCGGTCGGCGAGCAGTTGGTCCGCCACCCGCGCCACGTCGGCGCTGGAGACTTCTCCGATCAGGAAGAACAACCGCGCGAAGTTCACCGACTGCACGGTGTCGATACCCAATTCCGCAATCTGGTGCGCGACGCTGGCGGCGTGGGGGTCCCCCACTTGCGCCCGCGAGCGGACCTCGACGCGATACACCGGCACAGCGTCCACCTGCGGCGCCTCTGCGGGCGATTGCACGGGAGCAACCGTCGCCGCTTGTTGCTTGGCGTCTTTAGGCGCTGGCGTCGCAGCGACTGGCGCAGCGGGTTTGGTCGCCTGCACCCGCGCCTGCGGGACGGGAGTGGGCGACTGAACATCCTTGCGGGGCGCCACGGCGGGAGGCGCTTCCTTGCCTGCAAACAACGCTTTAATCTTCGCGATTATCCGTCCGAGCATCCGTGTGGTCCTGTCAGCAGAATGGGAAAGAGGCGATATTAGCGATACCGCCCCGCCCGAGCAACAGCGGATTGCACTTCATTTGTACGCCAAAGGTTTGCCGCCGGCCCTGCTGATGGGTCACAGAGGCACAGAGAACGCAGAGACAGATTGGCAATAGAAACAACAAGGAAGTGAAGTTGCTTTTGCTGTTTCAGTAATCCCAGCTCTGTGTTCTCTGTGCCTCTGTGGCCCAACATCTTGATTCCCCCACCGCGCGACATCATTATTAGGAGACCAGCGAAAGGAAAACTGTGAATACCAAAATCCGCATCGACACTGACCGTCCCGCTGTCCGCTTCGACCGGATGATCTTCGGGCAGTTTCTCGAACACTTTCACCGCCAGGTCTACGGCGGCGTGTTCGAGCCGGGCAGCCCGCTCTCGGACAAGATGGGCCTGCGGCTGGACGTGATCGAGGCGCTGCGCGAGCTGCGCATCCCGATCGTCCGCTGGCCCGGCGGGTGCTTCGTCAGCGCGTATCACTGGAAGTATGGCGTGGCCCCCGACCGCACGCCGGTCTTCGACAAGGCCTGGCTCGTCGAGGAGCCCAACACCTTCGGCACCGACGAGTTCGTCGCCTGGTGCCGCGCCATCGGGGCTGAGCCCTACATCTGCACCAACGCCGGCACGGGCAGCGAGGAGGAGATGTCCGACTGGGTCGAGTACTGCAACGCTGCGGTCGGCAAGTTCGCCGCCCAGCGCAGAGCTAACGGCCACAAGGAGCCTCTCAACGTCAAGTACTGGTCCATCGGCAACGAGAACTGGGGCGGGCACGAGATCGGCTCCAAAAAGGCCCCGCAGTGGGCTGCATTGGTAGCCGAGTCCGGCAAGATGATGAAGCGGGTGGACAACTCCATCAAGCTGCTGGCGGCCGCCTTGGCCGAGATCGACTGGACGCTGCCGCTGCTGCGCGAGGCGGGGCATCTGCTGTCGTACATCTCCATCCACAATTACTGGGACCCGCTCTGGGGCGCAAACAACCCCTCCGATTACGCCACGTGCATGACGCGGTCGCTGGGGCCGGAGGAGATGATCCGCAAGGCCAGGAGCATCCTGGAGGTCGCCAACCTCGGCGGCAAGGTCGCCATCGCCTTCGACGAGTGGAACCTGCGAGGCTGGCACCATCCCAATCTCGGCAGCGCCGCTTTCGGCGACGTGGCCGCCCGCGACAAGAACGACCTCAACGCCACGTACACGATGGCCGACGCGGTCTTCTCGGCGTGCTTCCTCAATGCCTGCCTGCGCAGCGCCGACACCGTCAAGATGGCGTGCATGGCACCGGTGGTCAACGCCCGCGGGCCGCTGTTCGTGCACCCCAAGGGCGTCGTGCGCCGCACGACCTTCCACGTGATGAAGATGTACTCGGACCTGCTCGAACCCAACGTGATCGACTGCTGGGCCGGCGGCGAGACCTTCGAGCACGCCGGGCAGTCCGTCCCGGCTATCGACGCCGTCGCCACGGCCGACGACGCGGGCAAGAAGATCGCCCTGGTGCTGGTCAACCGCTGCCCCGACAAGACTATCGCCGCCGACGTGCGGATCGCCGGCAAAGCCCTGAGCGGGCAGGTGGACGCGACGGTCCTGGCCGGCGACAGCCCCGACGCCTATAACGACATCGACGCGCCCAACCGAGTGACGCCGCAGAAGACGCGTTTGGTTTTTGAAAACGGCGCGGCCAACCTGAGCCCGCACAGCGTGACGATCTTGAGCTTTGAGCACAGGTAATCGTCCCTGGAGGACTCAAAGGCGTGATGGCCGGCCGCGGTTTCCTCACCATCTTCGCATCAGCATCAGGATCAGCGGCGAGAGCATCGCCGCCAGCAGAACCGCCAGCAACCACAGCGCCAGCGGAAACAGCGGGCTGTGGAAGAACGGCCTGCGAAACAGCGGCCGATCCAGCAGGGACATTCGATTCGGGTTGTATCCGTGTCCGGCCATAATTGTCTCCCCTGAGCGTCGACGGGCCTGCGGCGCCAGCGCACTATTGTACGCTTTGGGCCAAGGGCATTTCCGCGAGTGTTCGCGTTTGCGGGCTGGCTCTGATATGCTGCGGCTCGTCATGGCCAAAGCCGTCTCCTTCGATTTCGACGGGACGTTGACGCAGATCGTCTGGAGCGAACCTCTGGGCGTGTGGATCAATTCGCGCCGGCCCAACGAGAAGATGGTCCGCCTGCTGCGGCGGCTGGCGGCGCGCGGGTATCAGGTGCACATCGTCACGCGGCGGCGGTCCGACAGCGAGGGCAAGACCTCGGCCACCGAGGAGTGCGGCGTGGGCGAGTTCCTGCGCGAGCACGGCCTGGGCCCGTGCGTGACGGCGATCCACTTCTGCGGCGACCACAGCCCCGAGGGCGACAAGACCACCGTCTTGAAGAAGATCGCCCCGCAGCGTCACTGGGACGACCTCGACCAGCACGTGCAGGAAGCCCGCCGAGCGGGGATCCGCGCCCGCAAGGTCCGCCGCCCGGCAGGATCGCAATAGGAGAACCTTGCCACAAAGGTCACAAAGAACGTAGAGAAAGAATAAGTCTTAGGCGTCCTGTTCCTTGTCTCTGTGCCCTTTGTGATCTTTGTGGCAAGTCCCCGGAAATCCCTCGCCCGCGCGGGTTAAGATAGTAGCGTAACTGATTGCCCCGAAAAGGAAGGACGCTGCCATGGCCCATATTTCGCGTCGAGACATGCTTAAAGGCGCTGCTATCGGCGCGGCGGCCGTCGTGGCTCCTTCATGGCTTTCCCGCCTGGCTAAGGGCGACGCGCCGGCGGCGACGCAACCGGCCAAGCCCGTCACCATCACGCTCTTCAACACCGGCGACATGCACGACCACTGCGACTCGCTGCCGCGGATCGCGGGGTTCGTCAAGGCTGCCAAGGCCAAGGACCCCAACACGCTGCTGATCGACGCCGGCGACATCTGGAACGACGGCAACTCGCAATTGGCCGGCACCAGCGGCGAGGGGATCGTCAGCCTGATCGACAAGTCCGGCTACGACGCGTGCACCACCGGCAATCACGACTACACCTACGGCAAGAAGCGCGTGCTGGAGATGTCGGCCAAGTACGCCGGCTGGCCGCTCACGCTGGCCAATGTCAACTGGACCGACCAGGACAAGCCGCTGACCAAGAACATCGCCCAGTACCGCATCTTCGAACTGCACGGCGTGAAGGTCTGCATCGCCGGCGGGGCGTGCCAGTATGGCAACCATGTGCACGGCGAGGCCCTGCCGCTGATCCACGAACGCGAGGGCTATCTGCGCGTGCTACCCGATATCCGCAAGAAGGCCGACGTGTTCATCTTCATCTCGCACCTGTGGGACGCCAGCGACCGGCGAATGATCGCCGCCTGGGGCGACAACGCCCCCGACCTGGTCATCGGCGGCCACACCCACGCCCGCAACAAGTGGGTGCAGGGGCGCACCACCGTCATCAAGGCCGGGTTCTGGGGCCAGTGCGTCGGCCGCAGCGTCATCACCTACGATCCCGCAGCCGCCAAGGTCACCGAGGTCAACTGCAGCATCATCGACATCGGCGCCGATTGGCCGGTCGACCCGGCCGTAAAGGACCTGCTGGATTCATACCTCAAGCCCGCGCAGAAGAAGACGTAACCACCCGCGACTACCGCCCGTCGGAAGCGATTTAGCATCCCAAATGTCTGACTGGATGGTTTATAACAGGGGCAGGAATTTACTTCGCAGGAGGAGGTGGCGGGCTCCTTGGCGCGACTATTGAGACGGTGCATGGATATTATCTCCAGAGATATGAGGTCGGGTCCTTTGGCGGCAAGGAGTTCCTTTCTGCCGGCGCTCTTGCTGCTGGTAACAGCTTGCGGGCAGGCGCGGGGCGGGGTAGTGGAGTACACCAATCGCAGCGAGTGGGAGGCGGCGGTCAAGCATGTCACGGCGATTCGATATGCCAACGAGAAGGTGGAAAAGAACGTCCCGCTCAACGCGGGGCTGATTACCGTCACGGCGACGGGGCCAGGCTGGGTCTCGATCGGTCCAGCCAAGGACGGCACGATGAGCCTGACGGGAAGCGGAACGACCGCGCCGTGGTTTCGCCACAGCGTCACGATCAACGGCGGCAAGGTCTGTGCCGTCGGCTGGGACTGGTCGCACTCGGGGAACCCGGGGATGTACAAGTCGGTGCTGACGCATGACGGCGGCACGATCGAAAATGTCTGGTCGAAGAATGACCCGGCCAAGAAGAGCGGGTTCCTGGGCTACATCGACACCAAGGGCAAATCGATAAGCGGTTTCTGGTTCGGCTCGACCGGCGGATGCAATTTCACCGGCGCCACGGTCGAGAATATCTGCCTGAGCAATCTCCAGCCGCCGCCGGGGCTGGATTCGGTGCCGCCGGAATGGGCGGCTTTCAACATCGAGTTCAAAGCGACCTGGGATGAAACGCTAACGACCAACATGCAGCGGTGGCAAAAGGAACTCGCCGACAGCAGCACGCTGGCGCCGGCCCTCAAGAGCTACCTCGCCTCCAATACCGACGCGATGCGGTTTATCCTGGGCCTGCGGAAGATCGCGCTGCTCAAGGCGATGGTCGAGCGGTTCCCCGACGACAAGCCCAAACACGCCGAGGCGTACAAGACCATCGCGCGAACCAGCCGCGAGATCATCCTGCCCTGGTGGCCCGACCCCGAGACCAGCCCGCTGGGCGTGCTCAATCCGCCCGACCGCAACCCGGAAGTCACCCTCCGCTGGCAGGCCCTGACCGGGGTCGCCAAGTCCATCGAGCCCAGCGAAACGATCCACCCCGACGACGTGCAGGGTATCCTGAACCTGCTGGGCCACGCCGACGCCTACATCGAGATCAGCCCATCGCTGCATAGCTCGTACGCTTCTGCCATAAGCGGCGTTCTGGCTAAGTTATCCCCGCAGCAACTCGCCCGGCTGCGGACGGCCCAGGAAGAACATGCCGCGAGATTCACTACGGAATTTCGCCGCCTGGGAGACTTCGACGAGACGGTCAAACTCTCCCGCCGCGATGCCTGGGCGCCCAGCGTCCACGCGCTTCTGCTGGAACTGGCCGAGCAGGCCCTGCAGCAGGGCCGCTGCCAGTGGGCGCTGGCTTCGATCAACGACGTTCTGAACCACTCCTGCGACGCCCAGACGCTCTTGCACGCCCGGGCCCTGCACTGGGCGGCGCTCGTCCAGCAAGGCAACAGCGACACGTTACTTGCGGCCTCGATGGCGGCAGTGCCGGATGATACACAACTACCCTGGCGCGGGGGCAAGGCTGCCGCTGGTGAAATCAAGAAGGCCCTGCTGTCGGCAGGGGCATCCGGCGCGGTCAAGCTCGCCGGCCTGGCGCGCCGGACGGTCCAGTTGCCCGCCGGCTGGCCGGGTGATGAACCAACACCTGACGGCCCGCGGCAGGACTTCGGCCTGCACTCGGCGCGGCCGATCAATCAGGTTCAGGCCACCGGCGATGGGCTATTCGTGCTCTCGGCCGCCCGCGTGGCGCGGTTCAACGCCGATGGCAGCGGCCCGGCGTGGACATGCGCCCCGTCCGAGCCCGCCGGCGCGCTGTGGAGCGCTGCCGCTGCAGCCACTTATATCAAGACCGTGCCTCAAGGGGCCAGGTTCGACCGCCGCCCGGTCGCCGCGCACTGCGGAAGATCGCCGGCGCTATCCGGGGACGGGCGCGTCGTCTACTGCCTCATGCCTGCCGCGGCGATAACGGCCTTCGATGCCGCTACGGGCAAGCCGCTCTGGTGCAGCGACGCCCGTGACGACTGGAGGGATTTCGTGCCGATGAGCCGCCCGGTGGCCGACGGCGCATGCGTGTACGTTCTGACGACGCCGACCGGCCTGGGCGTCGACGCCGGACAAGGCCCGGGCAAGGAAGCCGGCGCGGCGGTGCTATGGCGGCTGGTGTGCGCCGACGGCCGCGACGGGCGAGTGCTCTGGAGGCGATCGCTGGGCTGGCAACCGTATACGCTGCGAGACGTGGCCCGCGGCGCCAGCGGGGTCGCCATCCGCAACGGCGCCATTTTTTGCTCGACGAGCATGGGTATTGTCGCCCGCTGCGACGCGCGCGACGGCGCGGTCGACTGGGTGCGCGCGTACGGCAGCACGGTGGACGTGGACCCGCAATCGGAAACCTTCGCCCGCGAGGGCTCGCCCCCGCTGGCGGTGGGCAACACGCTGCTGGTGGCCGCGCGCGACCACAGCGGCGTGATGGCGTATCGATGCGACAGCGGGCAATACCTCTGGGAGACCATCGGCGTGCCCTCCGACAGGCTGATCGGCGCAGTCGGCAACGTCTTGCTGACGATCAACCAACGCCGTCTGTGCGCACTGGACATCGCCAGCGGGCGAACGCTGTGGTCGCGCGAGTTTCCCGAGGGAACCGGCTGCCAGGGCGCCATCGTGGGCGGCGATCTCATCATCCCGTCGGCAGGCAAACTGCACCGCATCGCCGCGGCGACCGGGGCGACTATCGAGACAATTGATCTCGTCCAACTCAATCCTTCGCAGACCGTGCTGCTGGAAGATGGGACGGTTTTGCAGGTGAAGACCCCATAGCACGGGCGCTTTACCCTGGGCTTGTCGAGGGGGACGCCCATGCCCCGAAACGTGGAAAACAGTTGAAACTTGGACCATGGCAGGCCACAATGTTTTTCGAATGGCGACCGAGGTAAAATCACGCAATCTGACGACCGACCGAGGCACGATCTCTCGTGGCCATCGCGAGGCATTGCTCGGTCAGCGCGGCTGCGTGGTCTGGCTAACCGGTCTGAGCGGCTCGGGCAAGAGCACCGTCGCCCGCGCGTTGGAAGAGGCGTTAACAACTGCCGGGCGGTTGGTCTACGTGCTTGATGGCGACAACCTCCGCCAAGGGCTCAACGCCGATCTGGGCTTTGCCCCGGAGGATCGTCACGAGAACGTCCGCCGCAGCGGGCACGTGGCCGCCCTGCTGGCCGACGCCGGCGTCATCACTATCACGGCCTTCATCTCCCCCTATCGCAAGGGCCGCCGCGAGGCGCGCCAGGCCGCCCCGCGCGGGCGCTTTATCGAGGTCTACGTCGAGGCCCCCATCGAACTGTGCCGACGCCGCGACCCCAAGGGGCTATACCGCAAGGCCAAACAGGGCAAGATCCCCGACATGACCGGCGTGGCGGCGGCCGCCCCTTACGAAGTGCCCGCCAAGCCCGAGGTCGTGCTGCACACCGCGAGGTACACCGCCGCCCAATGCGCGCAGCGATTGCTGGCGTATCTGCGCCGCCGCAAGATGATCCCTGCCGGTCCCGCGCCGGCCAAGAAGCAAAGGTCCTCCCGTGCCGTATAACCTGACACACCTGGCGCAACTGGAAGCCGAGAGCATCCACATTTTCCGCGAGGTCGTCGCCGAGTGCCGCAACCCCGTGATGCTCTACTCGGTCGGCAAGGATTCCTCCGTCCTCGTGCGCCTGGCGCAGAAGGCCTTCGCCCCCGGACCCATCCCCTTCCCGCTGCTGCACGTGGACACGACCTTCAAGTTCCGCCAGATGGTCGAGTTCCGCGACGCCTTCACCAAGGACATCGGCGCCAAGCTGCTGGTGCACATCAACACCAAGGCGCTGGAAGAGATCGGCCCGTTTGAAAAATGGACCTGCACGCTCTGCTCGAACCTGCTCAAGACCGCGGCGCTGATCGAGGCGCTGAAGAAGTATGATTTTGACGCGGCCTTCGGCGGGGCCCGGCGCGATGAGGAAAAATCGCGGGCCAAGGAGCGCATCTTCTCCTTCCGCGACGAGTTCATGCAGTGGGACCCCAAGAACCAGCGCCCCGAGCTGTGGAACCTGTACAACACGCGCTGCGCCCGGGCGGAGTCGTTCCGCGTCTTCCCGCTGTCGAACTGGACGGAACTGGACATCTGGAACTACATCTTCGTCGAGAATATTCCCATCGTGCCGCTGTACTTCGCCAAGCCGCGCCCCGTCATCCGCCGCAACGGCATGCTGCTGCTGGCCGGCGAGCTCAACAAGCCCCTGGCCAACGAGAAGATCGAGACCCTCAACGTGCGGTTCCGCACGCTGGGCTGCCAGCTTTGCACCGGCGCGGTCGCCAGCGACGCCGACACGCTGGAGAAGATCATCGAAGAGACGATGCTCGCGCGGACATCCGAGCGGCAAAACCGCGCTGTGGACCAGGAAAGCGGCAGCGCCTCGATGGAAGAGAAGAAACGCGAAGGGTACTTCTGAGACTTAAAAAGACGCTAAACCGCAAGCGGGTGTTCCATGGACGTTAAGACATTACTACATCAGAACGAAACTAAAGACATGCTGCGGTTGGTTACCGCCGGAAGCGTCGACGATGGCAAGAGCACGCTCATCGGGCGGCTGCTGTACGAGTCCAAGGGTATCTTCGAGGACCAGCTTTCCGCCGTGCGCAGCGCGTCGGAGCTGGGCGGATCGGCCGGCGGCGAACTCGATCTGGCGCTGGTGACTGACGGGCTCAAGTCCGAGCGCGAGCAGGGCATCACCATCGACGTGGCGTACCGCTACTTCGCCACGCCGCGGCGCAAGTTCATCATCGCCGACACCCCCGGCCACGAGCAGTACACGCGCAACATGGCCACGGGCGCCTCGACGGCCAACCTGGTGATCATCCTCATCGACGCCGAGCACGGCGTGATGACGCAGTCGAAGCGCCACGCGTTCATCGCGGCGCTGCTGGGCATTCCGCACTTCGTGGTGGCGATCAACAAGATGGACCTGGTGGGCTACTCGCAGGACGTCTACCGCAAGATCGTCACCGAGTTCACCGAGTTCGCCGCCAAGCTCGAGGTCAGCGATCTGACGTTCATTCCCGTCAGCGCCCTCAAGGGCGACAACGTCGTCGAGCCCAGCACGAACATGCCCTGGTACAAGGGCTCGGCGCTGCTCAACCACCTCGAGACGGTGCACATCGCCTCGGACCGGAATCTGATCGACCTGCGATTCCCCGTGCAGTACGCCCTGCGCCCCGACCGCACGTTCCGCGGGTTCCTGGGCACGGTGGCCTCGGGCACGGTCAAGCCTGGCGAGGAGATCATGATCCTGCCCTCGGGCGTCCGCACACGGGTCAAGTCCGTCTTCGGGCCCGGCGGCGTAGAGCTCAACGAGGCGTTCCCGCCGCTGTCGGCCGGCCTGACGCTCGAGGACGAGGTCGACGTCGGGCGCGGCTCCATGATCGTGCACGTGCATAACGTCCCGCACGTCGACCGCACGCTCGACGCCATGGTCGTCTGGATGAGCGATCAGCCGATGACGCCGGGAAAGCCCTACACCATCAAGCACACCACGCGCCTCGTCGGCGGGACGGTCAGCCAACTGCGGTACCGCGTGGACGTCAACACGCTCCACCGCAGCGACGCCGCCGAGCTGCGCCTCAACGAGATCGGCCGCTGCCTGATCACGCTGGCCCAGCCGGTGGCCTTCGACGCCTATAACCGCAACCGCGCCACGGGGGCGTTCATCATCATCGACCGCGTGACCAACAGCACCGTCGGAGCCGGCATGATCCTGGACCGCCTGCCCAACGAACTGCTGGTCAGCGACGAGAAGAAGGTCACGGCCCCCGTGAGCACGCACGTGCACACGCAGGCGAGCCTCATCGCCCCGGCCGAGCGAGCCGAGCGGCTCAAGCATTCTCCGGCCACCATCTGGTTGACCGGCCTGACCGGCGCCGGCAAGACCACCACCGCTTACGCCCTGGAGCGCAAGCTCTTCGACGCCGGCGCCGCGTGCGTGGTGATCGACGGCGAGAACGCCCGCATGGGCTTCAGCAAGGATCTGGGCTTCTCGGCCGACGACCGCAACGAGAACGTCCGCCGCAGTGCCGAGATCGCTCGCCTGCTCAACGACAGCGGCCTGGTCGTCATCGCCGCGTTCCTCTCGCCTTACGCTGCCATGCGAGAGACCGCCCGCACGATCATCGGAGCGGATCGCTTCCTGGAGGTGTTCCTCTCAGCCCCCAAGGACATCTGCCGCCAGCGCAGCCCCGAGCACCTGTACGACCTGGCCGAGGCCGGCGAGGTCAAGCAGTTCTCCGGCGTCAGCGCCCCCTACGAGGCCCCCGAAGCCCCCGACCTGACCCTCCGCACCGACCAACTCGCCACGCAGCAGTGCGTCGAGCAAATCGTCGCGATGCTCAAGGCCAAGGGTGTGCTGAAAAAGTAGCGTTTGGGTGCCATGGCGGCCGTTGTTCAGCCGCCATGCTTGCAGCCAGTGCCCGGGGACATGGCGGGGTGAGAAACGCCCGCCATGGCACCCCCCATGGGATTGCTCATTCGTCTCTATCCGCGTCCATTCGTGAGGGCAGTTTTTTCGCAGCGTCTTGAAGTGTCCGGATCGCCTCCTGCTCTCCCTGCGTCTCTTTGAACTGCCGACGCCGCTGGGCGAAGAGGTCGTACTGACCTTGAGCGTGGGCGTCGGCCTCGATCTTGCTGATGCTGCCGGGGTGGGTCAGGACGTTGCGGTCGTTGAATTGCAGGAACTCGTCCAGACGCTGCTGCCAGTCCTTCATGAAGACCTGCTTGCGCCGACGGGCCTGATCCTCGGCGAAATCCAGCCACATGACGACGATCCGGTTGAGTTCGTCGATCTCAGCAGCATTGAGGTAGTTCTTGGCAACGATGACATCGGCCTTGCGGACTTCGTCAGACTTCCACGTGGTCAGCCCCATGTTGGGCAGCGCGTGGTCGGCGCGGCTCTTGATCAACTCTGCGGCCGTCAACCCAGTGGCGGCAAAGTGCAGCTTGTTCTGGATGATCTGGAAGAACTCGACGGTCTGGTCTGACTTGGGATCATAGTCGGCCGCCATCGCAAAGATCTCTCTCACGCGCAGGTACATCCGCCGTTCGCTGGCGCGGATGTCGCGGATGCGCTCGAGCATCTCATCGAAGTAGTCCGGCACGCCTGGCCCAGGCGGATTCTTCAGCCGCTCGTCATCAAGCACGAACCCCTTGACCAGATACTCCCGCAACCGCTGCGTGGCCCACTGACGGAACTGCGTACCCCGCTGGCCTCTGACCCGATATCCAACGGCAATAATAGCATCAAGGCTGTAATGAAGAACGCTGTACCTCTTGCCGTCCGAACCAGTTGTAAAGTATTCCTTTACTACTCGATTCGCGTCCAACTCCCCCTCTTCATAAAGATTGCTTAGGTGTATACTTATGTTCTGCTTGGTCGTCTGATACAGTTCCGCCATCGTCGCCTGGCTCAGCCAGATCGTCTCATCCTGGAAGCGGCATTCGATCCTGGTGTTGCCGTCGGCGGTCTGGTAAAGGACGATCTCTCCCTTGCCGGATGGCACCATCGCCTTGTCGTTATCCACAGGCCACCCCGATTCATTTGTGTTCTTGCCGTTCATGGCATGCGTATTATTACCCCCACGTGAGAGCTCTGCAACCACGTGCTTGCCTTCCCGGCTCCCGATTCCCGGTTCCGGGCTACCGTCCCTTGAGCAGTTCGTGGGCCTTTTCCAGTTGGGCGGGGATGTCGATCTTCTGCGGGCATTTCTCGCGGCACTTGCCGCATTGGGTGCAGGCATCGGCCCGCTTGCCGGGGTCCCACGCCACGCCGATGTTGGCGTAGCCCTGGCGGGCGATGTCCCACATGCCGTACACGTTGCCGGTGTTGAACTTGTCGAAGACGGACGGGATGTTCACCTCGGCCGGGCAGGGCATGCAGTAGCGACAGCCGGTGCAGTACAACTCCGCGAGCTTCTTGAGCCTGGCCATGTGGGCGACAATGGCCTCGCGGTCGGCGGCTGTCAGCGCCACCGGGTCGCTGGCGACGGCCACGTTCTCGCGCACCTGCTGAAGCGTGCTCATGCCCGACAGCGCCACCGACACGTTGGGATTGGCCAGCACGAACCGCAGCGCCAGTTCCGGGACGCGCTTAATGTTGGGGATCAGCCCCTCCAGCACGGTGCTGGAGGCCCCCAGCCGCCCGCCGGCCACCGGGCCCATCACAACCACGCCGATTCCCTTCTCGTGCGCGCGGGCGATGCCCTCCTCGTGAGCGCGGTTGAGCATGTTGTACTGCAGCGTGATCACGGAGGGGTACCCGCTGTCGATGAGCTTCATGAGGCCGTCGTTGTCGTCGTGGAACGAGGCACAGATGTGCCTGATCAGGCCCTGCTGCTGGGCCTTGAGGATCCACGCCCCCACGCGCGGCTGCACGTTTTCGCAGAAGACCTTCCAGTTGATCCCGTGGTGGTTGTAGATGTCGATGCAGTCGATCTGGAGGTTCTTGAGGCTGGTTTCGAGATGGCCCCACCATTCCTTCTCGTCCTCGCCGTAGTAGTGGTTCTTGGTCGAGACGACGATCTTGTCGCGCCAGCCCTTGAGGGCCTCGCCGACGGTGATCTGGCTCTCGCCGCCATGATAGAACACGGCCGTGTCGATGTAGTTCACGCCCGCTCGGAAGGCCTCATGGATCATCTCCACCGCCGCCGAGCGATCGACGTGCTGGGCGTCGCCCTCTTGCACGACGGGCAGGCGCATGCAGCCGAAGCCCAGTTGTGAAACTTTCAGACCGGTGCGCCCGAGGGTGCGATAAATCATCGTGCTTCCTTCTTTGCTCAATTTCGCGGCGGGGGAAACCTCACTAGTTGGATACTATCCTACTCGCGATAAAGTACAAGGCCGAAAAGATTGTGGCATGGGCGTCATGGCCGTGCCGCGGGCGGCTCTGCCAGTCGATGCTGGAAAGGCCGCTCGCTCTGGCGGTACTATTATGGCGGAGTTGGCAATGGCATCAGTCCACAACTGGGATTACCTGATCGTGACGGCCGGCAACGACGCCCAGGCGGCGGCGTACGAGGCGCAGCTTCGCGAGCGGATGCAGCTTGGCCTTCTGGCGGGCGCGGGTGAGGCACTGGTGGTGGCCGACCCGATGGGGCGCCGCGTCGGCTCGGGCGGCAGCACGATCTGGTGCCTGATGGCTCTGCTGGGCCGGCGGCTGGGTTCGGCGGCAGCCGACCGTGCTCGATGGTTGGAGGAACTGCGGCGCCTGCGGGTGCTGATCATTCATGGCGGGGGCGACTCGCGGAGGCTTGCGGCGTATGGCCCTTGCGGCAAGGTCTTCGTGCCCATGCCCGGCCCGCGCGACAGCGCCCTGCCGCTGACGCTGCTGGACCGCCAGCTCCCGACTTACCTGGCGTTACCCGCCGGATGCAGCGGTGTGGGGCAGTTCGTCATCGCTTCCGGCGACGTGCTGCTGCTGTTCGACCCCGCCGCCGTGCGGCTGGACCGTCCCGGTCTGACCGGCCTGGCCGCGCCCGCGCCGCCAGACCTGGCCGCCCGTCACGGCGTGTACTGCGCCTCCAGCGACGGGGGCGTCGGCCTCTTCCTTCAGAAGCCCACGCCCGAGCAGCAGCAGCGCTGCGGGGCCATCGGCCCCGACGGCCGGGCGATGCTCGACATCGGGGTGATGAGTTTCGACGCCGACTTTGCCGCAGCGCTGCTGGGCCTGGTTGGGCCTCAAGGCAGCGCCGATGGGCGGCTGGCATGGGGCGGGCCTGTCGCCGCGGCCATCGAATCGTGCGGGTTGGATTTTTATCGCGAGATCTGCTGCGCGATGGGGCTGCAGGCGTCGAGGGAGCGGCTGGCGGAATCGGCGGCGGCTGCCGGCAGCGGCTGCAGCGAGGCGGCGCTGGGCGAGATCTTCCAGGCCGTCTCGCCGGCGCCGTTCAACGTACAGGTGCTTGAGGAGTGCACCTTTCTGCACTTCGGCACGACGGGGCAACTGATCTCCAGCGGGCTGCATCTGCTCGCGCGGAGCGGCGCGGCGACGCCGGTCGAGCATCGGCTGATGATGTGCAGCACGACAGGCCCTCGCGGGCGCCTCAGCGGCGGACCGGCTTGGGTCGAAGGCTGCCGCATCGACGCCGTCGTGGAGTTGGCGGGCGACAACGCCCTGATCGGAGTCGACGTGCCAACGCCGCTGCATCTGCCGCCGCAGGCCTGCCTGGATGTGGCCGCCGGCGCCGACCGCCAGGGCAAGCCCGCCTGGTTCGTGCGGTGCTACGCCCTGGGCGACGATTTCAAGCGGACCCTCGACGGCGGCGCGACATTCTGCGGCCGCCCGCTGGCGCAGTGGCTGACGGCCGTTGGCGCGACCGAGGCGGATATCTTCCCCGCATCGCCGGGCGAGCGAACGCTGTGGCAGGCAAGACTTTTCCCCGCCGCGGCACAGCCGCAGGCCTGGGGAAACTGGCTGTGGATGTTTCAGCCCGACAATGCCACCGCCCAGCAGAAGCAGGCCTATCTGGAAGCCGATCGTTACAGTCTGGCCGAGATGGCGCTGCAGATCGACTCGGCGGCATTTCACCAGCGCCGCCGCCAGTTGCACGTCGAGCAGTTGCGCGGCGCCGTCGGGCGCCTGTTCGACAGCGACAGCACGCTGTCCGCGACGGACCTGATCTTCGCGTGGCGCTGCTGCGACGACTGCACGGGCTGGGTGCTGGACATTCTCGATCACGCGCGACTGATGCAAAAACAGCGTCACTCGCCGCCGGCCGTAAGCTGGCTCGACTTCGGCCAGGGGCTGCACAAACTGGCCACGGCGGTGGAAGGGCTTCCCGGCGACGCGTCCGTGCCGATCGCGCGCGTGCTGCCGGGGCTGGGGTCGCGGGCGTCTATCGAGCTGCGGCAGTGGCTGGCGCAGATGTCGTTGGCCCCGGTCGCGACGACGAGCGTTCGGGAGTGGTCGGCCCAATTGCGCCGGGCGGCCTTTGAGGACCTGGGGCTGGCGATCATCTCAAGCCGCCCACCCCTGCCGCCGCCGCGCTGCGCCATCGCCAAGGGGCAGACGGTGGTGGCCCAGGCGCCGGCGCGGCTGGACCTGGCCGGCGGGTGGACCGACACGCCCCCCTACTCCCTCCAGCGCGGCGGGCGGGTGATCAACGCGGCCGTCACGCTCGAAGGCCGCATGCCTATCCGCGTGCAACTGCGCCTCACGGACGAGCCGGTCATCACGCTTTCGTCACTCGACCAGGGCACGACGCTGCGCATCGCAACGCGGGAGGAGCTGCTGGACTATCGCGACCCGGCGTGCGAGTTCTCGCTGGCCAAGGCCGCACTGGCCTTGAGCGGCTTCGCCCCGCAAGGGGCCGGCGGCGCGACGCTGCAGGGCATGCTCGAATCGTTTGGAGGCGGCATCGAGCTGCAGACGCACTCCGCCGTGCCCAAGGGCAGCGGCCTGGGCACCAGCAGCATCGTCGGATCGGCGCTGCTGGCGGCGCTGGCGCGGATGCAGGGAAGGCCGCTGGAACGCCGCGAATTGTTCCACCAGGTGCTGTGCCTGGAGCAGGCGATGACGGCAGGAGGCGGCTGGCAGGACCAGATCGGCGGCGGCGTCGAGGGCGTCAAGCTGATCTCGACCGAGCCGGGGCTGGTGAGCGACCCGCACATCCGCCCGCTGCCGGCCGACGCGCTGGACCCCCAGAGCAACGGGGGCCTGACGCTGCTGTATTACACCGGCATCACGCGCCTGGCCCGCAACATTCTGCAGGAAGTCGTCGAAGGATGGATGAATCGCGACCGCCGCGTGGCGGCCACGCTTGAACAGATCCGCGCCCTGACGGGCCCGATGGCCGCGGCACTGGAAGAGCGCCACCTGCCGCGGCTGGGGCAGTTGATCGGCCAGGCGTGGCGCCTGAACAAACAACTGGACGCCCACGCGGCCAACGACGAGATCGAGGACCTGCTGTCGCGCGTCGAGCCCCACGTGCATGGGGCCAAGCTGCTCGGCGCCGGCGGCGGCGGATTTCTGCTCATGGTCTGCAAGAGCTCCGAAGACGCCACCCGCGCCTGCGGACTCCTGAGCGACCCGCGGCAGCCACAAAGACGGTGCTATGACTTCCAGGTCAGCCGCCAGGGACTGACGGTCTCACTGATCTGACCGGGAGAAGTCGTGCCTGCGCCGCGTTTCCCATCAACCGACCCGATCACGGCCAGACCGTTTTGCCCTCGGCGTTGATGTACAGCATCTGATTTTCTTTGGGAAACACCGCCGCCAGCGGGCCCTGAAATGCTGTGACCGCTTCGTATTGGGCGGCAACGGCCACGGCGCCATTCTTGGCGATGAAGCCCCACTTGTTGCCCTCAAGCAAGGCCGCCGCAAGACCTGATGAGAAATTGCCGCACATGGCGAACTGCGGCTTGATGGCGATCTGCCCGGTGGCGTCGATGAAGCCTTTCTTGCCGCCTTGGCCGATCATGGCCAAACCATCGGAAAACGATTCGGCCTGTTCAAACTGCGGCTTGATGACATACGCGCCGGACTTGTCGATGAATCCCCACTTGCCCTGCGACTGCACCGCCGCCAGGCCCTGCGAGAAACTCGCGGCCTGCTGCACGTTGAGGCGGATGATGGTGCGGGAGGATTCATCGATAAAACGCCATTCCTTGCCGACCATGACCAGCGCCAGGCCCTCGGCGAAGTCGTTGGCCTGGGAATAGAGCATGCGGCTGGGCGATTGGCCGGTCTTGTCGATATACCGGAACTGTCGTCCCACGCGCACCGGGGCCAGCTCGCCGCTGAAGGAACCGGCGTAGTCGAACTGCGGGGCAATCACGGTCTTGCCCTGCGGGTTGGCGTATCCCCACTTGCCGCCCATCTGCACCGGCGCCAACCCGCCGACAAAAGATCCGCCCTGATCGAACTGGGGCTCTATCACCTGCCGACCGGCGGCGTTGACGTAGCCGACGCCACCCTTGATCTGCACCCGCTCGCCCTCAAACGCCCGCACGGGCGCTAATCCTTGCGAAAACGTCCCCGCCCAGGCGTACTGCAACCGAACCACAAGCTGGCCGGATGCGTCGATGAACCCCCACTTGCCGCCCTTCTCGACCGGATACAGAACCCCCACCGTAGCGGCAGGGGCCTCCTCCTGGGCCAGGGCCGAACTGTTCCGCGTCGCTGCGGCGAGACTCAAGACAGACACGGCCAGGGCCGTCATCGTAAGCGAGCTGATAACTGAACGCGCAATCATCGGGCATCTCCTGTGTGTGAGGATGCCTTATTCTAACGGCATCGCCGTCGATGTGCCACAGCAGCAGGATGAGTATAAGACTTGCCGTGCCGCCGGACACATCATGCGGCCATGCGGCGTCTGCGCGCCAAGACCGCCCCGCCGACGACAAGCAGCACCAGCGTGCAGGGCTCGGGAATGTCGATGGTGATCAGCGTGCTGCGCCACGCCAGGGCAAAATCCGTGGCCGCCGTGTTGCTGTTGACGGCAATGGCATATCGTCCGGCCGCGAGGTTGGTCTCGTAGATGTGCTCGACGTTGTCGACGGTGCTCTGGCTGCTGTCCAGCAGCGAGCCCAGGCTGTACCCGTCGGCAGAGTAAAGCCACAGATTCAGATTGGCCAGCGTAGACGAGGGATCGCCCCAGCTGGACCCGTTGATCGTGTCGGCGATGACCCGGTTCCATGTCAGGATGATTGACAGATCGCTCAGGGCCGTTCCGGCCGCTACGTCGAAGAAGTAATACTTCATCTGGCTGGTAACAGGCGTGCTGGAGAAGTCCCAGCCATTTTTCTGAACGTCGGAAACCGTACTGGCTTCCTGCTCGCCGGCAGTGAGGATGTGGTAGCTGTTGTAGACGTTCAGTTCGCCGGCGCCATACACGGCGTCCAGCGGGCGGGTGGTGGTGCGAGACCAGTTGGCGAACTCTTCCTTGGTCGCTCCGGCCATCAGGATTGCTTTGACCGCCTCGGAGTTTCTCGCATTGGCCAGCGCGGGAGTATTGTCGGCCGTCTGCAACAGCATCGTGGCCGCCGCGCCCACGATCGGCGTGGCGTAGCTGGTATAGGCAGCCGGGGCGACGATGTCGGGTTTCACGCGGCCGGCGGTCTCGACGCGCGTGCCGCCGCGGCTGTGGTTGCCGCTGCTGACGCCGACGACAATAGCGTTGTAGCTCGAGGCCAGCAAGCTCGGCACGGTCGTGCCTGAACCGTTATTGAGGCCCACGACGGCAACGTAGTTGTCGCGGTTAATCGTGTAGTCGAATCGCCGCAGGGCGTCGATATCGTATGCTTCTTTGCCCACACCGAAACTGCCGACCCAACTGCTGTTCTGTACTCGCTGGGTCTCAACAACTGGGGCCGAAGTCGTACCGGTCTTGAGGAAGCCTGACTGCAACCAGTTGTTCGCCTCCCAGTTATTGATGGCGGTGACGCCTTTGCCCATGCCGCTATTGCCGTACAGGTACGTCCCGACCGTCGTCGCATGGTTTGAGTACACGTCGAACTTCGGCGTGAAAACCTTGCCGGAAAAGGCCAAGATGGCTGTGTTGGGAGTGTAATAGCCCGAAGAGTCGAGCGCCTCGACTTGGCTGATGGTAATGCCGGCCCCGGTGGGAACGCCGGCGCCAAGTTCGGCAACGAGTTGCGTGTAGCCAACGTCGTCGAGATAGCTCGCTCGCGCCGCAGGAACCGCCAAAAGCAGGGCAAAAACGAAGATGGCGACAATACAAAAAAGGCCTCTGCTTCTTCCGATGATCATCACCCTCTCCTCTCACCGAACTCCACTTGCAGTACTTTCTTTTACCACTCCGGGACGGTTTTTGCAAGGAAAAAGAGGCCTTTTCGCCTCGCGCTCTGATAAAGATTCTTGTCATGCAGGGAGCGAACTATAGAATCAACAATATGGCGAAAGCCTTGCATACCGGGTCGCTGGGGCGGGTCCAGATATTTATATTTTGCATGGTCGCGGCCGCGGCACAATCTGCCGCCCGGGGTGACACGCTCGTGCTCGACAGCGGCAGGCAGCTTCAGGGGCGGCTGGTGCAGCAGTCCACCAAGGAAGTCCTGTTCGAGGTGCAGACGCAGGACGGCAAGGTCATCGGCGTGCAGTCGTTTGACCCCAAGAACGTCGTTCGCGTGGTGGTGCAGGCCGCCCCGCCGCAACGGGAGATCGACCCGTCCAAGCCCACCTACATGGTCGTGCCCATCGAGGGCGCCATCGGCATGGACGTCTCGGCCGGTCTGCTGCGTAAGATGCTCACCTTGGCGCGCAACACCAAGACCGACGTGGTGGTGCTGGAGATCGACAGCCCCGGCGGGATCGTCGAGGACCTCTTCGACATGCTCAAGGTGCTCCAGGAATTCCGCCCGATGCGGATCGTCGCCTACGTGCGGCGGGCGCATTCGTGCGCGGCCATCCTCGCCATGTCGTGCAAGGAGATCATCGTCGCCCCCACCGCCACCATCGGCGGGGCCGTCGTCTTCACCTTCACGCCCCAGGGAACGCCCTCCAACATCAGCGCCAAGTTCGAGTCCATCGTCCGCGCCGAGTGCAAGACGTTCGTCGAGGCCGCCGGACACGACTCCAAACTCGTCGAAGGCATGATGCAGACCGACTGCCAGCTCACGTTGGTCGAAAAGGACGGCCGCAAGAGCGTCACCGATCAGCCGGCCGGCGGCAAGGTCATCAAGAAGAAGGGAACCATCCTGACGCTTTCGGCCAGCGAGGCCGTCGAGGTCGGTCTGGCCAAGGGACCCGCCGATACGCTCGACGAGGTGCGAAAGCTGCTGGGCGTCGAGGCCTGGCAGGAGGGCCTGGGCGACGCCCGAGGCGTGGCGGCGGCGTGGAAACGCAAGATGGCCGCCGATGTCAACCGCATCAAAGAGAGCATCCGCCAGGCCGACGCCATGCTCGCTCAGGCGGCCGCCAACCACCCCCTGCGATTCCGCTACTCCACGCGCCTGCAGCTTCAGCAGCAGGCCGACGCCTGCCTGAAGTTCCTCAACTTGGCCGACAGCAACCTCGAACAGGCCCGGCGCACCATTGAAGCCAACTCCGAACTGGGCCTGTCCTCCACCGGTCTCACGCAAATGCGCCAACGCATCAGCCAATACCGACAGGAAGTCCTGTCCCTGCGAAATGGCAGACGATGACATGAGGAAGCTCGCAGGGAAGCCACCTGCGGTCACAAGGCGATCAAACCCCGCAAAATGAAAGGCTCCTGCGCCCCCGGCGGGAAGCGTTGATGCGCTTCTACAGCGTGAAGGCGAAGTTGTCGATCAGGGCGCCGGGGAGGCGCATCGAGGCGGTGCTGCGGGAGTCGTAGGTCTCGCTGTCGGGGATGAAGTCGCGGCTGGCGGTCAGGCCCAGCAGATTGCGGCCGAACATGCGGTAGACCGTCTCGTCGAAGCGCATCACGTTCAGCGGGGCGGCGATCTGGCCGCCTTCAACCCAGAACGTCGCGAAACGCGTCATGCCGGTGATGCGCCCGCCGGGGCGGTCGGAATAATTCAGGTACCACAGCGTGTTGACGTACACGCCCTCGCCGATGCGCGCGGGCACGTCGGCCAGCGATAACTCGCCGGCGGCCATGTCCAGCGACGCCGGGCTCTCCCAGCGATCGGCGCCGTTGGTGGGCACGGCGTATTCTTTGGCCGAGCGCGGGCTGGCCAGCGCCCCGGCATGACGGCCGCCTTGGACCAGAGAGACTGAACCGGGCTTGATGAACCCCTCGGCCGAGAAGTTCGCCGCCAGGCCCTCGCGCGTGTTTTCCGTCAACGCCACGCCGGGGGCGAATGTCTGCTCGCCTTCGATGAGCTTGAGCAGGCTCGTCGTGCGCGTGCGATGGGCCTTGAGGCCGAACCCGCCCCAGCAGAGCATGTTCATGACTTCGCCCACGGCCGCCGGCGACAGGTAGACGCGGTACTCGCCCGGAGGCACGGTCTTGGGCTGGCGCTTCATGACGTCGAGCTGCCGGCGTGCCAGGTCCATCTTGTCGCCGAAAGCGGCGGCGTCCCAGGCGAATCCGGCGTACTGCGTTTTCACGGCCTTGTCGGCGGCGTGGTAGAAGCTCCAGTCGAGATTGAAGCTGTGCGTCGAGAACCAGTTCCGCTGGCCCAGCGAGTTGGCGAACCCGCGCGTGATCTCGCCGGCGGCGTAAAGCCCAACCAGGTCCAGTCCGCCCGCGGCGGCCAGCACAGCGTCCACCGCATCGGCGGCGTCGGGCAGGCGGTCGGGGCCGATCTGTTCGGTGTTGTGGACCTGCTCGGCAAAGAGCAGATACGGATCCTCGGGCAGTTCGCCCAGCGATGAACGCAGGTCGGCCACCGCCTTGGCGACGGAGGCGCAGTTTGTGCGATCGTCCGCCGAAAACATGATCGTCATCGACGCGTGGCGGCGCCCTCGGACAAGTTCCAGCCGCAGGTACTGCTGCAGCACGCTGCCAGGCTGCCTCACCGCGCTCTTGTTGAAGCGGACGAAGTCGGACCGCTCGCCGGCAAGATTCGCCAGCAGCACCTCATCCGGCTTCGCCAAGGACGCCAGGCTGTCGGCCAGTTTGTAGAATACTTGCTGCACAATTCACATCCTTACCAAAGCCCGGCTGGGTGCCACGCACAACTCCGTTGTGCGTGTCCCTGACCATCCGAACGGTCTGGGGGCATGGGCGAGACGTCCATGCCACAAAACCGGGAGCATGGGCGAGACGCCCATGCCACTCACGGGCGGGACGCCCGTGCTACGCCCCGCCGAAAACTTCAACGTCGGTAAACAGGCACGCCGGGCTGGCGTGGCCGGTGCCGACACACTGATTGGGCTCGCCTTTGCCGCAGTTGGGCGTGCCCAGCGTTTCCATCGTCGCGGCAGAGCCTACCATCTTGAGATTCCGCCAGAACGTGGCGGAGATCCCGCGGTAATTGGGGTTCTTGACCACCGTCGTCAGCCGCCCGTCCTCGATCAGCCTCGCCCACTCACAACCGAACTGGA
>JAJFVE010000109.1 GCA_021371965.1 Planctomycetaceae bacterium
GTAGACCGCGACAAAGCCAACAACCTGGGTCTGAGCTTCTCCGACGTCGCCAACACGATCAACACAGCCACCAACGGCACTATCGCCAGCTATTACCAGGAGAAGGGGTTCCAGTATCCCATCATCGTGCAGGTGCCGGAGGACCAGCGCAAGACGGTTGCCGACATGCAGAACCTGATTGTGACGCCCAGCAGCGGCACCGGACCCGGGATCGTGCTGAGCCAGATCGCCACCTCCAACTATGGCACCGGCCCGAGCCAGATTACGAGGCAAGACCGGCAGCGGTACATTTCCGTGACTGGTACGCCACAGGGGCGGTCGCCGGGTGAAGTGCAAAACGACATCAAGCGGGCGCTGGGCGAGATGACGTTCCCCACCGGGTACTATTGGGACTGGGGCACCAACCAAAAGCGGCAGGCAGAGGAGTTCAGCGGGATGGGGCTCGCGGTCATTCTGGCCATTGGGCTCATCTACATGCTGCTGGCCTCGCAGTTCGAGGCCTTCCTGCACCCGTTCACGATTCTGCTGACGGTGCCGTTGGCGGCCACTGGCGTGACGCTGGCGATGTTCCTGACCGGGCGGCCCTTTGGGCTGACGGCGTTCATCGGCATGCTGATGCTCGTGGGGATTGTAGTGAAAAACGGCATCCTGCTGGTGGATTACACCAACAGGCTCCGGGCGGGGGGGATGCCGACGCGCGAGGCGTTGCTGCGAGCGGGGCCGACCCGCCTGCGACCCATCTTGATGACCGCCTCGGCGGCCATGCTGGGGATGCTGCCGATCGCCAGCGGCCTCGGGAAGGGGTCGGAGGTTCAGGCGCCCATGGCCACAGCGGTGATCGGTGGCCTGATGACTTCGACGATTCTGACGCTTTTCGTGGTGCCCGTGGTGTATTCGCTGCTTGACGGTCTGGCGGGGCGCGTGCAGGCGCGGCGGGCTGCGCGGTCTGATGAACCTGTAGAGGTAGTTGAACGTGATGCTTGAGTCTCGTTGTCGCGTATTGATGGTCGTCTCACTGCTACTGCTTGCGGCCGGGCGCGTATTGGCGCAGCCCACGCCGCCGGTAGTGCCCAAGACCGTGGAGGTGCAGTTGCCGCCGCCGGTCGAGCTGCCGCCGCCGGATAAGATGCCTGAGGGCGTCACGACAGCGCCCATCGCGGCCGACGAAGCTGCGGCAATTGCGCTTTACAACCAGCCGGCAGTGACAGTAGCCGGTGCGGGGATTGAGGCGGCGAAGGGCCGCACGGCGCAGGTACGGTCGGGACTGAAGCCGACCGTCGGAGTCTCGGCGGCTGTGAACGCCTCCGAGGTTAGCGGGGCCCCGGCGGGTTCCTCCGGGGGCGCGCCGTCGCACTACCAGCTTGAAGCGTCGGTGGAGCAGCTCATCTATGACTACAACCACACGCGGGATCTCGTTCAGCAGTCACTCGAGCAGGAGAAGGCTGCAACCGCCGCGCTGACGACGGTGCAGGGCGACCTGGTGCTGAGCGTCAAGCAGGCATTCTACGGCCTCCTGGAAGCGCAGCGGCTGGTGACGGTGGCGGAGTCCAATGTGCGTA
>JAJFVE010000114.1 GCA_021371965.1 Planctomycetaceae bacterium
GAGCGTCGGCCTGATGGACAACTTCATGGTCTACATCATTCCGGGCCTGCTGGGGGCGTTCAACATCATCGTCGTCAAGAACTTCTTCCAGTCGATCCCCGAGAGCCTGGCCGAGTCGGCCCGCATCGACGGCGCCAGCGAACTGGGGGTCCTCATGCGGGTCTACATCCCCCTGTCAAAGCCGGTCCTGGCGACGGTCGCGCTGTGGACGGCCGTGGGGCATTGGAACGCCTGGTTCGACGGGATGCTCTATGTCTTCTCCAACAAGCTCCAGATCCTGCAGATCCTTCTGCGGCGGATTGTCATAGAGAACAGCACCCAGTTGATCGAGAAGGGTCTGATCAACCCGGACCAGTTGAGTTTCGCCCCCGACACCATCAAGGCTGCCACCGTCATCGTGACCATCCTGCCGGTGCTGCTGGTCTACCCGTTCCTGCAGAAGTACTTCGTCAAAGGCATCATGCTCGGCGGCGTGAAAGAGTAGCGATTGGGGCAAGAGATCATATCAGCCGCTGAGATCGCTGCGGGAAGATCTCTCTGTTCCGGATGACCTGGAGCCCTATCGTACTTGGTGGCGGTAGGGGGCCTTTTTGTAGTTGGCCAGTCTGGTGGCCGTCGAGGCGTCGTGGGGGTCGATGTGTGGAATCTTCGCGAGGATCTCGCCCAGTCGCCGGCGGGCGGCCTGGACTTCCGGCTCGGTCGAGCCGGTGACTTCGCGGTAGCGGTGGCCGCTGCGGTCCTCGCCGCAATCGTACATCCGCCCGCCGCCTTTGCCGCCCAGAGGATCGACACCTTCGAGGAGCCATCGCCCGTCGCGAATCATCCGGGCCGTGCCGATGTAGCTGTAGATCCACTCGCGCGTCGTGTTGGATTGGCCGGTCAGAAAGGGCGCCAGGCTGCGGCCGTCGAGCTCGTACCCTTTGGGGACATCGGCCTTGGCGAAGTCCACGAGGGTGGGCATGACGTCGGCGAAATCGGTCAGGGCGTTTGTGGCCCCGCGAGGCTTCACGCGGCCGGGGCAGTTGACGATCATCGGCACGCGCGCCCCCTGCTCGGTGGCCCAGGTCTTTCCGTGCGGGCCGTCCCCGTTGTCGCTGGTGAACAGGATGATCGTATCCTCTCGCAGGTGCAGTTCGTCCAACGCCTTGACGATGCGTCCGACCAGAACGTCCAGATAGCTGTTGCAGTCGTCGACGTTGCCGCCGGTGTTCTTGCCGGGTCGCCCGGCGGCCGGCGAGGTCGGCAGTCCGCCTCCGGCGATGCCATGGACAAAATCGGTCGTGAAGTACGCCAGGAAGGGGCCGTCCTTGTGCCTGCGGGCGAAGTCGATCAGAAAGTCGGTATGGATATCCTGGGCGAAGTCCCGCGGGCCGGTTTTGACCGCCTTGCCATTGCGGACGAGGCACGGGTGCCAGTAGCGGCTGGCGATCGGTTTGGCGTTGGGGACGTGATAGGCGCCCTCGGAAGGCCCGTCGAACTTCGACCCGTCGGGCAGTGTGAAGCTCTCGTGATGGATGCAGTGCTCGTCGAAGGCCACTTCGTCGCTGCCGAGCCTGCCCCCCAGCGACATGATCTTGCCGGCGATGGCCGTGGCATAGCCGGCCTGCTTAAGCACGCGGGCGAAGGTCAGATGCGTCGAGGCGAAGTCGCCGGGGTTCTTGCCGCCGACGGGGATCGCCAGCGAGTTGTGATAGACGCCCGTGCGCCAGGCGTATCGCCCCGTCGCCAGCAACGTTCGCGACGGCCCGCACATCGGCGTCGCCCAGCACGTGCGAAACATCACGCCGGTGCGGGCCAGGGCGTCCAGGTGCGGCGTGCGGGCCTTGGCGTTGCCGTAGCAGCCGTAATGGCCCGCGCCGATGTCGTCGGCCAGTATCACCACGAAGTTCGGCCGCCGCGCCGCCGGCGCCGACTGCCCCATCACCAACCGCGGCATCAGTGCCGCCGCGGCAGCCGCACCCGCCGCACGGAGAAACTCACGTCGTTTCATTGATGCTCCTTGAGCCACTGTTCATCCAGTTTCTTGAATCCGCCAGCCTCAGCGAGCTCGGACATCCGTTGGTAGTAGGCTGGAGGGAGCGTTCCGTCAGGCCTTGGGCCGACATTGATCAGGTAGTTGCCGCCCCAGCGGCGCACCTGGCGCAGGCGGCCGAGCATCCACGAGAGCGATCTGTAGCTTTCCCCGCCGCCTCTCTCGTAGCCCCACCCGCAGTTGGGCCAGATCTCGCACAGTTCCCACCACCCCTCGGGGCGGGTCGAGGGCATTCGAAGCTCGAAAGTCTGGAAGTCGCCACGGCCGTGCATGCGCGGGTTCACCACGATTGCCGGATTGCAGCGGCGAATTTCACTTATGTCGATCGCCGCCGGCCCGCCATCAAACCACAACAGGTCCGGCGAATATCGCTTTAGCAGATCCAGCACCTGCTCCCGCACATACTGACGGTATCGCTCATCCCAGCCGGTGGGCTTGGGCTCAAGCGTCACTAGCTCGTGATCGAGTCCGAAGTTCTGGCGGCCGGGAAATCGCTTCTGATCGGCGCTGCCGTAGTTGAACGACATGTACCGGCGGTTCCAATGCCAGTCCGGCGGAGAGTAATAGAGACCGACTTTGAGCCCGTGGCGGCGGCAGGCATCCACAAACGGCTTGACCAGATCCCGTCCACCCATGTGCGTGCGCGTCCCGAAGTCGCTGACCGTGCTGGGCCACATGGAATAGCCGTCGTGATGGCGGGTGGTCAGGACGGCGTATCGGAAGCCCGCCTTGGCGGCCGCGGACAGCCAGAGGTCAGGGTCGTAGTGCTCGGGGGCGAATTGGTCCGCCAGCGCGAAGTATTTCCGCGGGGTGATGGTGCCGCCGCCGAAAGGTTTGTTGGCCATCATGGCCCAGGAAAGATCGATGCTGCCGTGGACAGACGAGATGCCCCAGTGGACGAACAGGCCCAGGCCGGCCGAAGGGAACCACTGGGCGCCGGGATGGGTCGTGGGATCGCCGCCGCGGCGCTGGGGCTCGATGCCCAGTTGAGCATGTTGAGCGGCGGCGGTGCCGCTCATGCGAGTCGTCGGGGCGGACTGGGCGAAACAGCCAGGCGATGCCGCGGCCAGGCCCGCCGCCGCGTTCACGAGCCCCATCTTGCTGAAAGGAGGCGGCTCGAAGCCCGGCAGTTTCTTGAACACTTCCGATTCCTTCTTCATCGCGAAATTGTGGTTTTCAAAATCCACGAACCCCGGGTCGCTCTTGGTCACGAAGTTGCCCGCCTCCTTGGACCACCAGCCGGCGCCGGAGGCGACCGTCATGGACACGATGACGTTGCCAGCAGTCACGTTGCTGCCGCGCGGGGGCTTGTCCTCCAGCACGGTCGCCAGCCAGGGCCAGCGCTGCTTCCACGGTCCGCCGCGGTAGTCGACAGCGTCCAGGCGCTGGCGCAGCGTGCCACTTTTCAGCCGCCCGGGGAACGAATCGCCCCAGGTGAGATGGTTGACGGCGGCCGACGGCGGCGGACCGACGAAGATGTTGTCCCGCGCGACGTTGCGGGTGCCGCCGTGATATTTGATGGCGGCGTTGGACCCGGCCTTGAAGAACACGTTGCCGGCGATGAGCATGCCGCTGCTGCCGTCGTCGATGAAGATCGCCTGGCTGCCGTGTCCGGGGTTGTTGTTGCCGATGTCGTGGAAGTAGTTGTACCGGATGACGTTGCCCAGGGCGGTGACGTCGCGACCGGTGTAGATGGCGCCCATGTCCGTGGCCGTGCGCACCACGTCGAAAATCTCGTTGTACTCGATGAGCATGTCGTTGCCGCCGAAGCGGATGGCGTAGTGCTCGCCGCCGTGAATGCGGTTATGCCGCGCGGCGTTGCCCACGCCGTCGAGATCGACGGCCGCCGAATAGGACTTCTTCACCCGCGAGAAGTCATGGATGTGATTGTTTTCGGCGGCATGGGCGGCCGGCGTCAGCGTCTTGCGGTCGCCGCCGCTCATGTAGATGCCGCCGGCGCCGGTGTTGAAGATGTGGCAGTTCCGCACCGCGTGCGCGGCGCCGCCGTCGACGGTCACGGCCCGGCCGGCGAGGTTCTTAAGCGTGCAGCCGTCGATGAGATTGCCGCGCCCGCCGGTGATGCGGATCGCCTCCTCGCAGCGGGCGCCCTCGACGGTGATCCCGCGCAGCGTCAGATGCGAGGCGCCGTCGAGCACGAACGCCGGCTCGGTCGTGCGCGACAGCAGCACCCGCGCGACGGCAAGGCCCTGCGGCGGCCAGCAGTACAGCACCCCCGCGGCGCGGTCGATGTGCCACTCGCCGGCCTGGTCTATCTCCTCCAGCAGGTTGTAGACGTAGTACTTCTTGTCGGAGGCGTCATAGCCGCTCTGGTTCATGCCGTACCCGGTGGGATGCTCCAGCGTGACGGTTCGCGCCCGGGGATCGATCGCGCGGATCGGCAGGGCGATGTCGGCGTAGAAGTTGTTCCACAGGAAGATCCAGGGCTCGGCCGCCCGCGCCCAGCGCGTGTGGCGGTCGTCGCGATACTGGAACACCGGAACGTTCTTTGCATCGCGTTTTTCTTTGGGGATGTCATCGCTCCAGAATCGTGGCGCCGCCCCCGAGGCGATGATCTTGCCGGTGGTGACGTAGCCGCTGTTGGGCCACCGCGCCGGCGGCAGCGCCCGGTCGTTCCAGAACAGTTCGTAATACGCCGGACGGACGGGCACGATCTTGTGGGCATGCAGCGACCCGGCGGCCATCCCCGTCACCGGCAGCGGGTCCAGGGGCGTCAGCCCATAGGCCTTCAGGTCGAGCTGCATAACCTTGCCGCGCGCCTGTTGCGGCAGGCGCTCCAGCACCGCCGCGTCGGTGACGGCCTGCCAGTGCTCCGCCTTGAGCAGCACTCCGCCGCGGAAGACGACCGTGTCCCGCTCAAAGGCCTCATAGACGACCGGGGCCTCGGGCGTGCCGGAATCCTGTGCGTCAAAGGTGGTGGCCGAGGTGAAGGGATACTCCCCACCGTGCAGATAGACGGTGACTGCGTCCTGCGGCCGTGGGGAAGCCTTCCTGAGCTGCCGCACGGCGTCGCGGGCGCGGGCGACGGTGGCGAAGGGCTTTTCGGACGTGCCGGCGCCGGCGTCATCGCCGCCGGGCGCGACGTGGAAGGTTGTCTGGCCAAATGTCGCGGCGCCGGTCAACAGCACGCCCACAAGCGAACACCAAGCCATCGCGCAATTGTCAGACACCGCGTTCGTCATCGCCTTAAATAAACTCAATGCTATCGATGACCTCAAGCACGAAAATCAACAGGCGGCGGTTTCCCCGTCCCGCCGCCTGCTGCAATCGTTTTCAAAGACTTATTGGGAACTATTTTCGACGCCTGTGCGCCACGGCCGCGACGGCCCCGATCAACAGCAAAAAAGTGGAGGCGGGCTCGGGGATCACTGTGGCCGTGAGCGTGTAACTGAGATCCCCTGCGGTGCTGTGGATGGTGATATCGGCCGAGTAATCGCCGTTAGCCTTTCCTGCCGGATCGAAGCTGAACATGAAGTTGACGATATCGGAGCCGCTTGCGGAGACGCCGTCGCCGACGAGGGTGGCGCTGGCGTTGCCGCTCTGCAGGGCGAACCCGTTGCCCAGCCCCGTGATGCCGCTCAGAGTCAGGCTGGAGGTCGCATCGCCGGTGTTCTCAACGCTGAGCCCCAATGTCAGCGGCAGTCCGCTTTCGTTCACGGTTCCCATATCCTCCGTCCCCGGCGCTGGAATGCCCGTGATCGCCGCAACGGCCCCGAAAATGAACTGGTCGGCTGTTCGGGCCACGCTGCTGATCCGCACCTCGTCCACCTGGCCCAGAACCTGGCAGCGCCAGGGGTCCCGCGTCATCGACCCCACTCCAAACAGATTCGCGCTGTTGGTTGTGGCGTCGGCCGTCAGTTGGCCCGTGCTGATGGCGTTGGCCCCAGTGGCGGTGTTCGTCACGCGGGTCCAGTAGAGCGTCGTATTATTGGCGGCAGTTGGATCCCCGGTATACGTTATGGCCACATGGAACCACTCATCGCTGACAAAGGCGTTGGCGCCCGTGGTGGGAATGGCGGCTCCGAAACCTGAACTGCCGCCGTTCCAGAATGAGAGGTCACCGGCGTTGGTGATCTGCAATTGCCAACCTCGGTAAGTCCGCCCGTCGCGGCAAAGAAGCATTTGGCCTGTACTGGACGTTCTCGACGAGGTTCTAACCAGCAATTCATACGTAAACGCGCCCGTGGCGCCTTGCCAGTTGCTCTGGGCCCCGGCGCTGCTGGTCCCGGCCCGCCCGTACTCGCCGCCGTTGGTCGATGAAGGATTCACGCCGCCGGTCTCGATGTCGAACGCCGTGCCGAAACCACTGTAGGCGCTCACCCCGGCAGTGCCTTTGTTGCTGGTGAGGCTGACTGCCGTGCCGGATCCGGAATCGGCGAATGACGCGATGGACGTCTCATTGAAGTGATACAGATGCAATGTGTTCGCGTCGGCCGTGTACGGGCCCAGCACCGCCGCCCCGGCCGACGATGTCAGAGCCGCCATCACGGCCGCCGCGATGAGTGTCATTACAATCTTCGGCATCATCGTACCCTTCCTTTCAGGACTGGTGCTGAGGGACGGTCATTGTGCGATGACCGGCGGCGCAGGATCATCCCAACGACCCCGATCACCAGCAAGGTGGCGGAGGCGGGCTCGGGGATGCCGGTGTACTGGAGATAAAGCTGGGTGGTGTCGCCGCCGGTCACCGAATCGCCGCGCACCACCGCGAACGTCCCGCTGACGGGATTGGTGAAGGCGGCCGTGTTGACGAAGAACTGTTCCGAGCCGGTAAACGTGCTGATCGTCGTGTCGGAGTCGGCCAGCAGCCAGGCGCAAGTGGCTGTCGGATCGAAGTTGGCCGCGTTGCCTCCGATGTTGCCCAGGGTCAGACTCGTCAGAAGGATGTTGAACCGATTCGAGGCGTTCAGGGCAGCCAGGTTCAGCGCGCCGCTGATGTTGAGCAGGTCCCAATTTGTTTCGGCCGTCCCCGTGGCGTTGTTGATCTCAAAGCGGTAGCTGCCGCCGGCGTTCCAGGTCATCCCCGCCAGGTACGACTGCGAACCGGGGCTGTTGCCCGGGCTGATAATGGCGCCGGAGCCAATGGTGACGGCGGTGTTGACGGCCCCCGTGCCGCCGATGGTCCCCTGCGTGATGGTGATGGGCCTGGCGACGGCCGTCGAACTGTTGGTGATCAGTGCCGCCATCGCCCCATTGACGGTGATGCCGCTGGAACCGGTGATGGCCCCGGCCCCGGACAGTTCGAGCGTGCCGGCGGTGATGCTCGTGGCGCCGGTGTACGGGTTGCTGCCGCTGAGGGTGAGGGTTCCGGCGCCTTCCTTGGTCAGCGACATCGTGCCCGAGCCGTTCTGCACGATTCCGGAAAACGCGGTGCTGGCGCCGTTGCCGCCAACCGAGAGCGTGCGGCTGCCCGTTGCCCCTGATGTCACGCGTCCGCTGCCGGTGAGCGAGCCGATCCGCTGGTCACTACGAATGTCCAGATGTGAATTGCCGTTGGACAGGGTCACCGTCGCCTGATCGTATATCTGATCGTCGCGCGTCGCGACGAGTTTGGCCGTCGTGACCGTCCAATTGCCCGTGTGCGTTGAAGTCAGGGTTGTGTCCAGATACAAGTCGGTGGCCGTCGAATAGCCCGTCACCAGCACATCGCCGCTGCCGGAAAGGGCGCCGTTGATGAACTTGATGTGCCGGCTGGCGTCGCCGCCGAGGCTGATCGTGGAAGCCGACCTGACCTCAATATCCGCATCGACATTCTGATAGACCCCCGAATTCGTTGTATTCCCGGCCACGATCATTCCGCCGTCCAGGATCAAGTTGTTCACATACGCTGTGCGGCTTGTAGCACTATAACTCTGTTTCAGAGAGAGCACGCCGCCTGCGGCGATGCGTAGCGATCCGCCGCCGAAGGTCGAGTTGGCAATTTCTGAGGTGCGGAGGACGTGCGCCGTCACATAGTCCTTGCCCGAACTGGGGACTAGTCCATCGCTCCACTGCCCGCCGGTCCACGTCGCCTGGTTCCAGTTCGCCCCGCCAGGCTGGTCTGCGGTGGCGGAGATTTCGGCCGCGCCGGCCGACACGCTGAGCGGGACGCAAACGGTTGCCAGAATCAGAGCCGCCATGGCGGCCGCCGCGATACGTGGCCGTGCAATCGTTTTCATACCCATACCCTTCCTTTGAGAACTCGTGCTGAGGGGCGGTCATTGTGCAGATGACCGCCGAACAGTGAGTATATCGCGATATCCAATTTTTGCAATATACGTTGTCAAAAGCAGAACATGACATTATTATAATAGCGGTTTTCGGCTACGGAGCGACCCCCGATGACGAAAACACGATCCTCCAGAACAGTCGGCGCGTTGCCTCGCCGGGTGCTGTTCATGCACACGGACCACTTTCACCCGCTGGCGCTGGGCGCCCTGGAATACGCCGCGGCGGCCGGATGGGTCCTGACCTTCTCCCACCGGCGCAACCTTCGCCCATCGGACGAAATCCGCCTGGCACAGGCACAGGCGGTCATCGCCGGTCAAGCGCTGTGGGCCGATGAGGCGGACTGGTCCGACGTGCGCGTTCCCATCGTCTGCGCGGCCTATCCGCCCGACCCCTCGGTTCGCGCCGGGTATGTGCTGCCAGACTTCCTCGCCAGCGGGCGCCTGGCGGCCGAGAACTTCCTGACGGCGGGCTTCCGCCATCTGACCTACTGCTGGATGGGCGAAAGCTGGGCGCTGAACCAGCAGCGCAAGGGTTTTGCCCAGGCCGCCCGGGCCGGCGGGGCGACGTTGCACGAATTGGACTGGGCCGCCCGCCCCAAAGAGTATACGTGGGACTTCGAGAGCTTCCGGCGCTGGCTGGGCATGCGCATCGGCCAAATGCCCAAGCCCCTGGGACTCATGGTTGACAGCGACTGGACGGGCGTTGAGGCCGTCACGGCCCTGCGAGCAGCGGGGATCCTCGTGCCCGACCAGGCAGCGATCATCTCCTGCTACAACATGGAGCCGATCTGCAAGGGGTGCATCGTACCGCTATCCAGCGTGGATATGGACTGGCACGCCCAAGGCTACCAGGCCGCCGCGATGCTCGACCGCCTGCTCAACGGCGGACGCCTCCCCCGCAGGCCCCTGGTCGTCCCGCCCAGGGGCGTGATCGTGCGGCAAAGCAGCGACGTGATGGCCGTGCCGCACGCGGGCGTGGCCAGGGCGATGCACATGATCCAGAACGATTTTGGCGACCGGAACCTGAGCGTGGGCAGCATCGCCCGCAGCGTGGGAATCTCGATGGTCGGTCTGAACCTGGCCTTCAAGAAGCATCTGGGCCGATCGCCCAGCGACCTTCTGAGCGAGAAGCGCCTGCGGGAGGCAAAGAGACTGCTGACCACGACTGACCTGATGGCCAAGGACATCGCCGCGGCCTGCGGCTACGGCACCATCGAGCAGTTCATCCGCAACATAAAGACCGCCACCGGCCTGCCCCCCCGCGCCTGGCGGAAGAAGCACCGCCAGGAACATTCCGAAATCACCGCGACCTAGCCGCGTCAGAGAAACTCCAGGCTCCAAAGCCCAGGCCCAGATCGATTGCCTCGCTACGGCGCCGGGCGGGTGGTCGCTGCGGCGCGGATCATTTCGCCGACTTGTTTGAGCGTCTTGACGTCGATGTCCCGCAGGCGGCCTTCGTAGTTGGGGCCGATGTTCAGCGAGAAGATGTTGCCGTGCTCGACCGCCCCGAGGTAGTCCTTGTAGATCTTG
>JAJFVE010000191.1 GCA_021371965.1 Planctomycetaceae bacterium
TCCTGTACGACGGACAGCCGCTTCTTCTCGGCGGCCACCAGCCGCTGCTGCTGCTCGATGGAGTCGGAGAAAGGCATGTAGATACCCAGAGCGGCCGCCAGCGTGACGACCACGACGATGGCCAGGCGCATCTTGAGCGGGTCGCCCAGCAGCTTGACGATCTGGGCTTTGTACTGCAGCAGTCGCTCTTTGTCCTTCGACACGGACATATCTTGGAGGGCTCAGCCCTTCTCCTTCTTACCGTTTGCCTCGCCGCCGCCCTCGGCGCCGGCCGCATGCTTCTCCTTGGGCAGCCCGAGAATCGTGAACAGCGCGATGTCGCTGCCGACGTCCTTGCGCCATTTGATCTCGACGAGATTCAGCCGCGGGAAGTCGCGCTTGAGGATGGCCACTTCTCGCAGCGAATCGAGGAACTGGTCGATCTCGCGCGGGGCCGATCCGCGATCGGCAAAGCGGGCCATCCCCCGCAGCGTCAGCGACTGGTTGGCCTTGCGCGGATTCTTGGCCTTGGTGATCTGCATCTCGTACTCGCCGGTAATGTTGACCAGGCAGGCGTTGGGCGGCAGGCGAGCGGGCAGGTCGGCGAGGTAGTTGCTCCAGATCACGCGCGTCGACACGAACGAGCGAACGGCCTGGACTTCCTCTTCCAGCGTCTTGCGCTGCCCTTCGATCTCGGCGGTCCGCAACTTCGCCGCCCACTTGTGCGAGGCGTTCTGCCTCTGGAGGCTTGCGTACGTCGTCTTCAGGTCCGTCTGCATGTTCCACATGTACAGTGCGATGCCCCCGGCCAGCAGGAGCATCCCTACCGCCAGTTTTCTCGGGAAGAGTTCCCTCAGCGTGGCCGGGGGGCGCAGCGTGCGGAACATGTCCAGCCACTCGATGTTGCGTTTGCGCGAGGCCCCCGCCAGCGCCAGGGCGTAGCTCTCGTCGCTCATGCCGCCGTCGGCACGCACCACCACGGGCAGGGTCGTCTCTTTCTCCAGCCCTTCGGCCAGCCCGTCCACGGAGCTGCCCTGAACGACCGCCCCGGAGATCTCGGGGATCCCCAGCTTGACCATCGCATGGACTTGCAGGTTCCGGATGGCCGAGACGATATTGGCGACCGGGTCGCTGCCGACGACGAACCGCCGCCACAGCAGCGGCTTGCCCGATGCCACCAGCGCCGCCAGGCCGCCGCTGGGGCCCAGTACGACGCGAATATAGATCTTCCAGCCGCGCGGCGCCTTGGACCCGTCGCTGGCGGTGATGGCCGCCCAGGGAGCGGGCACCAGCCGATAGTCCGTGACCCCCGAGGCGCTCAAGGCCCGGAAGATCTGGTCGGCGCGGGCCTTCTGGCAGGCGGCCACCGTGCTGATGCCGGCGCCGTTGAGCTTGGATTTGAGGGTGTCGGTGACGATGTCGCCGTCGGCGGCAGCGCCCGATTCGCCGGCCAGGCCTTGCGATTCGGCCTCGGCAATGCGCGTGGTGAAGAACATCAACTCGGCGCCCATGCCTACGCAGACGGGCGTGGTCTTCCGCTGGCCCGCGGTGAGGTTTTGCTCCAGCCAGGCGGCCAGCGCCTCGCCGGGTCCGGCCTGGGAGTCAAACTCGACGTGCTCGGTGGTGGAATTTCTGCCGGTCACGCCGGCGGACGCCGTAGCGATCGTCATCGCGCCGTCGGTAAGATAGATGCCGACGGAGGTCGCCCAGCTCATTTTGTCCTTGAGGGACTTCATCAACGGCTCACAAACCTCCACGCCCGCAGGTCTGGAGAACGACTCCGGTCCTCCTGCGCAAAGCAAGACACGTCTTCAACGTCGGTCATTCCCGCCCTGCCCTTAAATAAGCCCTCGACGACCCCCGCCTTTACGCCCTGCAGTCGCAGGCATTTCACCCCAGAGATCGCAGAGAAACAGTTGGGCCACAGAGGCACAGAGAAAAACGAGAAGATGGGTATAAGAAAGCTGACCCAGCCGTCTTTGACTTCTCCCGGCTCTGTGAGCTCTGTGTCTCTGTGGCCCACATGGCGACCCGCACACCCGGCCTTGAGCTTCTTGCTCCTCTGCGGTCTCCGCGGTCTCTGCGGTGACGGCAGTTTCCGCTGGCCCACAAACGACACAGACGCGCCCCGCCGCATGGGCCGGACGCGTCTGCGTCGATTTCAAAACCGGTTGCGGTTAGGTCTGCATCGGGTTGATGTCGGCATGATCCTTGATCGTGCTGTTCTCGTTGTCGTAGCCCTCTTCGGTGAAGGTCACGGTGTATTCGCCGTAACCAGCCGAGGCGCCGCTGCGGGTCAAGGTCAGCGTCCAGGAGTCCTGAAGGCTGCTGGTCTTGCCGGCCGCCAGAGTCCCTGACGTGAAATACTTCGGGGCGGTCATCTTGATGTCCAAGTCTTTCAGATCGTCGGCATACGTGCCCTGGCGAGCGTGGAATCGTTCCTGGGCGGCCTGCACCGACGACAGGAAGTTGAACGCCTCGGCGGCCTTGGACCGCTCGACCGACGCCAGGAACCGCGGCACCGCAAATGCCGCCAGAACGCCGATGATGACCACGACGACTGCCAATTCCACCAAGGTGAATCCGCGCTTGTTTCGCATTCTGAATCTCCTTCTCGAAGCAGTTTGGGAGCATCAATATGCCCCGTACGAGTTACTTTTCGGTTCGTCGAAACCCCGAGTTCAGTAGGGACAAGAAAAATTATCGCCCCCCCCGCGAAGTCAGGCCCCGCGGCACTGATCGGCACATCAAGTCTGCATCGGGTTGATGTCGGCGTGATCGCTGATCGTGCTGTTGGTGGTGTCAAAACCCTCTTCGGTAAATGTCACGGTATACTCGCCGTAGCCGGCCGATGCGCCGCTGCGAGTCAGGCTCAGCGTCCAGGAATCCTCCAGGCTGCTGGTCTTGCCGGCGGCGATGGTGCCGGCCGCAAAGTACTTCGGCGCCGTCAGCTTGATGTCCAGGTCGGAAAGGTTCTCGGCATAGGTGCCCTGGCGGGCATGGTAGCGTTCCTGGGCGGCCTGCACCGAGGACAGGAAGTTGAACGCCTCGGCGGCCTTAGACCGCTCGACAGAAGCCAGGAACCGGGGGACCGCAAATGCAGCCAGGACGCCGATGATCACGACGACCACGGCCAATTCCACCAACGTGAAACCGCGTTTGTTTTGCATGGTTTGCCTCCTAATAAGCAAAGTTGCGTTTCGCGATTAATGGCAAGGTAGGTTTCGTTCCAGAGGCAGGCCAATCAAAGAAGAGAATAAATAAAAAAAAGCGGGTCCCTCGCAGGGGACCCGCTCTCAATCGTTTCAGCCCCACGCACTAGGTCTGCATCGGATTGATGTCGGCATGATCCTTGATCGTGCTGTTCTCGTTGTCGTAGCCTTCTTCGGTGAAGGTCACGGAATACTCGCCATAGCCAGCCGAAGCGCCGCTGCGAGTCAGCGTCAGCGTCCAGGAATCCTGGAGGCTGCTGGTCTTGCCGGCGGCGATGGAGCCTGTCGCAAAATACTTGGGCGCCGTCAGCTTGATGTCCAAATCCTTCAGATCGTCCGCGTACGTGCCTTGGCGGGCATGGAAGCGTTCCTGCGCCGCCTGCACCGACGAAAGGTAGTTGAACGCCTCGGCCGCCTTGGACCGCTCCACCGACGCCAGGAACCGCGGCACCGCAAAAGCTGCCAGCACGCCGATGATCACCACGACCACCGCCAATTCCACCAGGGTAAATCCACGTCTGTTCCGCATGCTATGTCTCCTAAGGATGATTTATTTCTTGAGGGAGCATTACCCATGCCCTAACTCTCTTCTCGACGTGTGCGATGCCCGTCTTAAATTGGATCGACAAAAACTTTGTAACCTCAAGCCAGTGACGTCCCACTTGAAATTCGAGCCGCCAAGTGATGAAATTGATCAGGAAACAATCCTGGAGGTATGCCATGAAACGATTGATGTGTCTGCCCGTTCTGGTTGGATTGGTTCTTCTGGGCGCTGCCCAACCCGCCGCCGCGCGGGTCTCCATCGGCATCGGCGTCGGCGTAGGGGTCGCCCCCGGACCGTATTACTATCCCCGAGGCCCTTACTACGGCCACTACCGCTATTACTACGGCCCATATCCGTACTATTACTACCCGCCAGCGCCCGCGGTGGTGTACGTTCCATCCCCGCCGCCGGCACCGACGTACATCTATGCGCCCCCGCCGGTCGTGCAGGTGCAGCCTGTCGAACCCCCGCCGCCGCTGGTAGCGGAACCGCCCGCCCCGGCTGCGGTGCCCGCCGCGTCGCAGCCTGCGGCGTATCAGCCGCCGACGCAGCCCGCGTATGCGCCTCCGCCGCCCCCGCCGAGCATCTCCGTGCCGCCGGCCATCGCCGCCCCACAGCCGCCTCTGGTGGTCAGGCCAACGCCGCTCGTTCAGAGACCGGCGGTGGTTGTAGACCCGCGCGCGGCCGAGAATCTCAACATGCTCGCCTCCGGCGATGACGGCCAGCGTAAGAAGGCCGCCAAGGCCCTGCGCGATTTCAACATTCCCCCCGTGGTGCAGGCCTTGAGCGGCGCCGTGCTGCATGACGGCAGCAAGGATGTCCGCAAGGAGGCCGCCAACAGCCTGGGCAAGCTGATGTCGCCCCAGGCCCTGCCCGCCCTGAGGCAGGCCGCACGGGAAGATGTCGACAAAGGCGTACGCAAGGCCGCCCTCAGCGCAGTGCAGAAGATCGAGGCCCCGCTGCCCCACTGAACCCGTGCCTGCACAAGGTTTCATCGCCGCTGCACACAAAAGTGCAGCGGCGTCTTTTTGGGGACTGCGCAAACGCCGGGATTCCAGACACGAGGGCGTTTGGCGCGGCCATTGCTCCTGTCTTCCTGAAGGAGATGCTCTTGCAGAAAGTCGATGGCACCCCCCGCAGCGGCTCAAGCGGGTTCACCTTGATCGAGTTGCTGGTCGTCGTGGCCATCATCTCGGTTCTCGTGGCCATTCTCGTGCCCGTCATCGGCAATGCCCTGATGCAGGCCAGGTCCACGGCGTGCCTGGTCAACCTCAAGGAGATCGGGATGGGCCTGGGCGGATATCAGCGGGCCCACAATGACCTGGTCGTGCCTTCCTATACGATGACCGGAACCGACGGCGGGGTTGACAACCCGCTGGAAGGATGGGGGCCGCTGTTGGACCGCGACGGTCTTGTGACCACCAGCCGCACCTCCGGCGGAAACGTTTTCTACTGCCCCGCCACAGTCGACGTCGAGGGGATGAAGGACGGACAGACCGGGACTGACCCGAACAATTCCAGGGGGTGGATGGAATGGCCCAACGTGCGGGCGGCCTCAGGCACCGGCAACGTGGCGACGACCATCCCCGATCGCGGGTTCAACAACATCTTCAGAGTGGCGTACTGGATCAACGCCGACAACCCCATCGGGGCCGTCACCTCCGTCACGCCCGACATGTACTACACGGCCTCCGTCGGATACGGGCCCAGCACCAACGGCGTGATCATCCAGCCCACCAGCCGCTGGACGTTCAAGTTCCCTACGCGCCTCATCGCCGTGGCCGACGGCCTCTACGCCGGCAAGCACAAGCAGAACCAACTCGGGCAGAAGGACTCGCGCATCGGGTACCGCCACGCCGGCGCCGCCAACGTGCTCTTTGCCGACGGGCACGTCGGATCGATCGAGGGCAGCAAGTTTCCTCGCGCCAAAGGCGCTGCCGACCTGACGACGATCCAGGCCGAGAACGCCGGCGTCGCCACCGTCTACGCCGACCCGGACAAGTCCCTGGCGCCCTGAGCCTCCATCGGGCGCGCGGCTGAGCCCAATGTTCTTTCTGCCGTGGCTACGGCATCACCACCTTCACCGTCATATCGATCCCCGTCGTCTCGCCACGTTCGGGAGTGCCTTCGATATTGACGTGATACTTGCCCAGCGCCGCGTTGGACGGGGCCGCAATGCGAATATCCGTCTGCGGCGGGTCGCTGGCACGAACCACGGCCGTGGCAGGCTCGACCGAGATCCCCTGCGAGGCGGTGAACCGCAGCCGCACGTCCTGCTTGAAGTAGTCGCCGCGATTCAGTTTTATGGTGACGCTCTTGGTCTCGCCCTGCTTGACGTCGACCGTCCATAACGGAACGGCGATCTTGAACCCGGTCCCCTCGGCCATCCCCCCGCCTTGAGGGCTGGTGCAGCCAACCAATCCGATAGTCGCCACGGCGGCAATAAGCGTTGGAAGTCTCATGGCCATTCCTTTCTGAGGGTGTGATAAGCTCATTGCCCTCCTGTTAATGAAGTATAGGCTTAGCATCCTGCCGGCCGTTTGCGACATGGCGCCTTCAGGTGCGCATAGTGCACATGTCGAAGGCATGGAGGATATGCCTGCCGGTACCGCCCCCCCACGAAAGCGGTACGGGCTATGCCACAATTGCACTTTGTTGTACTTTTCACAGCGGTTTTGGTGGAGGTCCCATGTGACCTCTCGACCGCAGACCTTCAACCTAAGACCTCTGACCTCAGACCTAACCTATTGCTGTACTTCCTTGCACTTTGTTGTACTTTTCACAGCGGTTTTGGCCTGCCTGCGTCCATTGTGGTATTCGCGGACCCCAATCATCGACTTTCTGCTGAGAAAAACGAGAAGATAAGCATAAGAAAACACCACCTTTGGCTTCTCCGGCTCTGTGAGCTCTGTGTCTCTGTGGCCCATAGACCGCCCGTACCTTCCACGCATGACCGGAAGTTGCATGGGCATCATTCGCCTGCGCCTGCCCTCGTTGTCTCTGGGGTCGCCTTTGTTTCTACGATTCGGGCGTGGACAGCAGCGATTTGATCTCGGAGGCCAGGGCGGTCAGGACTTTGTGGCCGTCGCCTTGGAATGAGCTGCCATGCATGGCGGCGATGGCTTGGGGGTCCAGGGCGGCCAGGCGGTTGAGCATGCTGTCGGTGTACGGGGTGTAGGGCATGTCATGGGCCAGCGGGCCGCTGCGGCTGGCGCGGATGGCTTTGGTCGCCCGCTCGAGGATCTCCGGGCCGACGACCGGCGGGCAGTTGCCTCCCTGGAAGAACAGGTCCGAGCACAGCAGCGTGCGCTGGGTCTGGTCGAAGAACAGGCCCGCGTCCCAGCCGTGCGGCAGGTGCGGCGTGGCCAGGAACTGCAGGCGGTGGCGGCCCAGGAGGAGGATCTCGCCGTCGGCCAGCGGGCGCGGCGGGCGGATGGCGAAGTCGCCAAGGTTCACCATTGCCGCGACGAAGCTGCAGACCCCCTGGGCGCGCGGGGCGGCCGCTAACCAGTCGTTCATGGCCCCGCATTCGTCGGACTCGAAATGACTGAATCCGATCCACCGCAGTGTCAAGGGATCGATGATCGTGGCCACGCCCTCCAGCGTGGTCTGGAACATGCCCCGCATGCCGGTGTGCATCAGGAATGGCTCGTCGTCGCGGATCAGGAACTCGTTGAACTCGATGCGGTAGTCGGGATGAAACGTGGAGATGCGGAAGATATCCGCCGCCAGTTCGGTCACAGTGTATTGCATGGCCGGGCCCTTCTGATGTGATAGTTATATGCCCCCCTGCCGCTGAGCCCTTTTATTCCCCGGGGAAGACGCCTCAAAATGTCCAACCCGTGAACACGGATCGAGGAAGAACTCCTCGATTCCCCCGTCGCCGCAAGGCGACCCTGGAGTGAACATATGAAAGCGCGACTCCCGTCGCCACGTTACAGTGGCGACTAGCTAACAAGAAAGGAGCCGCGCATGAACGAGTATATCGCCTTTGACAGTCATAAGCACTATACCTTGATGGAGCGAG
>JAJFVE010000146.1 GCA_021371965.1 Planctomycetaceae bacterium
GAGAGTTGTGAGTTGTGAGTTGTGAGTTGTGTCCCTCACTCACCACTCACCACACACCACTCACAACTGCTTTACTCACCACACACCACTGACAACTGCTTGGGCTACTTCACCGCGTGGATCTGAATCCAGTGCTCGAGCGTTGCGGGAATCGGCAGGTTGCTGGCCGCTCGCACGCCCGGCAGCGCCAGGCTGATCGGCGCGATCGCCGGCCAGTCGCGATAGTAATCCTCGGTCGCCACCGCTTGCAGTCCGCTGCGCCACTGCGGCCAGGCCGCCACCTCGGCCGGCCCGACCAGCAGCAGGTCCACCTGCCGCTGCGGGCCCAACTGCACCATCGCCCACGACGAGCCCACCGCCTCGTGGAAGGTCTTCACCACGGCGATAGCCGCGGCGATGTTCCCGCTGTCGCATGAGGTCCGCAGCACCACCACGCCATTGGCGTGAACCCGCCCGCGGCAGCGGCGCAGCGTCTGATAGTTGAAGCACCGCCACGCCGCGGGCTGGTCTGCCGGAAGGGGCGAGATGAATGCCCCGTCGTAGCGTTCCATGGCCGCACCCGTCAGCGCCGCCTGCAGGAAGTCGCGCTCGCTGCCGCGAACGAGCGCTTCCTGCCAAATGCCGGAGGGTACCGCTGCAGCCTCGGCAAGGAACGCTCCGACCATGCCGCTGGTGGACGCCGGATTGGCGGGGCGCGAAGTCGCCACGCGATGGGGCACCGCCGCCGGATCGGCTGTCGACTGCACCATCGAGACTCGCATCGGGACCCTCTGCAGCGGAAAGTCGTCGCGACTGCCTCGCACGATCCACCATCGCCCGCGATGGCCTGGGTTGTCGCTGTCGCGCCCGGACGTGCCGGTCATCAGGTTCACCACCGCTGCCGTCAGGGCCTCGCTGTGCCAGGTCTTGCCGGTGGGAAGATAGCTGACATCCTGCCCGCCCTCGTAGGTGGAAAGCGACGTCAGCCACACGCCAACGGTGACCGGCCCGCCGCGCCCCCGCATGCCGGAGGCGGCACAGTCAAATCCTGCCGCCGCCGCCGCAAGCAGCACCGGCAGCCAGAACGCCCAGGCCCCCACGGCGATGAGCTTCCGCCGCATCGCCGCGGCGATCAACCACGCGATGCACGCCGTCGCGACGGCGGCGATCAAGACCCACCCGCCGGACGGCAGCGACGCGGCCAGCGAGTACGACAGCACGCCTGCTCCGCCGCCGGCGGCCACCGGGCCCGCCAACTGCTCGACCCGCCCGCCGCAGCGCATGAAGTTCCGCTGGCGCGCCGTCAGCACGCACGCCGTCAGCATCGATAGCGGCAACTGCAACGCAACAGCCGTCAGGCCACAGACCCACATCGCCTCGTCCAGCAGCGCGGAGGCGACCATCAGGGTCGCTTGAATGATCAGGATGGCCGCCGCCCCGGCGCCGGCTGCCAGTTCCTCGGCAGGGCCGATCTCGTCGCGCCGGCGGCGACTACACCACAGGCCCATCGCCAGCAAACCCAGCAGCCCCGCGGCCGCCAGCGCCTGTTCGCCGGTTCCCAGACCGAGCAAATCCTCCAGGAATCGCAGTTGCACGAGCATGCCGGCCACAACCGCGCCCGCGACGAGTGCCGCGCCCAGTCGCAGCCGGCGCGAGAGCGGCGCGGGCACGATGATGTGCCGCGCCGATCCGTCGGCCTGCCGCTGCTGGAAGAGGGCCACCGTCGCCAACAGCGCCGACAGAGCGGCCAGGGCGGCCATGCCCAGAATGTTGACGCCCAGGATGAAGAGCGCCCCGAAGGTCACGATCGCCGCGGCCAGGGCGACGACCCAATCGCCCATCAACCCGCCGAAGCATGCGCCGGGCGTCTCGCAGCGCACCAGGCGACCGGCCCCCAGCGTCACGGCCATCCCCAGCCCCATTGGCAGCATGCCCGCACAGGCGATCGCCAGCTTGACAGCCGTCCAGCCCAGCGGGGTCCAGAGCATGCCCGCGCACAGCCTGTACGCCAGCACCGCCCCGCCATAGATCGCCAGTGTGCTCAGCACCCCGCCCAGCAGCGCCAGCGCCGCCGAGGCAGCGATCACGGTCGCAGCCGCCGCGTGCCCGGCCGCGCCGCTGCTGACGCGCTGCTGCACGAAGGCCCTGACCGCCTTACCCCGCCCGCGGCGCTCTAGCAGCCGCTGCAGCCATCGACCCATCGCAAAGGGCCCCTGGATCGCAGCGCCCAGCGCCAGCAGCGTGGCCGCCAGGATCATCAGCGCCGAACCGCCGCTGGTGTCGAACGCCCAGCCCCACAGCACGCACAGGCACGCCGTCCAGAACATCAGCACCGCCGGCAGAACGATGCACACGAGCTTTTCGACCACGGCCCGCTTCATCGCAGCACCGTGGCGTCAGAGGCCGCCAGATGCACGCGCGTCCCGCCGTCGCACGCCAGAACCAGGCCCTCGAGCGGGCTGACATCCACCACGCGGCCGACGTATCGCTTGCCCGCGGCCTGCACCGTCACGCGAGTCTCGATCATGCCGCACCGTGCCAGCCACGAGCGGCGCAGGGCGTCGACGCGGCCTCGCGATATCAAGCCCACCCAATGGTCCAGCCGCCGCAGGAGGCTCCGCATCACCTCGACCCGCTCGACGGCGTGCCCCAGCACGTCGCTCAGACACGCCGCACTCTGATCCACCTCGCCCGCGGCCGGGGCCGCATTGACGTTGATGCCGATGCCCGCCACCATGCACGCCACGGGGCGGCTATGCCGCTCGACCAGAACGCCGGCGAGCTTCGCGCCATCCAGCAACACGTCGTTGGGCCACTTCAACTGGCACTGGACGCCGCACGCGTCGGCGACGGCCTCGGCGACAGCCAGCCCCGCCGCGATGGTCAGCGCCTCGTGGGGCACGAGCCCGCCGCTATCCAGCAGCAGCAGGCTGGTCAGCAGATTCTGACCAGCCGGGCTGACCCAGGTGCGCCCCCGCCGTCCGCGCCCGCGCCGCTGGCTCTCTGCCGTGACGGCCAAGCCGTCCGTGCCGCCCTGCCGCGCCGACGTCAGGGCCACGTCGTTGGTCGAATCTACCGCGTCGAAGCACAGCACACTGCGCCCCACGCGCGTCACACCCAGGTCGCGCTCGATCAGGCACCCGTCCAGCCGCACCGGCCGAGCCAGCCGCACGCCCTGGGCGGGGGAATCCTCGATCTGATGTCCGCGATGGCGAAGCTCCTCGATCGCCTCTGAGATTTTGGCCCGAGTGCAGCCAGCCCCGCGTGCGAGTTCTTCCAGCGAAAAGAAAACGTCACCCCGATCATAGAGAAGCGTCAGCACCATGTCGGCAACTGTCATGGCCGGAAGTGTACCGGCCTGCGCCGTGCGGAACAAGCTCCCCTGTTCTGTTAGCGGAGGGGCTTGCCCCGCCCGTTCGGCGGGTCGGGGAAACAACCGCGTCGAGCAAGCTCGACCGCTAACAAGCAATATCCAGACCGATATCCACCGCCGGGGCCGAATGCGTGATGGCCCCGACGGCGATGCGCTCGACGCCGCTGCGCGCCACGTCGGCCACGCTTTGCAGCGTGATCCCGCCGCTGGCTTCCAGGGCGATCTTTCCCTTGAGGGCGGCCTTGTCGCGCATCGCCACCGCGCGGGCCATCTGCTCGATGGTGAAATTGTCCAACAGGATGATATCGACCGGCAACCGCAGCGCCTGTTCGAGTTGACCCAGGCTGTCGACTTCGACCTCGACAAACCCGCCGCCGGTGCCACGCACAACTCCGTTGTGCGTGTCCCCGATCTCGACACCCAGCCGCGCCCGCGCCGCATCGAGCCGCTCGCCCAGAGCCGCCAGGCCTTCACCGCCGGCAATCAGGGCCGCCAGGTGGTTGTCCTTGACGAGCACCGCGTCATAGAGCCCGCGGCGATGATTGCATCCGCCGCCGGTTCGCACGGCGTACTTCTCCAGCTCGCGCCAGCCGGGGATCGTCTTGCGCGTATCGTAGATCGCCGCACCCGTTCCGGCGACCGCATCAACGTACCGCCGCGTCGCCGTCGCCACGCCCGAGAGCCGTTGCAGGAAGTTCAGCGCCACGCGCTCGGCCGCAAACATCGCCCGCGCCGAGCCGGTCCACGTCGCCAGCACTGCCCCGCGTGCGGCCTTGTGCCCGTCGCTCATCAACACGCTGGTGGCAATCCCGGCGTCATACGCGGCCGCAATCTCGGCCAGGAACGCGCCGCCGCAGAGCACCAGTTCCTGCCGCGCAACAAAGTTCGCCGTCGCCCGAGCCGCGGCCGGGAGCAGGTCGCTCGTCACGTCGCCACGGCCGAAATCCTCCGCCTTGGCCATCGCCAATAACGTTCGGAAGTTCTCCAGCACGGATTGACTTACAGTGTTCATCTTCATATCCAGACGCTTGGACCCAACAGACAAGCCGCTTCAGCGGCTTTCGTCCCGCCGAAGGCGGGCCTAGCCCCGGCGTTTACGCCGGGGTAGCCCACGATTGAGAGTTTTCTTTTCCCAGTCAGCCTGCTTCAGCAGGCTTACTAAAGCCCGCTGAAGCGGGCTCAAATAAAGAATTAGTTTGTGCTACCTTACCCAGAGCTAAAGCTCTGGGCTAAGCCGGCCTTCGGCCGGACCAAGGCCGCTGAAGCGGCCTCGAAAACCTCGCCAGAGAATCAGCTTTGTTTCAGCAGCCCTCGGTATTTCATCCACGTCGCCAGCAGGCTCGTCCAGATCGAATGCGGCTGGCCGTCGTCGCACATGCCCCATCCATGCCAGCCGCCCTGCAGGATGTGCATCTCCACCGGCACCTTGGCGGCCGTGCAGGCCTGGTAGTATACGACGCTGTTGGCCGGCGGCACGGCCGTGTCGTCCTGCGAGTGAACCAGGAACGTCGGCGGCGTGTCGGCCGTCACCATTCGCTCGTTGGACAGGCTCGCCTGCAGCGCCGCCGGCGGCGTCTTGCCGATGAGGTTCTCGCGCGAGCCAACGTGGCAGAACGGCTGCGTAAACGTGATGACCGGGTACACCAGCACGGCGAAGTCCGGCCGGCAGCTTACGCGCTCGATCGCGTCGGCCGCCGAGGCATTGCCCGCATCAAAGTGCGTGCTGGCCGTCGAGGCCAAATGCCCGCCCGCCGAAAAGCCCATGATGCCGATCCGCGCCGGGTCAAGCCCAAGCGAGCCCGCACGGCTGCGAACGGTGCGGATGGCCCGCTGAGCATCCTGCAGCGGCGCCGGATGGCCGTACCCGCGCCCGGCATGGCGATACTCGAGCATGAACGCCGCCACGCCGATGGAGTTAAGCCACCGCGCCACCTGCACGCCCTCGTGATCGGTAGCCAGCCCGCCATACCCCCCGCCGGGGCAGACGACGATGCTGGCGCCAACAGCAACCGAAGCCTCCGGCAGAAACGTCGTCAGCGTCGGCTTGTCGATAGCTTCACTACCCTTAGCGCCGGGCGCGCCGGCCGGCCAAAGCGGTTCCACGTTACTCATAATGATGTTCTCCAAGCACAGGATTCTACTGCGCATGAGGAAGGTTGGGTAGTCGCCGCTGAGGTCGCTGAGGACGCTGAGGGAGAGAGAAGCGCAGAG
>JAJFVE010000163.1 GCA_021371965.1 Planctomycetaceae bacterium
TCCCGCCGGCGGTGCGCTCTTCGGCCTCGAGGCGCTGGATCAGCACTTTGCCGCCCAGGGGGCGAATCTTCGGGGTGGACTTCGTTGCGGGTTTCTTCGACATCTTTTGCTCCTTACTGGTTTCGGGAAACCTTGTTGTTCTGTAGCACGGGCATCTCGCCCGTGGGTCGCATAGGCGTCTCGCCCATGCTCCTGTTTTGTCGCATGGGTGTCTCGCCCATGTCTTGTTCTTCCTGGGACACGCACAACGCCGTTGTGCGTGGCACCCTTCAATCGGGCGTTATTCTTCCCGGCACAGCCGGTCGATTCTCACCATCAACCGCTGGATCTGCCGCAGCAGTTCTTCCAGCGCCAGCGGCCGCGCCACCACGCTGAATGCCGCCAACTGCAGCGCGTCTTCCAGCCACCGCCGGTCGTTCCGCTGCGTAACGACCACCACCGGCAGAGCCGCGTTCATGCGACGGATCATCCGCAGCATCTGCAGCGCGTCGAGCAGCCATTCGGCCTGCTCGTCGAGCACCGCCGCGTCGGCCGCCCCGGAGCCGACCACGTCAAGCAGTTCGTGGTCGGAGCTGACCTTGTGCGGGCGGAGGTAGTCCGGCCCGATCAGTTTTTCCAGCGCCGGCAGCCAGACCTCGGCCTCGCCCGTCACGACGAGGCTAAGCGGGATTCTGGGCTTTTTGAACGTCATAACCATTGCCGGTACCTGATGTTGCAGGACCAAATACGGCACGTACACCCGCTTAGGGTATAATCCAACCGCACCTGTAAGGCAAGCAACCACAGTGCCACAAGCAATTAACTATTGTGAATTAATGACTTAGCTCTTGAGAGCTTAATAATGCTGCAATGAATTTCTGCCTCCCCCGCCAGTTCCACCCCTGCCGACTGCTTTATTGGCAGCGATCTCCGACCAAACAACCGATCGCGTGCGGCGAGGTGATGCCGTCGTCCTCCCGCCTTGGCCAGAGGCTTCGGCATGGCAAGCGTCGTCGGTTTTTTCTTTCCTCCACCCCCGTCTGACATTATCCTTGCCTGCCGCTTTCATTTGCCAAGGAAGGCCTTCATGACTACTACAAACATACCTGCTCCAAGTCCCGCGCGCGGGCCTGAGGGGTCCGACCCGCTGGTTGCCGCCCAGCGCGTGCCGCCGCATTCCATCGAGGCCGAGGTCTGCACTATCGGCTCGATGATCATCGACCGCACGGCGATCGACATCATCGCCCAGGTCTGCCAGGCGGAATACTTCTTCCGCCCGGCGCACCAGACGCTCTACCAGACGCTCATCGACATGAGCACGGCAGGCAAGCCCATCGAGCTGGTGACGCTGCGCGAGGAGCTGTCGCGCCTGGGGCTGCTGGAGCAGATCGGCGGCGTCGATTACCTCGTCGCCATCGTCGACGGCGTGCCAAACGCCGCCAACGCCGAATACTACGCCAAGATCGTGCGCGACAAGGCCCTGCTGCGCGACCTGATCATCGCCGCAGGAAAGATCTCGCGCGACGCCCACGACAGCCGCGACGAAGCCCCCGACGTTATCGAAAACGCCGAACGCCTCGTGTTCAAGATCGCCACCGCCCAGATCGGCGACCAGGCCGTCACCCTGGGCAGCCTCCTGCAGGAAACCTTCGAAACGCTCCAGGAATCCGACGGGCGGCTGGTGACGGGCACAGCCACGGGATACCCGGCGCTCGATGAAATGACCAGCGGCTTCCAGAACGGCGAGATGATCATCCTGGCGGCGCGGCCGTCGATGGGCAAGACCAGCTTCCTGCTCAATATCGCCGAGCACATGGCCGTGACGGAAAAGCTGCCGGTGGTGGTGTTCTCGATGGAAATGTCCAAGGCGCAGCTCGCCCAGCGCCTGCTGAGCTCGCACGCGCGGTTCAACCTGCGCCAGATGCGGCGGGGCATGATCTCGGCCGAGGACTGGACACAGCTCCAGATGGCCGCGGGCGACCTGGAGCAGGCTCCGCTGCTGATCGACGATTCGCCGCTGCTGACGGCGCTGCAGCTTCGCAGCAAGGCCCGCCGCCTGCACGCCTCGCACGGGATCAAGTGCGTGTTCATCGACTACCTGCAGCTCATGACCTACAGCGGGCGCGCCGAAAGCCGACAGGAACAGATCACCGAAATGTCGCGGGGCATCAAGGCGTTGGCACGCGAGCTGAACATCCCGGTGATCTGCGCCGCGCAGCTCAACCGAGGCCCGGCCGACCGCCCCAGCCACCGCCCGCGCATGAGCGACCTGCGCGAGTCGGGCTCGATCGAGCAGGACGCCGACGTGGTCTCGCTGCTGCACAACGAAGACTACTACCACCGCGGCGAGCCGGACTACATGCCCCGCAACGTGACCGAGCTGATCGTGGCCAAGCAGCGCAACGGCCCCACCGGCACGGTGCACCTGACGTTCCTGCCCGACTGCACGCGCTTCGAGAGCGCCAGCCCCGAGGTCTACGACAGCGGCGGAACGTATTGATTGCGGATTGGGAACGGGGAGTGCGGGATTACGCGGATTCTCGGGATTAAGAGGATTAGAAACAGGGACGGGAGCGGGGACGTGGAGTGCCTCGTCCTCGTCGTCGGTTGTTCTCTTCGAGACGCGACTGCCGCTTACTTGATGGGATTCTGCATCCGGCGCAGATCGATGATCCACTGGGGCGTCTGGGAGATGTAGTCTTTGAGAATCTTGATGCGGCTGAAGTAGTAGCGGGCACATAAGCCCTGAAACACCACCACCGTCAGCGCCACCAGACTGTAGGACAAAAGCGTCAACTGTTTCTCGATCTTACCCAGGTCCATCCCGAGGCTTTTGAGGTCCGCATAGGTTTTGGCGGCCGCGGGATCCGGGAAATAGACCGCCGCCACCATCTGCCAGGCGCAGTAGGCCAAAATCAGAGCCATCAGGCCCATTTGGTTCCAGCCCAGCAGGCGCGGGCCTCGCGGGTCCAGGTTCAACAGCATCTGCCTTCCATGCCACTCACAGAACCCGCCGGCACAGAGCCCCAGCGTCAGCACGACGCCCCAGAGATCGCGCTGGCCCATCGCCAGTGAGACCATGGCAATGAGCCCTGACCCGGCGGCACAAATTACGAAGCCCACGATGTTGAACATGGCAAGCCCGCTGGCGCGGCGGAACTTTTCGGCTTGTGCCTGGGCCTGTTGGAACTGACCGAGTTGATCTGCCGTCAGCGGGGAGCCGCCGCAAGCGTCGGCGATGGCAGGAGCGGCCGGCGGGATTGGGGGCGGCAATGCGCTCATGTTAGTGCTTGAACTGGAATCGCAGCATGCGGTCGACGTCGACGGCGATCTCATCCAGGCACGTCAGCGGCAGCTCACTGCGGAGCTTGGCGATGTCCAACTGCGGAAGCGATGCTGGCGCGCCTGTGAGTTTCTGCGGGCCCACGAACACGATAATTTCGTCGGCAAGTCTCTGCTGCAACACGCTGGTCAGCACGGCCGAGCCGCCTTCGATCAGCACGCTGAGCCAGCCGCGGCGGCCCAGTTCGTCCAGCAGGGCGCCCAGGTCGATGCCATTGGCAGCCGCGGGAAGTTCGATGATCTCGGCCCCGCGTGAGCGCAGGCGCTGGGCGACGAGCGGCTTGGCGACCGCGGCGCCGGGGGCGGTGACGACGATCAGCTTGGCGCGATCGGTGGTGTCGGCAAGTTGGCACTCGATGGGCGTGCGCAGCGTCGAGTCGAGCACGATGCGCGCGGGCTGGCGGCCTTTGCCGCTACGGTTGCCCAGGTGGGGGTTGTCGGCCAGCAGCGTGCCGATGCCGATGACCACGCCGTCGCACCAGGAGCGGATCTGGTGGACGCGGTCGCGGCTGGCGCGGCTGGAGATCCACCGCCCGCCGCCGGGGGGCAGCGTCATGTATCCGTCGGTGGTCTGGGCCCATTTGCAGATGACCCAGGGCCGCCCCGTGGTGCGGTGCTTGATGTACGCCGCCAGGAGCTGGCGGGCCTGTTCCTGCATCACCCCGGTGTCGGTGGCGATGCCGGCTTTCTTCAGCGCCGCGATGCCCTGTCCGGCGACTTTCGGGTCGGGGTCGACCATGGCGGCCACAACGCGGGCGAGCTTGGCCTCGATCAGCGCGTTGGTGCAGGGGGGGGTCTTGCCCTCGTGGCAGCAGGGCTCGAGCGTGACGTACAGGGTAGCCCCGGCCGGGTCCACGCCGGCGGCGCGGGCGGCGGTGATGGCCTCGACTTCGGCGTGTGGGCCGCCGAACTTCTTGTGCCATCCGCGGGCCAGTTCGACGCCGTCGCGCACAAGCACGGCGCCCACCATCGGGTTGGGCTCAACCTCGCCTCGCCCGCGGGCGGCGCACTCCAGCGCCAGCGTCATAAACTTGATGTCGTCAGCCATTGGCACTCATTATACGAACCATTGCGGATTTTGGATTTCGGATTACGGATTGGGTGCCATGGAGGTCGTTGTTCAACCGCCATGGCACCCGTACACTGGCTGCCGGCCACTGATGACCGGCTACCGTTACTTAATGAACTCGTTCAGGATGTTCTCCAGCAGTTCCACGCGGCCGGACTCATTGGCGTCGGCTTCGCCCTTCTTGAGCATGTACTGCTGCAGCTCGCCCAGGCCGACCTGGCGCTTTTCGATCTTGGCGCCGATGCCCTTGTCCCAGCTCGCGTATCGCTTGGCGACGAACTTGTCCATCGCGCCGCTCTTGCGGATGGCCGCGGCGATCTTGAGCCCGCGGGCGAAAGCGTCCATCGCCCCGATGTGGGCGTAGAACAGGTCCACCGGCTCGAAACTCTCGCGCGCCACGTGCGCGTCGAAGTTCAAGCCGCCGGTGGTGAACCCGCCGGCCTTGAGGATCGTCAGCATCGCCATCGTCGCATCGTAGATGTCGGTGGGGAACTGGTCGGTGTCCCAGCCCAGCAGCAGATCGCCGCGGTTGGCGTCGACCGATCCGAGCATGCCCAGCGCCGCGGCCGTCTCGAGCTCGTGGTGGAACGTGTGCCCGGCCAGCGTGGCGTGGTTGGCCTCGACGTTGAACTGGAAGTGCTTGTCCAGGCCATTGCGGACGAGGAAGCCGTACACCGTCATGCAGTCGAAGTCGTACTGGTGCTTGGTGGGTTCCTTGGGCTTGGGCTCGATGTAGAACTGGCCCTTGAAGCCGATCTTCTTTTTGTAGTCTACCGCAAGCTGCAGCAGGCGGGCCATGTGGTCCAGCTCACGCGGCATGTTGGTGTTGAGCAGGCTCTTGTAGCCTTCGCGCCCGCCCCAGAACACGTAGCCTTCGCCGCCGAGGGTCTTGGTGACTTCCAGCGCCTTGGCGACCTGCGCGCCGGCATAGGCGAACACGTCGGCGTTGCAGCTTGTGCCGGCCCCGTGCATGAAGCGCGGGTGCGAGAACAGGCACGCCGTGCCCCAGAGCAGCTTGACGCCGGTGCGGTCCTGCTCGGCCTTGAGGACCTTGACGACCTCGTCGAGGTTCTTGTTGGTTTCGGACAGGGTCTTGGCCTCGGGGGCCACATCGCGGTCGTGGAAGCAGTAGAAGTCCACGCCGAGCTTGGTGAAGAACTCAAAGGCCGCTTTCACGCGGTTCTGCGCGTTGGCGACGCTGGCCGTGCCGTCGTCCCAGGGCATCTGCCGCGTGGGCCCGCCGAACTGGTCGGAGCAGCCGTTGCGGAAGGCGTGCCAGTAAGCCACCGCGAAACGCAGGTGGTCTTTCATGGTCTTGCCTTCGACCTTTTCCTTGGCGTTGTAATGCTTGAAGGCCAGCGGGTTCTTCGAGTCAGGACCTTCGTACTTGATCTTCGCAATTCCGGGAAAGGCTTCGGCCATGATGGTATTCTCCTTCGAGTCCGCGCCGCCGCCGGCGCCTGTGATTTTTCGTGTCAAAAGCAGCGAAGCATTTTATGACCGCCGGCGCTGCGCTGCAATAGTGAATGCGGGATTTGACAACAAGCCGCGAGGTCTTGTTTGTCGCCTGTCGTTTGTTGTCTGTCTTCTTGTTTGGGTTTTACATTTTGGAGGTTGTGATTTCGCCGTTGCGCGGGCCGAAATCCAACATCCACAATCCTTGACACGGGCTGGCGGCGGCGATACCATGCCCCCACTGCCGGACGTAACGCCCTGATGGGCAAGGACAACGGCTGTGGCGAGAAAAAAGGATGTTGAAGCGCTCTTTGAGGTCATTACCAAGAGCAAGAGCGGCGGCAAGGACATGCCGGGGCTGACCATCCCTGAGTGGATGCGCAAACCCGTTTCGTCCCAGTCGCAGCCACAGGACCCGACGCCGTCGATCAGCGACGAACCGTCCGACGACAGCGATCTGCCGCCCCTGGAGTTGCCTCCGCCGAGAGCGGTCAGCGCCCCGCGAGCGGCGCCGGCCGGCCCGGCAGCGACGCCCAGACCCGCGACGGTCGCGGCAACACCGCCGCCGATCCAGACGGCAGCGCCCGCACCGGCGGCCGCACCGGCGACGGTGCCGGTTTTGCCCGCCGCCCAGCCGGCGGCAGTTCCGGCGGCCGTCGCTACCGCCCCGCCAGCGCGGCCTGCGCCACGGCGCCCGCTGCGGATGCCGGAGATGTTCACTCGCAAGAGCAGCGAGCATGGTCCGGCGGGGCAAAGCGGAATGGCCGGCGTGCTGCCTGTGGTAAAGATCGAGAACCAGCAGATGTCGGTGGTGCTCAATCCCGCCAGCGCGGCAGTGACGGCCGGGGCGATCGTGGCGCTGATGGTGGGGATGTTCGTGATCGGGTGGGCGTCGAAGCGCACGGCGGCCCCTGCGGTTGAGAATGTCCAGCCCGCCCGGACGGCGGAGCCTGCGGCGCAGCCGCCGGCCCAGGAGCGTGCGGCGGCGACCCCGCCGGCGCGGACGGCAGGGAAGTATTACATGATTATCCAGGGCCTGGGCGGCAAGAGCGCCGAGGACCTGCAGGAAGCCTGGCGCATCCAGAAGTTCTGCACCGAGGCCAACTACCCGGTGACGGTGAGCCTGCTCCAGGGACAGTACGTGATTTACTCAATGACCGGGTTCGATAACGCCGACGAACCGTCAGCCAAGGCATACGCCGAGAAGATTAAAGAGCTGGGCAAGCAGTACAAGACGCAGACCCAGGGACGAGAGTTCAAGCAGACCGACCCGCGCGGACGATGGCCGTGGTTCCTGAAATATTCCGGACCCGGGCCCGTGGCGGGATAGACGACGAGGTGGAGTAATTCTGTCATGACCATGGATCGCACACTCAAGAGCGGCGCCGGACTTCACAGGACCCGAAGCGTTCTGACCCGTGCCGAACGCATCGCCAAGCTGACCGAAGAAGGCAAGTTCGACCCGGCAGCCAACAGCCCCCTGGCACTGCCCAAGGTGCGCGTGCGGCAGTCCCGCGCCGGCACCAAGAGCAAGAAGGCCGCCGAGGAAGCCGGCGCCGAGGGAGCGCCCGCTGAAGGCGCCGCCCCGGCAGCGGCCGCTGCCCCCGCCGCCAAGGAAAAGGGCGGCAAGGGCAAGGACTAGCTCGTAGCGCGCCCGTAAGGGCATTGCTCCTGGCGTGCCCGTAAGGGCATTCTTAGAGAGCGAAGCAACGCCTTACGGCTTTACTACGAACTTGGGAAACGCCTTACGGCGTCAGTACGAACATGCGCAAGAGCCACGCCATCGCCGACCGGATGCGCCTGCTCGATGCCTCCGGCATTCGGAAGGTCTTCGACCTGGCCGCAAAAATGAAGGATCCGATCAATCTCTCGATCGGTCAGCCGGACTTCGACGTGCCCGCAGCGGCCAAGGAGCAGGCCATCGAGGCCATCCGCGCCGGCATGAACAAGTACACCCAGACGCAGGGGCTCGAGCAACTCCGCTCTGTGATCGCCGATCAGTGCCGCAGCGAGTTCGGATGGAACGACGGCCGCCCTTACCTGATCACCTCGGGCGTCTCGGGCGCGTTGATGCTGGCGATGCTGTGCACCGTCAACCCCGGCGACGAGGTCATCCTGCTCGAACCGTACTTCGTGATGTACAGCCACCTGGTGAACCTCGCCGGCGGCGTGCCGGTGGCGGTCGACACGTATCCCGACTTTCGCCCCGATCCGGCCAAGATCGAAAAGGCCATCACCGACCGCACGCGCATGATCATCGTCAACTCGCCGGCCAACCCCACCGGGTACGTCTGGAGCCGCGAGGAACTCGCCGCCCTGGCGGCAGTGGCGGCCAAGCGCGACCTGCTGGTGATCTCGGACGAGATCTACAACCTCTTCTGCTACGACCGCCCGTTCGTGTCGATGGCGTCGGTATACGAGAACACGCTGCTGATGCGCGGGTTCTCCAAGAGCTACGCGATGACGGGGTGGCGCGTGGGCTGGTGCACCGGCCCGGCGCCGGTGATCGAGAAGATGACGATGCTGCAGCAGTACAGTTTCGTCTGCGCCCCGAGCATGGCGCAGGTGGCGTGCTGCCAGGCCCTCACGCAGGACATGTCAGCCCAGGCGGCGGCCTACAAGCGCAAGCGCGACATGGTGTATGAGGCGCTGGGCCCCTCGTGCGGCCTGGTCAAGCCCGGCGGTGCGTTCTACGCCTTCGTGCCGGCCCCGGGCGGCGATGCGACGGCGTTTGTCGAAAAGGCTATCGCCAACAATGTGCTGGTCATTCCGGGCAAAGTGTTCTCAGCCCGCGACACCCACTTCCGCCTCTCCTACGCCACCAGCGACGAGACGCTGGCGCGCGGACTGAAGATTCTGAACAGTTTGGCCGTGTAGCGCGTTAACTGGTTAATTGGTTATCTGGTTAACTGGTTAACTGGTTAATTGGTTAACTGGTTAACTGGGTTTACCACCAAGCAAGTCAACCAGTCAACGAGTTACCCAGTCAACAGGTTAACCAGTCAACGAATCAACGAGTTCCTGTTCGGCTGTTGAACTCCGCCCCACCGCTATCGTATGATATTGGAAGTGCCGGTGTTGCGTCGCCCGGCCTGAAAGGCCCAGCATGATTCAGTGCAAAGACTGCGAGTTCTTCCTCCGCGACGAGAGCGGCCAGGTGCGTTTTGCCTGCGACCCGTTCACGAATATCAAGGAAAGCGAGTGCCTGGCCAAGTGGCAGTTGATCAAGATCAACCAGATGGTCGCCAGCTACCAGGCCACGCTCGATTACTACAGCAAGCTCGCTCCCATGCAGGAAAAGATGTTCAAGGTCGTCCAGCGCGAGATCGACGACCTGAGCGAAGCCGACCGCTGGAAGAGCGAGGAAGAGAGCGACGAGCCGCCCGCCAATGATGATGAGGATGCCGATTGGCCGCCCAAGCGGTAGCCCGCGCCACGCGAACTTCCAGGGCAACGAGGGGTTTACTGTTCAGGAGTATGACGTTGATCGCTAAATGGAATCGTCCGGCACTATTGGCTGTTCTGGGGCTGATCCTGGCCGCCTGGCCCATCGCCGCCGCACAGGACTCCCCCGCCACCGCGCCGACGCGCCCGGCCACACTGGCCGCAGCGCCGGACAGCGTGTCCTACGGCGGCGTGCTGGATATCGCAGTCGCCGGCGATTTCGGCAAAGCCTACGCCGCCTTCCAGCGCCTGCCCTCGGCTGGTCCCGACCGCCAGGCCGCCCTGGCGTTGCTGGGACGCCAGGCTGAGCGCACCGCCGCCAGCGCCCGCGAGCGCGAGGGCGAGCTCAACGACGCCATCGCCCGCGTCAAGCAGGCGATGCTCGCGCAGGACTACCAGGGGCAGCTCAAGAAGAGCGGCCTCTTCGACCGCCTGCGCGCCGCGGTGGGAAAACTCGTGACGGCCTACGGCGACGTGGGCACCGGCGACGACCTGGCAACCGACGGCGCCGACGCGGCGACCCAGCGCCGCACCAAGGCCCTGGAGGCCCTCGACAAGCTTTCGCCGCTGCTGGATGGCGTCCAGGCGCTGGTGGCCGCCGACAAGGCCCCCTACGCGGCGACCCTGCGAGAAATGGTCACCCGCAGTAAGGCGCGGCTGCAGGACATGCGCCAGGCCTGGCAGGGCGCCGATCTGAAAACGCCTTCGGCTCGCGTTGACGCCAGCGGCTTGCTGTGGGAAAAGCAGACCGACATGGCCTTGAGCATCACCGACATCCAGGGCATGGTCGTCCTCAAGCCCTGGCAGTCGGCCCTGACGCAGGCGCGGCTGGCGCAAGAGCTGGCCGGGCAGGATCATTCCTACGCCCAGCAGGAGTGGTACAAGAATCTCATCGACGCCACGTTGGCCCGCGGCGACGCCGCCATCAAGGACGCCCGCTGGTTCGAGGCCCTCGCCGCCTACACGATGCTCGAGGAACTGGCCAAGAACCTCGATCCGGCACAGGAGCAGTTCTTCGCCGACAAGGCCAAGCTCGCCCGGCAGCACGTGCGCGTGCTGAGGCTCTACGGCGACAGCAACGACCTGACGGCCGAGGAGGACAGCGTCCTCAACCCCGGCGCCACCACGCGCCCGGCGACCACCAAGGCCGATGACGCGCAGATTTCGTGGCGCGACATGACGGCCGGAATCGACGCCAACATGGTCAAGCGCGCCATCGAACGCCTGAACGATTCGTACGTGACGGCCGTCGACTACCGCAAAGTCATCCGCGGCAGCCTGCAGGCCGTCAAGGTGCTGGCCATCACGCCCCAGGCGACCAAGTCATTCCCGTCGCTGGCGGACAAGGCGCTGCGCGACAAGTTCGTGGAGGCCGTCGACGCCCAGCTCAAGATCACCCAGACGCGCGACAACCTCGACCAACTCGACCTGACGCTGGCGCTGGACAGCGTGCTGCGGGCGTCGGAAAGCTCCGTCCGCATCCCCACCAGCGTGCTGTCGCTGGAGTTCGCCGACGGGCTGCTGGACGAGCTGGACCGCTTCAGTTCGATGATCTGGCCGTACGACGTGGCCGATTTCATCAAGCAGACCATGGGCGAGTTCTACGGCGTGGGCGTGCAGATCACCAAGGAGCCCGGACAGCCACTCGAGGTCGTCACGCCGCTGCCCGATTCGCCCGGATTCCGCGCGGGCATCAAGGTCGGCGACAAGATTCTCAAAGTCGACGGTCGCGCGACCGAGGACCTCGGCGTCGACAAGCTCGTGCGGATGATCACCGGCAAGAAGGGCAGCACGGTGGTGCTGACGATCACGCGGGCAGGGCTGGTCAAGCCCATCGACATTCCGATCGTTCGTGACGAGATCCACATCCGGACCGTCAAGGGTTGGCGCATGGCCAACGACGGCAACTGGGACTTCTGGCTCGATGCCCAGAACAAGATCGGCTACATCCGCGTCACGCAGTTCACCGACACGACGCCGGGCGACGTGACGGCGGCACTGAAGGATCTTCGCGCCGGCGGGCTCAAGTCGCTGATTCTGGACCTGCGGTTCGATCCCGGCGGGCTGCTCAATTCGGCCACGCGGATCGTGGACGAGTTCGTCAGCGAGGGGCGCATCGTCTCGACGCGCGGCCGCCAGGTGCGCCAGAGCGCCATCGACGCCCGGCGCAACGGGCAGTTCCTCACCGGCGACCTGGTGGTGCTGGTCAACGAGCAGAGCGCGTCGGCTTCGGAGATCGTCTCGGGCGCTCTGAAGGACCATCACCGGGCGATCATCGTCGGCCACCGCAGCTACGGCAAGGGCAGCGTGCAGAACATCATTCCGCTGGAAGACAAGAAGGCCTTCCTGAAGGTCACGACGGCGTATTACTACCTGCCCTCGGGCCGCCTGCTGCACCGCAAGAACGGCAGCACCGACTGGGGCGTCGACCCCGACGTGGTCGTCGACGTGACGCCGCGGCAGATGAAGCGATGGCAGGACATCCGCCGCAAGACCGACCTGCTGATGGACGTCGATGCCGCCGCCCTCACCGACGCGCTGAAGAAGCAGTACGAAGCCGACATCCAGCTCAACTCGGCTGTGGCACTGCTGCGCCTCAAGGCCCTGCGCGACGCCCTGCCGCCCCCGCAAAAAGCCGTGGCCGAAGTAAAGTAGCACGGGCTTCTTGCCCGTGCTGGCTCCGAATTTGCCTAGAAACCCCTTGGAACGCCACGGGGCTCCCACTGATAAGCTATTCGGTTGCTGCTCACCCTAGTAACCAAGATCAAGAACTGGTACTATTCTCGACCACGACCAGCCCAAACTTGGGAGCCTAAGCATGGCATCGAGAAAGAGGCCATTGGTGTTGACGGACGCACCAAGGCAACCAGTTCATCCAAGTGCAAGCAACTTGCATGGCATGCTCTACTGCAAGGGAGCAACTCGCGCAGGGACGGCTTGGGAACTCTACCGCGGTGACGCGAAAGTGACCTTGTCCACGCTTTCCAAGGAACGGTTCAACTGTGTAGTAACCTCTCCCCCCTATTACAGCCAGAGGGACTATGGTGTAGAAGGGCAAATTGGACTTGAGAAGACAATTGCGGAGTACGTTACGGCGATCTGCGCCACAATGGACGAGATAAAGAGAGTTCTTCGCCAAGATGGTCTGCTATTTCTAAATCTCGGCGATACCTATTACTCCGCAAAGGGCCAACCGAAAGGACCCGATCAAAAGAATCGTGCGCGCAGAATGGGGCTTCGGCCCGTTGACGCAAGTGGGCTAGGAGTGCCAAGAAAGACCATAATTGGAATTCCCTGGAGAGTAGCCCTTGAAATGATTACTCGGGGATGGACTTTGCGATCCCCGGTGATATGGAAGCGTAACGGAAGCATGCCGGAACCAACGGCTCACGATCGTCCTTGGCGAACCTACGAAACTGTATTTATGTTCTCGAAATCGCCTAGGTACTGGTTTGATCGGAGCAGTCTGGGGAAAGATCAAGACATATGGACGATTTCAGCTCGGCCCAAGAAGAATGGAAGCAAACACCTTGCACCGTTCCCTGATGAATTGGCACTCAAATGCATAGAGATCGGATGCCCCCCTGGAGGCCAAGTACTGGACCCATTTGCTGGTAGTGGAACTGTATTGCGAGTCGCGCTCGAGCACGGCCGTACTGCCGTAGGCGTTGATCTAAGCGAAGATTATTTTAACTATATGCAAGAAGAACTTGGGAGGATGTAATCTATGTTTATATCCATAGGACAGGTCGAAAGATCGTTAAAGTCTTTGGAGAAAGTGAATCCTTTTTTTGGAATAGCTTTCTTGGCGTGCAAGACTGAACGCATTCCCACAGGATCGACGAAACCTGTCGTTTTTTCACAGATAGCAGATGATATCTTGAACAGGTACTATCGGCCATGTTCCTCCTACATGGGCTTCTACAATCCTTTCAAGACGTCAAAGATATCGGGACGCTGGGTCGACGCCCGCTATGGCAGTACTTCACTTCAACGAATCACAACCAATACCTTCGGGGATGTCTTTCTTCATCCACGAAACGTCTCTCGATGGGGCTGGAAGGCTGACTACGTTCAGCGACTCTCCCGTCACCTTGACGGAAAACGCATTCCGGCATTCGACTTGGCAGTCTGGCTTTTTCGTCTTTGGAAGTGGCCTACCTCTGTCTCCCCAGATCAGGTCTTCGACAAATTGATCAAGACTTTTCAGATAACGAATCAGGAGAAAGAGAGCCTTTTCGACCTCCACCCTCCAAGAGTCTCAGCTGATTCCTTTGCAGGCGAGCCTATATTGGAGGAAGATCTGCTGGAGATGCTGGGGCCTCCACCCGGCACCCGCCCGTCACAGGGAGCAGCCTTGCGTTCTCTCCAGATGCGACACATCGGTCCTGCCGCGAAGTTACAATATAGGCCAGCAGAGAGGCTCAATGTTATTCTTGGCGACAACACAGTCGGTAAGAGTTTTCTACTTGAAACAGTATGGTGGGCTTTGACTGGATCCTGGGCGGGGCTTCATGCTTTTCCACGTCCTAATGTGGCCAAGATATCTCCCCGGATCGAGTTCACTCTGGGTATCACCGCTAAGAACACCAAGTCATTTGCGGCAACATTTGACTGGAACCACCAAGCTTGGCGAACACGACCGGATCGTGCAGATGTGGGACCCGGACTGGCCATTTTTGCCAGACATGATGGATCTTTTGTGGTTTGGGATCCAGCTCTAAAACAGCTTCTAGACCAAGAACAACCGGTCTCCGATGCAGGCCAGATCAGTTTCACTCCCCAGACAATTTGGAACGGCGTACCTAAGGATACGTCTGGGTCGGGAGAATGGCTCTGCAATGGTTTGCTCAGGGACTGGGTGAGTTGGCAAACAGATTCTAGGTATAGGTCGAATTTTGAGGCACTTTCGGAGAGCCTAAAAGGACTGTCTCCGTCCGAAGACGAGCCTCTAGAGCCGGGGCGCCCAGTGCAGTTAGGTTTGAATTCTGTTGAGATTCCAACCCTGAGAATGCCGTACGGTGAAACCCCTGTAACAATCAGTTCCGCCGGCGTCCAGAGAACAATTTGCCTCGCCTATCTAATGGTGTGGGCATGGCATAAACATCTCCAATATTCTTCAACCGTTCGACAGAAACCGCAAAGGCGATTGGTGTTGTTGATAGATGAAGCGGAGGCACATCTTCACCCAAAATGGCAGCGGGTGATTGTCCCTTCCGTACTCCACGTTATTCAGAAGCTGACGTCCGTTATCTCTCCTCAAGTTCATCTAGCAACACATTCACCTATGGTCATGGCCTCAATTGAAACGGGGTTTAATCAAGAAATGGATAGACTGCATCACCTGAAGCTTGGAGAGGATGGAGATGCTCGTCTAGAGGAATTGCCGTTTATCAAACGGGGCAGGATCGATCTGTGGCTGATGTCCGATATCTTTGGTTTGAAGCAAGCTCGGTCTTTGGAAGCAGAAAAGGCGATCTCGGCGGCGAAAGACCTCCAGCTCAAAGACAATCCCTCGCCCGACGCAGTGCGACAGACAAACGCAAGGCTGATGTCCTATCTCGCACAGGATGATGATTTTTGGCCACGCTGGCGGTTCTTTGCGAAGACGTACGGGGTGAAATAGTGATTCCTGTTGCCAAACAACCAACCCCCGCCACATTTGTCGATCTCGTGCATAAACCAGGCATGCTATTCTTGAGCCGCGTCAAGAGTCCCTCTACGGATCAATGGAATAAGCATGCCTATTGGCGCAAGATACTGCCTGAATTACATCTGGCATACAATGGCATTTGTGCTTATAGCTGCCATTGGATAGCCTATGACACTGGCGCGGATACTGTCGAACACTTCATTCCCAAGAGCGTTGCGCCTGCAAAAGCATATAATTGGAGCAATTACAGGTTGGTCTGCGCAGTACTCAACTCGCGCAAGCGGGAATTTCGGGATGTAATTGATCCTTTCCAAGTGAAAGATGGATGGTTCGTGATAAGGTTCCCTTCTCTCCTTGTGGTCCCAGGCAAGGAGCTACCTGAAAGGCTGGTCTCAAGAGTCCAAAAGACAATCAACCGACTGGGGCTAAATGATGAAGACACTTGTATGAAGAGTCGTGAAAAGTACATTAAAGACTACTGCCTGGGGAAAGTTACCTTCGGCCACTTGGAGGATGAAGCCCCCTTTATTGCTCGGGAGCTATCCAGGCAAGGATTGACTAACACGATCAAGACAATGATGCAATATCGGCTATCCGACTGAATTCTCAATCACGCTATGGCTGCTCTGCCGCTGGCGAAGGTGAAGGTCTTGCCGCCGGCGTCGACGGTTACGTGATCGCCGGGCTTGATCTTGCCTTCGAGAATCCGTGCGGCCAGGGCGTTTTCGATCTTCTGCTGGATCAACCGCTTCAGCGGCCGCGCGCCGAAGCTCGGATCGAAACCCAACTCGCCCAGCAGGTCCTTGGCGACCGCCGTCAGCTCGATCGTGATGTTGCTGTCGGCGAGGCGCTGTTCGAGCTGGCGCACCTGGATATCGACGACGGCGCGGAGGTTGTCCCTGCTCAGGGTGTGGAAGACCACCGTCTCGTCGATGCGGTTGAGGAACTCCGGGCGGAACCGCGCCCGCAAGGCTTCGTTCAGGCGTGCGTCGATCTCCCACTGTTCGGCGTGCTTGTCGGCCAGTTCCTGCACGATGTTCGAGGCGATGTTGCTGGTCATCACGATGATCGTGTTCTTGAAGTCCACTGTGCGTCCATGGCCGTCGGTGAGCCTGCCGTCGTCGAGCACTTGCAGCAGCACGTTGAAGACGTCGCTGTGGGCCTTCTCGATCTCGTCGAAGAGCACCACGCTGTAAGGTTTTCGTCGCACGGCCTCGGTCAGCCGCCCGCCCTCTTCGTAGCCGACGTATCCGGGCGGTGCGCCGATCAGGCGGGCCACCGAGTGCTGCTCCATGAACTCGCTCATGTCGATGCGGACCATGGCGTCTTCGCTGTCGAAGAGGTGCTCGGCCAGGGCCTTGCACAGTTCGGTCTTGCCCACGCCGGTGGGCCCCATGAACAGGAAGCTTCCGATGGGCCGCCGCTGGTCGCCCAGGCCGGCGCGGTTTCGCCGCACGGCGTCGGCCACGGCGCGCAGGGCCTCGTCCTGCCCCACCACGCGCGCCCGAAGGCTGTCTTCCATGTGCAACAGCCGCTCGCGCTGCGACTCCATGAGCTTCGAGACGGGAATGCCCGTCCACTTGGCCACGACCTCGGCGATATGCTCGGGCGTGACCTCTTCGCTGGTCAGGCCGCCCTTGGCCTGCAGCGATGCGAGCTTTTCCTCGGCGGCCTTGACCTGCTTCTGCATGTCGCGCAGATCGCCGTACTGGATTCGGGCGGCCCGCTCGAGCTCGCCGCTGCGCTGGGCTTGTTCGAGTTCGGTCTGCTTGGCCTCGATCTGTTCCTTGAGGCTCTTGATGGCGTTCAGCGCGTCGCGCTCGTTCTGCCAGCGGGCCTGAAGCTGCCCGAAACGCTCCTGCATTTCCGCCAGCTGGTGCTCGAGCTCTTCCAGACGCAGCCTGCTGGCCTCGTCGGTTTCCTTGCGCAGGGCCTCGCGCTCGATCTGCATCTGCATGATGCGGCGGCGCATTTCGTCCATCTCGGCCGGCATCGAGTCGTTCTCGATGCGCAGGCGGCTGGCCGCTTCGTCGATCAGGTCGATGGCCTTGTCGGGCAGGAACCGGTCGGCGATGTAGCGGTGGCTCATCACGGCCGCGGCCACCAGCGCCGCGTCCTGGATCCTCACGCCGTGGTGGGCGTCGTATCGGGCCTTGAGCCCGCGCAGGATGGCGATGGTATCCTCGACCGAGGGCTCATCCACGACCACCGGCTGGAACCGCCGCTCGAGGGCGGCGTCTTTCTCGACATGCTTGCGATATTCGTCCAGCGTGGTAGCGCCGATACACCGCAGCTCGCCGCGGGCCAGCGCGGGCTTGATGAGGTTGCCCGCGGAGATGGCGCCCTCGGCCGCCCCGGCGCCGACGACCGTGTGCAGCTCGTCGATGAACAGGATGATCCGCCCGTCGGAGCCGGTCACTTCCTTGAGGACGGCCTTGAGGCGGTCTTCAAACTCGCCGCGATATTTCGCCCCCGCCAGCAGCGCGCCCATATCCAGGGCGACGATGGTCTTGCCCTCGAGCACGCTGGGCACGTCGCCGTTGACGATGCGCTGGGCGAGCCCCTCGACGATGGCCGTCTTGCCCACGCCCGGCAGGCCGATCAGCACGGGGTTGTTCTTGGTTCGGCGCGAGAGCACCTGCATGCAGCGGCGGATCTCGTCGTCGCGCCCGATCACCGGGTCGAGCTTGCCCGAGCGGGCGATATCGCACAGGTCGCGCCCGTAGCGCTGCAGGGCCTGGTACTTGTCCTCGGGGCTCTGGTCGGTGACGCGCTGGCTGCCGCGAATGTCCTTCATGGCCGCCAGGATTGACGTCCGGTCGGCCCCGAGGGTCTTCAGCACGTCCCGCGCGGGCGAGGGCTCATCGAGCATCGCCAGCAGCAGGTGCTCGACGGACGTGTAGTCATCTTTGAGATTCGCCGCCTCGCGCTGGGCGCGCATGAGCACGGCATTGGTCGCCGCGTCGATGCCCATGCCCGCCGCCCCGCTCTGACTGGGCATGCGCGCCAGTTCGCTCTCGACGATCGAGGCCACGCGGTCCTGCGGGATCCCGACCTTCTCCAGCAACGGGCCGGCCAGGCCGCCCTCCTGCTCCAGCAGCGCCTTGAGCAGATGAAGCGGCGTGATGTTCGGATGCCCCGACTCGGACGCCACGCCCTGGGCGGCCGCCAGCGCTTCCTGTGCCTTAACCGTCAGTTTGTCCAGTCGCATGGATGCACCCCTTCCAGCGGAAGTTTATGCAAACAGCGTACCGGACCTGAAAAGGCCCGCGGTAGGCCTTTTCCGCAGAAAACGCTCTGCCAATTCCATGCCGCCCGCGGGCGGCATTGCCATTACGGCAGTCGCAGCGCCTTATCACACTGATAAATACCTGGTGCCTCGCCGCGACTCTTCCCCCCGCGCGCATGTGCCCGCGCTCGGCGCATCCGGTCAACGGCAGAGTTGGTGGCTCATGTCCTCCACCTGCCGCACGCGCGACGAGGCCGTGGACCAGTCTGCCGAGGCCGCCTTCACGGCGATCGTGCATCCCACGCCCACGATGGCAGCAACCACAACCAATACCGCCACGATCCGCTTGAAGCCGATACTGAACATGTTATTCCCTCCTCCGGGGCTCCTGGCCCCATAGGGATTTCGCTTCAGCGGAAACGTACGATTCGCCCAGGCGGCGGGCCAATTCAACGCGGGGAGTTTCTCGTCCGATGTGACGCTATCGCTTGTTGTAGACTTCGTGGTAGCGCGTGATCGTCTTGCCGTAGATGTTCCAGAACGACTTGTAGTACTTCTGCTGGTGCTTGGCGGCCTCTTCCGGCGATTCGTACCCCGGCTCGATGCCGCAAATCCGCACCACCGCCCACTTGGCCTGCTGCTGCACCAGGGGGTTCGCGTCGCCCAGCGCGTCGACAAGGGCCGGAACCTTCTTGCACGCGTAAACCTGCCCCAGCGCGGTGGCGGCGGCCGCACGCACCTGCGGGGCCGGATCGTTCTTGAGCAGCTCGCTCAGGTCGTCGATGTATTCGCGCTTGGTAACGCGAGGCAGGGCCATCACCGCCACC
>JAJFVE010000181.1 GCA_021371965.1 Planctomycetaceae bacterium
GGAGACGATGAGGTCGCCGGGGCGGTCGTTCTCGGCGATGATTCGGCCAACCTGACGCCAGGGAGGGGCAAAGGCGGGGTTGAGAAGCTGCTCCCGCTGGAAGTAGTTGCTAAGCCCGTAACCCCACACGAGCACCAACACCAGCAGGAAGACTACGGCCACTTGCGGTGGGCGACACAGGGCAGTGAGGCCGCACGCGAGCAGCAGGTAGGCCAGCGGGATGGTGAACATGGCGAAGCTGGTGACGCGGTTGGGCGGGACGTTGGCGCCGATTGTGGACATGGTGAGGGTGGCGAGGACGATTGTGATTGGCCACAGCCACAAGGTGAGGGCGGTTTCGGCGTTGCGGCGATGAGCGTAGATCAGGCCAGCGACGAGGAGGACGGTGGTGATGAGGACGGCGGGGATGGTGAGGCCGAAACGCCACGGGTCGATGGCTTCGCCGGTGGCGAGAGAGAAGACCGGGAGGGCGAGTTTGACCAGGGTTCCCCAGAGCGAACCCGCCAGAGGGTCGGACTGGATCTGAGCGACGACAGCGGCTTTGGCGCGCACCATGATGATGAGCGGGATGAGCGGAATAAGAGCGAAGGCAGCACTTCCGGCGACGTAGCCGAGTGTGCGGTAATCGCGGCGAACAAGGAGCATCAGGCCATAGAGCGCGAGGGCGGCGAGGGCGATCTGGAGGCCGAGGAAGTCAGTATAGCCAAGGGCAGCGATGGCGAGGGCAAGCAGCAGGGCGCGCCACCAGACCGGGCGGCTGAGGACGAGGAGGGCGAGGTAGACGGCCAGCATGGTCAGAGCCGCGGTCATGGAGTAGTAGCGGCCCAGGCGGAAATACATCACCACGAGGGGCGAGAAGGCCATGAGCCAGGCGGCGAGGAGGCCTTCGCGGCGAAGCCCGAGGCGGAAGGCGATCAGCCAGCCCAGGGCCCAGGTGAGCAGGGCCCAGGGGATCGAGAAGGCGCGAAGCCAGCCGTCGGAGACGTGTCCATCGGGGGCGGTGCCGGCCCGCAGCCAGAAGTGCAAGAGCAGCGGATAGCCGGGCGGATGGGAGGCGTCGCCGAACATTGCATGGTGGAGGTTGTCGCCGCCGGCGGCGAGGGAGAATTCCTCGTCGGTCCAGAGCTCCCGCCCGCCGAGGTCACACACAAGCAGGCAGGCCAGCAGGAGGCCTGCCGCGAGGAGGTTGATCCGGACCGCATGCCGGGTAGGCTGCAGGTCCGGATCAACCCAGGATAGCGGAGCATTGGCCTCAGACGTCGCGATAGATCTTCCCACAGAGTATGCTGTCGAGGTCTTTGTTGACCGTGTTCCGAGGGGCCTCGCCGGCGATACCGGCCTTCACGTCATCCATGATCTTGTAGCGGATATCCCAGCCAGCCTCGATCGACATCCAGCCGATGTGCGCCGAGAGCGTGGCGTTCGGGGCGCTGAACAGCGGCATGTCCGGCGGCGGCGGCTCCTTCTCATAGACGTCGATGCCGGCGCCGGCGATCCAACCCTCATGCAGGGCCTTCGCCAGGGCCTCGGTCTTGATCAGGCCGCCGCGGGCGGTGTTGATCAGAATCGCGCTCTTCTTCATCATCTGCAACTGGGGCTCGTCGATCATGTGGCGTGTCTCGTCGGAGAGCGGGGTGTGGAGGGTGATGATGTCAGCTTCGCGCAGGACGGTCTCGAAGTCGTAGACCTCGTCAATGCCCAGCGCGCCCTTCTGGCGCTCGTCAATGAACGGGTCGCAGACCATGACCTTCATGCCCAGGGCCTTCATGATGCGGGTGACGCGGCCACCGATGCGTCCGCAGCCGATGAGGCCGAGCGTCTGGCCGAAGAGGCGGTG
>JAJFVE010000187.1 GCA_021371965.1 Planctomycetaceae bacterium
GATGTCGGCGATGCCCAGCGCGTCTTCGACCGTCATCACCGGGAAGCCTGCCATGTACGCCTGCAGGGCGCAGATCGGGTCGATTTCGGTCACGATCACGCGGGCCTTGTGCGCGGCCAGCGCCTGGGCGGAACCCTTGCCGACGTCGCCGTAACCGCAGACGACGGCGACCTTGCCGGCCACCATCACGTCGGTGGCGCGCTTGATCCCGTCGACGAGGCTCTCGCGGCAGCCGTAGACGTTGTCGAACTTGCTCTTGGTGACCGAATCGTTGACGTTGATGGCCGGCACGAGCAGCTCGCCGCGCTCCATCATCTGATACAGCCGGTGCACGCCGGTGGTCGTCTCTTCCGAAACGCCCTTCCAGTCGGCGGCCACCTTGTGCCAGAACTGCTTGTCTTTTTTGAGCTGCTTCTTCAGCAGGGCGTTGATGAGCTGCAGCTCATGATTGTCGGTGGGCTCGTCGAGGATCGCCGCGTCGTTCTCGGCCGCGAATCCGCGGTGGATCAACAGCGTCGCGTCGCCGCCGTCGTCGACGATCAGGTTGGGCCCCTTGCCATCGGGCCAGGTCAGGGCCGTGAGGGTCTAGTCCCAGTATTCCTCGAGGCTCTCGCCCTTGTAGGCGAAGACGGGCACGCCGCTGGCGGCGATGGCGGCCGCGGCGTGGTCCTGCGTCGAGAAGATGTTGCACGAGGCCCAGCGCACGTCGGCGCCGAGTTCGACGAGCGTCTCGATGAGCACGGCCGTCTGGATCGTCATGTGCAGGCTGCCCATGATGCGGGCGCCGGCGAGGGGCTTGGCTTTGCCGTACTTTTCGCGGCTGGCCATCAGACCGGGCATCTCGTGCTCGGCGATGGAGATTTCCTTGCGGCCGAAGTCCGCCAGGGCGATGTCCTTAACCTTATATTGCTGTTGTGCGACTGCTTTGGCCATGAGTCTCTCCTGAAGTCTTGTTTGGGAACGGGGCATTATAATCGGGCGGCCCCCATTTCCAATTTCCAATTTCCAATTGGCAATTTCCAATTAGAAGCGGGCCTCACCAGAAAGGCACGATGGCACGACGAAGTTGTTCAATTGGAAATTCCAAATTGGAAATTGGAAATCGCGTCAGCGCGCCGCGTTGATGCGCTTCAGGGCCCAGATGCACGTGTCGCGGATTTTGGAATCCTTGTCGAGCAGCCGCATCTCGTCGAGCCTGGTCAGAGCGGCCTTGGCGGGCGGACCGATCTCGCCCAGCGCCTGAACCGCCCGCAGGCGCACGAACGGACTTTCGCTGCCCAGCGACTCGGTCAGCAGCCCCATTCCGGCGGCGGGCTGGCCGGTCTGGCACAGCGCCTGGGCGGCGGCCAGGCGCACCCAGATTTCCTTGTCGGTCAGGGCCGCGTTCAGCGTCGGGCCGACTTGCTGACCGGTCGGGTCGATCTTACCCAGCGCCGTGACGGCCGCTTGCCGCACGTGCCAGTCCTTGTCGGCGGCGGCCTCAGTCAGGGCGGGTATGGCCGCGGCGGCGTCGGGGCCCATCTCGCCCAGGGCGGCCGCGATGTCTTCGCGGTGCGTGACGCGCGGGTTCTGCAACGCCTGCATGAAGTACGCGAGCTGGCGGGAGGTGGCGTCGGTGATGGCCGGGGCGCTTGCCGGTTGAGACGCCGCCGGCTGCGAGGCGGGCGGCGTGGCCGCTTCCTCTTGAGCAAGCACCAGCGTCGCCGTCAGCAGCACGCCCAGCATCAGTGATACGCGTTTCATAATGCAGCCTTTCGTGTCATCGTGGCATGGCCGTCTCGGCCATGCGTGCCACGGGCGTCTCGCCCGTGGTCTCTAATGCATGGGCGAGACGCCCATGCCACAAAACCAGCATGGGCGGGACGCCCGTGCTACTGCCAGAACTCGCTGCGAAGCTCATCGCCTTCGCGGGTGGCGCGGATGAAACTCTCGACCTTGGCCAGGTCTTTCACGCCCGGGCTGCTCTCGACGCCCGAGGCCACGTCCACCGCCCACGGGGCCACCAACTCGATGGCGTCGCCCACGCAGGTCGAGTCCAGCCCACCGGCCAGGATGATCGGGTCCAGCCCGGCCATCGCTCCGGAGGTGCGGGCGTCGGCGACCATGTCCCAGTTGAACCGTCTGCCCGTTCCACCGCGGGCGTCGTCGGCGTAGGCGTCCAGCAGCACCGCAGCCAGGCGCGAGCGGTCGGCCAGGCCGGCGATCCAGGTCCGCACCTGCGTCAGCCAGCCTTCGTCGCGCACGCGGAAGGCCTTGATGCACGGGCGTTCGATCTTGCCTACGAGCTCAGGCCCTTCGTCGCCGTGAAGCTGCACAAAGCCGATGCGCGTGCGGTCGATCACGCGGTTAATGGTATCGGCGTCGGCATTGACGAACACGCCGACCGTCGCCACCCACGGGGGCAGCGCGTCCACAACGGCCCGCGCCTGCTCGGGCGAAACCCATCGCGGCGACTGCGCGAAGACCAGGCCGATCGCATCGGCCCCCATCTGCGCAATGCGCAGGGCCGTGCGCGGATCTCGCAGCCCCTCGATCTTGACGCGGATACGTTGCATAACGCCATAATACCGAGTGCGATGATCTGTGACTAGTGGCCAACGGCGTAGTAGCCGGTAGCCCGTAGCCAGTAGCCAGGAAGAAGTTACGGGCTACGGGCTACCGGCTACTGGCTACTACTGCAGCCCCTTGAATTGGCGGCATCCATTCCATAGAGTCTGTTCTTTCACCGGAGAACCGCAATGAACAAAGTCCGTTTCGGTGTCGTGGGCCTGGGCACCATGGGCGGGATTCACGCCTGGCAGTTGTCTGAAAGCAAGAATCGCTCGATCGCCCTGGCGGCGGTGTGCGACATCGTTGCCGACAAGGCTGAAAAGGCCGGCCAGCAGTGGAAGGTGCCGCACTTCCTCGACGCCCAGGCGATGTTTGACTCGGGGCTCATCGACGCGGCGATTATCGCCGTGCCGCATTACTGGCACGCGCCGCTGGCGATCCGCGCCGCCCGCGCGGGCCTGCACGTGCTGTGTGAAAAGCCCATGGCCTCGACGATCGGCCCCGCCCGGGCGATGGTCGCCGAATGCAAAAAGCTCCGCAAGGCGCTGGGCTGCGTGCTGCACCATCGCAGCCGCAGCATCATGATCAAGATGAAAGACCTTGTCGCCCGCGGCGCAGTCGGCGAGGTCTTCCGCGCCCAACTCGTCTGCAGCAACTGGTTCCGCACGCAGGCGTACTACGACAGCGGCGCCTGGCGCGGCACGTGGGACGGCGAGGGCGGCGGCGTGCTGATCAACCAGGCCCCGCACCACCTGGACCTGTTCGCCTGGATCGCCGGCATGCCCAAGCGGGTCCTGGGCCTGCTCAGCACGCGGGCGCACAAGATCGAGGTCGAAGACACCGCCAACTTCCTGCTCGACTATGGCAAGGGCAAGGTCGGCTACATCTACGCCACGACGGCCGAGGAGCCCGGCTACGAGCAGTTCATGATCTGCGGCGACAAGGGCACGCTCATCTGCGAAGGCGGCAAGCTCAAATTGGGCAAGCTCAGCGTCCCGATCTCCAAACACATCATGGGCTCGACGCAAGCCGGCGCCGGCGGGGCCGAGCAAGGTATCGAGTGGACGGAGGTGGCCCTGCCCAAAGACGAAGGCGGCCGCCACATCCAGATGGTCGAGGCCTTCGCCAAGCATCTCATCAAGGGCACGCCGATGTACATCACCGGCGAAGAGGCCCTCAACGAACTGGAACTGTCCAACGCGATGTACCTGGCCGGCTACGAAGGCCGCACCGTCGAGCTGCCCGTCCAGGCCGACCAGATCGACCGTCTGATCCGCCGCCTGGAAAAGAAACACTCCACGGGCAAAGGTCAGGGCATCCGCAAGCGAGCGACGGCGGATTTGAAGAAGTTGCTGAATCAGTAATCAGTAACCGGACTAATTACTGATTACGTCCTAAGGTTTCTCCGCCGGCTTCAGGAAGCGGGCGGAAAACGCCGGGTCGTCGGCGATCGTCACATTGACTTTCTGGGTGGAGATTTCGAGCTCGTGGTCGCTCTCGTTGGGGCCGCCGCGCTTGATGGCTTTCATGCGGAGCAGGAACTCCCACGAACCCGGGCCGACGACGTACGGTTCCTGCGGGTCGGACGTGTCGACCAGGAATGAGACCACCAGCATGCCCTCGGCCGTCTTGCGGATCTTGACCTTGCTGCCGTCGGCGTCGTTCTTGTCGCGCGAAGAATAATTCAGGCCGATGTCCAGCGCACGATACCCGCCCGGGTCGAGCGGTTTGATCCAGAGCGTCTCGTCATTCATCCGCTTGAAGCGCTCGCGGCTGGCGGCCACGGCATCCTGGCCGGGGTTCTTCTCGAAGGTGATGCTGATATCGTCGAGGTCCTCGGGCAGCTTGTACGCGCAGGTGATGTAGAACTTCTTGCCCAGGCTGACCTGGCCGGCGCGGCGATCCTCTTCTGGCGTCTTGCCCAGGCTGTCGGCGATCCAGCCTTCAAGAAGCCCGACCGCCCCCGATTGCCCTTCCTTCGCCAGCTTTACCTGCGCGCCGTATCCCTTCTTGGCCAGGATCGCCGCCGCGTTTCGGGCGACGGCAACGGCCTGATCGACGCTGACGGCGCCGTCTTCCATGTGGAGGAAGAAGATGGAGTGGAACCAGAGCTTGGCGCTGTCGAGTTGGATAAAGACCTGGCAGCTCTTGCCGTTGGTGTTCTGCATCACGAACATGTCGTTGCGGTCGAGTCCGAATCCCAGGTCTTCCACGTAGCGGTACTTGTAGTAGGTGCTCTTTGGATTCCTGACCTGCTCGCGGCGGCTTTTGGCGTCGCGGGCCTGCCACTCGCGAATGGACTGCGCGGTATACGCCGCGTTGAGCGAGGTAAACAGCGTCATGTCCAGCCGCCTGTAGGGGCGGTTGTTCTCGACGGGCCGTGGCTGCTGGGCGTCCGGCGGGGCGTAGCGGTAGTACGCGCTGATGTGGCAGAAGTAGGGGGCCCCCTTCTCCAGCGTCGAACGGCCAGGGCGATATGTGAAGTCCGTCTTGCCGGTCTTGCGATCAGTCTCCCAATGTCCGTTTATGAATGGCCGCCCGTCCGGCCGCGAGCCGTTGATGTTATGCGAGCATGGCACGCGGCAGAATCCGGCATCGGCCTGGAGCTTCTCGGGGAACAGCCCGCGGAACTCCTCATCAGTCAGATACAGCTTGTGAGCCGGCGCGGGAGCGTTTTTCCACGTCAGGTTCTTATCCAGCGCGGCCGCCGGATCGGCCAGCAGCGCAAGGTGGATCGCCGAAAAGCTCGCACACATCAGATACGCAGTCGAACGTTGATTTGTGGTCATGAGTTGCGTCCTTGAATAGGCATCTATAATATCATCGGATGACAGCCCAGTAGAAAGGATATTGGACCGTGCGTTGCACTGGAATGACCGGAGCATCGCTCCTGCTGATAGCCGCCAGCCTCTGGACTGCCGCCATCGTGTCGGCAGAATCTCCGCGGCAAGTGCCGCCGCCCAAGTTCAAATCTCTCCAGTTGACCAAGACCGGCGGCTTCGCCGGTGTGCATGACGTGACGACGCTGGATGGGCAGGGCGGCTGGCAGTTTTCGTCGCGCGCCCGGACCGATCCGACCAAGGGCAAATTGTCCGCTGCCCAACTGGAGACGCTCAATGCCGCCGTCGCCGCAGTAGATTGGTCCAAGCTCAAGGCCAGATACGACAGCAGCGGCCGCGGGGCAGACATGTTCAACTACGAGATCATCCTGACGGACGCCGAAGGCAAGACCTTTCGCAGTTCCATCCGCGACTTTGAGACCAACAGCCTCGCCCCGAAGGAGCTACGGGCACTCATATCCTTGATCGAGAGCATGGTTAAGAAGTAGTTTACTTGCGGCGATGTATTTTCTGAGACAATCGCTTACACTTCGCCGCATGAATACCACTGCCGATCTCAGCGTTCGCAAGGCGCGGCCGCGTATTGGGCTGCTGCCTACCGGGCATTTGATCTATTGGGACCAGTTCCCCGGGCTCAAGCAGCGCGGGCTGGATATGTATGAGCGATACCGCCGGCGGCTGGCCGAGATCGGCGACGTGATCTCGCCCGGCCTCGTCGACACGCCCGAGAAGGCCTGGCAGGCCGGAGCGATGTTCGCGGCCGAGAAGATCGACATCCTGCTGGTGCTGCCGCTGGGGTACACCACGGGCATCGTGGTGCTGCCGGCAGTGCGGGCCGTAGGTGAGCGCCTGCCGCTGCGGATTCTCAACACACACCTGGACGGCTCGTACGACTACAAGTCGGCCGACACCGCGACGTATCTCTATCACGAGGGCCCTTGCTGCATTCCCGAATACGCCGCGGGCTTGGTGAGCATGGGGCGCGACTTCCGCGTGCGCACCGGCGCGTTCGGCTCGGCGCGGTTCTGGCAGCAGGTGCAAGCCGACTGTCTCGGCGCCGCTGCCGCGCGGGCGATGGGGGGTCTGAACGTCGGTCTGCTTGGCAACACGTACACCGGCATGGTGGACATGCCTACCGATGAGCATCGCTGGCTGCGAGCCAGCGGCCGCATGATCGTGCGCCCGGAGGTCGAGGAAATCGAGGAGGCGTACCACGCCGTGACGGCCGCGCAGGTGCAGGATATGTGCGCCCAGTTCCGCAGCGCATATGACGTTGACACGACGGTGACCGACGAGCACATGGAGTTTTCCGCGCGGGCGGCCGTGGCGTACGAGCAGGTGATCGTGCGGCACGACATCTCGGCGTTCGGGTACTACTGGTGGGGGCAGAAGGACCTGATCACGCAGTTGCGGGCTCAGTCGAACCTGGCCGTCTCGCGCCTGGCGGCGATGGGCCGCCCCGGCGTGACCGAGGGCGACGTGAAGACCGCGATGGCGATGAAGATTCTCGACCTGCTGGGCGGGGGCGGGATGTTCGTCGAGTTCTTCGCCATCGACTACGACGCGGACTTTCTGCTGATGGGCCACGACGGGCCCAGCAACATCAACATGGCGGCAGGGCGCCCCAAGCTCCAGCACCTGGAGGTGCACCACGGCAAGACCGGCCACGGGCTGGGGATCGACTTCGACGTGCGGCAAGGGCCCGCGACGCTGCTTAACGTCAGCCAGTTCGGCGCGGGCGAGACGTTCAAGCTGATCGCCGCGCCAGCCGAGGTCGTCGCCGGCGAGGTGCTGCAGATCGGCAACCCCAACTGCCGCATCAAGGTCGAGCGCCCGATCGAAGAGTTCTTCGACGCCTGGTGCCGTCAGGGGCCCGCCCACCACATCGCCCTGGGCAGCGGCAACCACCTGGCCGAGTTGGAGACTTTCGCCCAAGCGATGGGCTTCGAGTTCGTGAAGATTTGACCGCACGGGTTTCGACGCGGCAGCGATAGATCGTGTCGCGGGCGTCTCGCCCGCGCGTGGCGAGGACATCTTGCCCTCGCCCAATGGAGGGTTATCCTCGGTCTCCGCGGGCGGGACGCCCGCGGCACTCGCGGACAAGATGTCCGCGACACGAATAGAGGTTGCTGAGTATGGCCAACGAATCAGACTACATGCAGTCGGCCCTTGGGGCGGGGCTGGGGTTTCCTTCGCGCGATCGGGACCTGGATGTGATGAGCGGCTTTAGCAATCCGCCGGCTGGGTACGGCGAGGTGCCGTTCTGGTGGTGGACGGGCGATGCCCTCGACGCGCCGCGGCTGATCGAGCAGATCCGGGAGCTGCACGCCAAGGGCGTCAGCGGCGTGCAGGTGAACTACTCGCACTACGACACCCCCAACGACTGGCTGACCGAGCAGGACGAGCCGGCGATCTTCTCGCAGGAGTGGTGGGAGGTTTACGCTCAGGTGTCCGCGGCCTGCGCCAAGCTTGACATGGGCATCGGCATGAGCACCTACACGGTGGACTGGCCCGGGCCCAAGAACCTCTTCTATCATCTTTTCTACTCCAAACCGGAGCTCAACGCCTTCGAGCTCGATGCCGGCCCCTCAAGACGCCTCAGCGGCGGTGAAAGTGTCACGATCGACTGTGCGGCCGACCAGTTCGCCGCGCGGGCTTATCCCGTTGTGGACGGCCAACTCCAGCGCGGCGGCGTGGACCTGGCGCCCTACATAAAGGATGGCAAACTCACCTGGACCGCGCCGCAGGGCCAGTGGGATGTCCGCACGTTCCGCAGCCTACGAAAAGCCGGCACGCTCAACCCGATGATGGCCGGGGCGGGCAAGACGGTCATCGCCGGGTTCTTCCAGAAGTTCCAGGACCACAACGCCGGTTCCTCCAAGGGCCTGAACTACTTCTTTAACGACGAACTGCACGTGGGCATGGGCAAGTTCGCGTGGAACGGTGACTTCGCGGCCGAGTTCTCCCGCCGCAAGGGCTACGACCTGTTCGACGTCCTGCCGGCGATGTGGGAGGACATCGGCCCGCTCACGCCCAAGGTGCGCATGGACTACGCCGACGTGCGCATGTCGCTGATGGAGGAGCGGTACTTCCGGCCGATCTTCCACTGGCACGCGTCGCGGGGCATGATCTTCGCCTGCGACAGCGGCGGGCGTGGGCGACACCCCAACGAGTTCGGCGACTACTTCCGCGCCACGCGCTGGTACACCGCGCCCGGACACGACACCCCCGGCGGCAAGGCCGACCTGATCAAGGGGAAGGTCTCCTCGTCGATCGCCAACCTGTACCAGCGTCCGCGCGTGTGGCTGGAGGGCTATCACAGCCTGGGCTGGGGCGCCGCGCCAGAGCTGCTGATGCACGCCACGCGCGAGAACTACCTGTACGGCTGTACGCTGTTGAACCTGCACGGGCTGTACTTCACGACGTACGGCTCACACTGGGAGTGGGCCCCGCCGTGTTACCACTTCCGCATGCCGTACTGGGCGCACATGGGCGTGTTCCTGAAATACTTCGAACGTCTGTCGTACGTGATGAGCCAGGGCTGCCTTGCCGCCGACGTGGCGGTGGTGTACCCCGTCGCGCCGTACGAAGCTGAAATGGACGCCGACGCCGCGCGCGACACCGCCTTCGAACTGGCCCACAAGCTCATTGCGGCCGGGATCAACTTCGAGTTCATCGATAACGACTCGCTGGCGCGGGCGGTCGTCGAGGACGGTCGCTTGATCGTCAAAGACGCCGGCGCGTCGTATCAGGCGCTGGTGCTGCCCAACATGAAGGCCGTGCGATGGGCGACCATCGAGAAGGCCGCCGCATTCGCGGCCGGCGGCGGCAAGGTCTATTGCGTCGGGGCGCTGCCCATGGCGTCCGATCGCGCGGGGCGCGACGATGCGGAACTGGAGCGGATGAATGCCCTGGCCTTTAGTCCGCAGTGCCGCCTGACTGATGCGGCCGCGGCCGTCGAGGCCATTCGCGGCGCGTTCGTGCAGGATGTGCGAGGCCTGAGCCAGACGGTGCGGGCGATTCACCGCAAGATCGGCCCGCGCGACGTGTACATGGTGCTGGACGCACAGCCCGGCAGCATTGTTGAGTTCCGCGCCAAAGGGGCCGCCGAGCTGCTCGACCCTTGGACCGGCGCGGCGACGCCGCTGCGCGTGGTGGCCGAAACTGCAACCGGCACGCAGGTCGAACTACCGCTGGAACCCTACGAGGCGCAGGTGGTGGCGTTCACGCCAGGCAAGAAGCACGTGAACCCGCCGGCGAAGGACGCTCGCCCCGAGGCGGCCAAACTGCTGCCCCGGACGTGGACTGTCGAGTTTGCGGCCACGATGGACAACACCCACGGCGATTTCCGAATCCCCGTCACGAGCGACAATAAGATGATCGGCGTGGAGGCCCGTCGCTTCGCCTGGGCGCAGGAGACCGAGGAGTTGGCCAAGACCGCCATGCTCCCACAAACCGATGACAGCAGTTGGGCGAGAAACCTGCACGGGTTTGGATCACAGTTCTACGTGCTGGGCCCGGTGCCTGCCGACGTCGATGCCGCGCAGCTCGATGCAAAGCTCGCCGCGATCACGACGGTCGATCCGCTCGTGCCGGTGACAATCTCGGGCAAAAGCCTCTCCTGGCGGCCATACGACTTCTCGTGGCGATACGGCAAGGAAGAGGATCTCGGTCACCAGGGTTATCACGGCCTCAAGCGGACCGTCACCGACGACTTCATCTGCCTGGGCAAGCAGGTGGACGGTCTCAACGAGACGCGTCACGAAGGCGACGGTGGCCGCTATTATCTCTGGACCTCCGCGACGGTCGCCAAGGCGACGATGGCGGAAATCCGCGTCAGCCGCGGCGCCCCGGCCGACAAGAGCCACACCTCGCCGGTCATCACGCCCGCGGCGGTTTACGTCAACGGCAGTGCCGTGAATCTTTCCCAACCGGTCGAACTTAGCGCCGGCGCCAACCCGGTGGTGGTGCGATATGACGCCGGCGGGCGCGGGCACTTCGTGATGCGCGATCAGGCCATCGCCGCCCCGAACGCCCGCCAGAAACTGGCGATGCGATGGTACGACGATGCGGGCCTCATACGCTTCGACGTTACCGCGGGACAGCAGAAGGCCCAGTGGCTGCGATTCCTCTCCGCCCCGGGCACCGCTTCCATCCGCGTGCAGGCCCTCGGCAGCGTCACGGCCTGGATGGACGGGCGGCCGATGCTCGCCAAAGGCAACGGCCGATTCGTGCCCGGGCGGCCTTGCCCGCATGCGGCCGTGATCGCCCTTCGCATCAAGAGCGAGACGGGCTGCATCGGCGGCGCGGCCGTGCCAGAGCCGGTGACGATCCAGACCGACGGCCGCGGCGAGATGCCGCTGGGCGACTGGTCGAAGATGGGCGTCCTGAACAATTACTCCGGCGGCGTGCGATACAGCACGCAGGTCACACTGTCCGCCGACGAGACCGCCGGCAGCCTCACTCTCGACCTGGGCCACGTCGCCGGTACGGCCGAGGTGCACGTTAACGGCGCCTCAGCCGGCGTGCGCGTCGCTCCGCCGTGGAAAGTTGATGCGACCGGGTTGTTCAAAGCCGGCGAGAACACGGTCGAGGTGCTGGTGTACAACACGCTGGCCAATCACTACCAGACCATCCCGTCGCGCTACCGCGGCGAACCGGTCTCAGGCCTGATGGGCCCGGTGCGGCTCTTGTTGCGCCGGTAGTCCTTAAAAGTGGGGGAGGCTTGCTTGAGCCTCGAAGAGGCTCCAGGATTTAGCCGGAGGCGTAAGCCTCCGGAGGAAGTCGTTTTGTTGCACCCGCCTCGCAGAGGCGGAAGGTTTTACAGGCGTTGCGGCGTTTGAAACCTGCCGCCTCTTCGAGGCGGGGAACTATTAAAGCCCTGTTCCGGGGGCTCACGCCCCCGGCTAAATTCTGGCGTCCCTTCGGGACGCAGAGAATTGTTCGGCCCACGGCACGATTGCAGGAGAATCAAGAAGATGTCGAACTTCAGCTACAACTACCGCCTGCCCGCTTTTGCTGTCGGTAGCCGCCTGCTTTTTCAGGGCGACTCGATCACGGACATGCAGTGGGGGCGCAACGAGGCCGACCGCAACCACTACCTGGGCCACAGCTATGTGTACCTGATCGCCGCGCGGCTGGGGGTGGACATGCCGGCGGCTAGGCTGGAGTTCTTCAATCGCGGCGTCAGCGGCAACGCGATCACTGACTTGAAGAACCGCTGGCAGAGCGACGCCATCGACATGAGGCCCGACCTGCTGAGCATTCTCGTGGGCGTCAACGACGTCGGCCGCGCCGGCGAGGCGGGCGTGGCCCTGGACGCGTGGGAGGCCGACTACCGCAGCATTCTCGACGCCAGCCGCAAGGCCAACCCCGCCCTGCGGCTGGTCCTGCTCGATCCGTTCGTTTTGCCGACGGGCAAGCTGGCCGACAAGGACCAGTGGCGGCTCTGGCGCGGGCAGGTGGAGAAGCTTAACGTGATCGTCGAACGATTGGCCGCGGATTACCAGGCCGTCCACATCTGCACGCAGCAGATCTTCGACGCGGCCGCCGCGGCAGTCGAGCCGGCGCACTGGATGTGGGACGGCGTGCATCCACTGCCGCAAGGCCACGAGCTGATCGCGCGGCACTGGCTGCAGGAAGTCAGCGCCCGCTGGTGCTGATGTTTCTGGGCATCTCCAAGAGAACACGAATGACACGAATGAAGCGAATGGTTAAGGAAACAACGGAGAGGCGCTAAACCTTCCTTGTTTCTACCTCATTCCTCACATTCGTGACATTCGTGGTGAGTCTTTTTGGAGTCGAGCCCGCATCTATCGCGGGTAAGCGGCGAACTCGAGCTTCAGGATCGCATAGTCGCAGACGGTGTCGGGGCACTTGCCGGGCAGGCCGGAGATCGTCACGCGCGAGGCGCTCTTGAACTTGGGACCCTCCGGCAGCGGGGTAGTCTCGACGGCGAGCTTGGCGCCGTTGGTGAGTATGCTTGCTGCCAGCAGCCTGGTATGCACATTCTCCAGCACGACCTTGCCGCCGGTGGGCCACTTGGGCAGCCAGAGGTACGCCACGTTGCCCTTGCGGGTCCACTTGCCGCCGGCGTCGTTGGTGATGAAGCCCAGCCGCTCGACGCGGTCGACGGGTCCGTAAAGCGCCTCGGCGTGGGTCTTGATCCACCGCCCGGCAGTCGCCAGCCGCTCCTGCTCGACGGGGCCGATCTCGCCGGTGGCGGGATTGGGTCCGACGTTCATCAGCAAGTTGCCGGTGTTGGCGGTGCATTTCTGGAGCATGTCGATGATATCGCGCGGCGAGCGGTAGTCCCCTGGCGACTGGGGATACCATGCCCACGTCGGGTACTTGATGAAGAGCTGCTTGTTGAACGTCATGCACGATTCCCAGTCGCGGTCCGGGTGCAGCGTCGGGCCGATGCTGCCCTCGGAGCAGGTGATGTCCTCGGCCGTCAGCGAGCGGTCGTTGATGAGGATCCCCGGCTGGAGTCGGCGCACCATGGCGTTCATCTCTTCGGCTTCCCAATCGCCGGCGTAGCCCAGCGGCGTGGGACCGTCGTACCAGAGCAGATCGACGCGGCCATAATTGCTCATCAGCTCGCGGAGCAGGCCCTGGGTGTAGTCGAGGAATCGTCGCCGCGCGGCGTCGTCATTCTCGCAGCGCCTGCCGTCGGGGTGGTTGACGTCCAGCAGCGAATAATAGAAGCCGACCTTGAGCCCCTCGCTGCGGCAGGCGTCGGCGAACTCGGCAACCATATCGAACCCTGGACCCATTCGCATGGCGTTGTAGTCGCTGAGTTTGGTGTCCCAGAGCGCGAACCCTTCGTGGTGCTTGGTGGTGAAGACGATGTACTTCATGCCGGCGGCCTTGGCGGTTCTGGCCCAGGCGCGGGCGAAGTCGCGCGGCGGCGTGAGGCGTTCGACCGACCAGCGCTTCTGCTGCTCGGGGGTGGCCGACTCGGGCGGCTTGGCCGACTGCGTCTTGGCGATGTTGCGGTCGTACCACTGCGAGAAAGGCCCGTAGTGCACGAACATGCCGTAGCGCGCCTCGCGGAACCACTGCGTCCGCGCGTCGTCGGCAGGAGGCTCGGTCCTCTGTGGGGAAAGTGCGGCCGGCTCGCAGCCGGTCAGGGCCACCATCAGCACAAACGGCATTAACGACTGCATACGATCCATATCATTCCCTTCGGCCAACCGAAGCCGTAGCTTCCATTAATGTAACCAACGTTGAAGGGGGATGGGCCATCTGAAGCAATGATTTGTCCGCTCGAAG
>JAJFVE010000020.1 GCA_021371965.1 Planctomycetaceae bacterium
GGCCAGCACCGGCACCGACGAAAGCCGCGTGCCATCGTTCGCGAAGATCACGTCCACCGAGTGGGCCGCGTGATTGACCGCCGTCACACGGCCGATGCGCAGATCATCCACCGATTGCCCCTCCCTGATTCCATTCCGCCAAGTACGCCGACTCCATGCCCGCGCCGCGCCGGATGCGCTCCGCGAACATCGTGCCGCGCTCGAAGGTGGCCACGGTCACGAAGCCCTGATACGGCACCATGCGGTGCTGCACCGCCACCACGTAGCATTCCCAGGTGAAGGGCTGCAGGGCCTGCCCCGGCTTGCCGTGGCGCACCCGCAGGTGCATGCCCGGCCGCAGGGCGCATTGCCCGCGCAGCGTGATCGAGCCGTTCTCCAGGACGACGTTATCCTTGTTGCAAGCCATCAGCTGCGCCCGCCGGTCGTCAATCCACAGCCGCCCCTTTGTTTGGCCGTCCTTCACCACCGCCTCGGCCTGGCCATCCACGCGCCCGAGGCTGTCCGCCCCGCCCATCTGGGTGTCGGCCTCCATGAAGCGCAGTCCGTACAGGGTCGGCGTGGCGTTGGGATAGTCGGCAAGGTAGAAATCCGCCGGATTCGTTGTCTGGCCGGCCAGGTTCATTGTGGCCGCATCCAGCAGATTCATCCGGGGCATGTTGACCTGGAAGTAGTTGGCCACGTCTGCATCCGACCTGCCAATGTCAGCACCTATCACCGCATCATCTCCAACCTCGAGCGTTTCGGGCTGGATCTTCTGGGGCATGATGTAGCCCTTGGTCGGGTCAAGATCCTTGAACGGGTTGTTGCGATAGACCAGTACCACGCCGCCGGGCCGGTTCGGGTCGTCCATCACGTCCGGCCGGTCTTCGACAAACAGCTCCGTCCACGGCCCAACGTCCAGAAAGCCGCGCAGCACGTCCCATAGCGTGCCTTGGGCAGATTGCGCACCAAAGGCGCTAATCGTCCCCTCGCTCGCAGTGGCCTCCACCCCCATCGTCTGAATGTAGCTCAGGCCGCCGGAATCCGTTGCCGCGCCGAGGCTGGCCAGGCCGGCGATGAACGGATTCACCACCTTTTCGACAACCTGTCCGACAAAGTCGTTGCCGAGCTGATTCGGCTTTGCATCGACCCCGTAGTTAACGAACAGGTTCAGCACCGTCAGCAGGTTCTGCCCGATCACGTAGTTCGGCAGATACCGAATCTGGATCATCTCCAGCACCTTGCCGTAGTCGGCGCCGCCGATCACCACCGCCCGCGCCGGCCTTCCGTCCGACCCCATCGACAAGGAGCGGCGAATGCTCGACACAAAGCCCCGCATCACCACCGGCGGCGCCATGCCGGTGGCAGCCGGGTCAGGCCGGTGCCTCATGCGGATCTCGATCACGTCCATCGGCTCGACCAGGCCGTAAAGCGAGTCCAGCTTTTCCGGCTCCATCTTGTCGACCACCGTCATGGACCACTGCCCGGCCGGCTGCCGGACGCTCTTGCTGGTTTCCAGCGAGCTCCCGTCGCCAAAGAACGGCGTGAGGTCCAGCACACGCTTGCCGCCTGAGTACCGCTCTGCAGCCGGCACGCTCCGGCCGTCGCTGCCCGTCACCAGACGCCGCGACATCGTCTTGTAGAGCGTCACCCGAAACTCGGGGGCCATCGTCTTGAACGCCATTAGCTTGCCCCTGCTGGCACCGGCACACGGCGCCCCTGTGTCACCGCCATCGGCGCGATCTGCCGCCCTTGTGGATCGCGAAGGGTCACTTCAACCGTGCTGCGCACATCCACCGGGTCGGGCTTGCCCGCGCTGGCCCGCCGGCCCGCTGCGCCCGAGTCGTAGTCGGCCACGTTGCCGCCCATCTGCTTGAGCACCTTGTCGGCGTACTGCTGGGTTTCCATGGGCATGGCCTGCCCCTTGGCACCGCGGCCCGTCTTCAGCCAGG
>JAJFVE010000035.1 GCA_021371965.1 Planctomycetaceae bacterium
CCGGAGCCGGAGGCTTTGGCGGTTGCCATGAGAGCAGTAGCTGGGTGCCGACGGCATCCTCGGGATCGTCCTTGGCAGTCACGCCGAGAGGGCCAGGGAGGCTCTGCGCGCAGGCAAGTGCCGCTGCCAATAGCAGCAGCACGCCGACGAGGGCCGCCCGGGAGGCTCTCACTGCTCGATCAACTCCACGTTGGCGCGGGGTACGGTCACGACCTGACCATCCTCCAGTTTGGCTGCCAGCACTCGCACGCTGGCCTCGGTTTCGATCTTCTGGGGCTCTTCGGGCAAGGCAGCCACGGTGGCCAACAGGCCGAAGTAGGGTTCGCGGATAAGACGGATCGGGCTGCCGATGTTCAGGAGCCCGGCTTGTTCTTCAGACGGCACCTGCGCCGCGGTCTCCTCAGGGACGGAGATGATGACCTCCGGGCGGATGACCCCGGCTCTGATCTGAGTGGCGCCGCTGACTGAAGCGCGGCTGCCCTCCCGCGACCGCAGGAGCTCGAAGGCGCGATGGGCCATCGGGATGCTCCCGAAGCCCTCGGTCACTACGAGCGTCAGGCCAAGCTTCTCGCTGCCAGTGACGGCCACGCCGAGGTGATAGCCGAGCAGTTCGTCCACGTCATGATCCCGCACCCCGCCGACCACGACAGCCGCCGCGCCCATGCGTATCGCCTGCTGCAGGGCGGCCAGTGAGGCGAAGGCACCGGCTACCAGGACCTTGCCCCGGCAGGACTCGTCTACCCGGTCCACCGCCAGCGGCTCATCGGGCTTGGAGACCAACAGCTTGATCTCACCATACGTTTCACCGCCGAGGCCGAAGATTCCTTGCAGCAAAGCGCAGCGGGCCTCAACTGTCACAGCCTCGTCTCCAAGCACCTCGACTACCCGCCCGTCCAGGTAGGCCTCGAGCTGTACCGGCGTCGGTTTGCCGCGTAGCAGCACCTGCCCGGTGATGTTGCTCACCGACTCCAGTACGCCGGGCACGGGGGCTTTGACGAAGGAGTGAAAGAGCCCCCAGAAGGATTTGCTCTCCGCCATGATCTCGCCGTTTTCCACCCGCTCGCCGATCTCTTTGACCATGTAGCCGGGGACTTCGTTGGGCTGGCAGTTCATCTCGCGCGCCACGTTGACGGTGGTCACGCTGCCGGGTAGTTCGGTGGAGGCGATGATGTCGGTGGCAGAGACGAGGTCGCCCACCTTGACGTGGACCTTGCCGGGCAACGGCAGGCGGCGCTGCTTGCGTAAGACGGTGTTCCCGGTGACCCGCAGGCCCGGAGTGTAGGCGTGTGCCATGTAATCAACTTCCGCGGTAAGATAGGAGACCGTAATTACAGTAGAGCGGGCGGCTCACCCGCGGGCAGGCGAGCCGCCTGCCCTACTATGATTGTGCGAACTAGGGCTTCATTGTCTCGCCGCAGATCTTGAAGGCGACGCCAGGGCAAAGGAACAGGACCGTAGCGGCGATCTTGGTCCAGACGTAGGCGGTGGCGTTCAGGGACACGAACGCCGGCACGGAAAGGTACATCAGGCCCGCGGCCCAGGTCGCCATGCCCTGGCCGAAGACGAAGTAGGCGATGTACCAGATAAGCAGCACGACCACTGCCACGAGGTAGCTTACCAGCAGGATGTTCCCGATCATGATAAGCTTGTGGCGCATGACTGTCCGGGCTACCTTGACCTGCAACCTGGCTTTGGCTTCAGCAACGTCCAAGTCAAAAGTCTCCACGCGATC
>JAJFVE010000041.1 GCA_021371965.1 Planctomycetaceae bacterium
AGTGAATGCGACACGCCTTCCGAATTATATTCATGCCCGCAGCCAGGGCGAAGAGATGAGTGGGCGCCGACCCGGAGTCAGGGAAAAACAGTGTCAGGGCAGATTCGCCTTGACCGTCGCGCTTTCAGAGATGCGGCGGCATTACGAGCGAGATCAGGCGCCGGGCTTGAAATAGTCGATGATGCCGGCCAGTTCGCTGCGGAGGTTTTTGCGCGCGACGATCATGTCGACAAAACCGTGCTCGAGGAGGAACTCGGCGCGCTGGAAGCCGGGGGGCAGCTCGGCCTTGATGGTGTTGGCGATGACGCGCTCGCCGGCGAAGCCGATCATGGCCTTGGGTTCCGAGACGATCACGTCGGCCAGCATGGCGAAGCTGGCCGTCGTGCCGCCAGTGGTCGGGTCCGACAGCACGGCGATATAGAGCCCGCCGGCGGAGTCGAACTGGGCCAGGGCGGCCGAGGTCTTGGCCATCTGCATCAGGCTCAGGGCGCCTTCGTGCATGCGGGCCCCGCCGCTGCAGCAGACCACCACCAGCGGCAGCGAGTCCTCGGTGGCCTTTTCGATCAGCAGCGTGAGCTTCTCGCCGACGACCGAACCCATCGAACCCATCAGCCACTGCCCGTCCATCACCGCCAGCGCCACGCGGCGGGCCTTGATGTACGCCAGGCCGGTGATGATGGCCTCGGTGTTGCCGGTGCGCTTCTGCTCGGCGGCGGTGCGCTCGGAGAGCTTCTTGCCCGACCAGGTGAACTGGAGCGGGTCGGCCGGGCCGATGTCAGCGAAGAGTTCCTCGAAGCTGTTCTCGTCGGCCAATTGGGCGATGCGGGTATTGGCGCCGATGCGGAAGTGGTGCCCGCACTCGGGGCAGACGTGCAGGTTCTCCTCGACGGTCTTGCGGTAGAGCGTGCCCTCGCACCCGGGGCAGGGAATCCACAGACCGTCGGGCACCTCGCGCTTCTTGCGCAGGGCAGGCCCCTCGAAGACCGAGGGGTCGAACGGGGCCTTGGGGGCGGTTGATTCAGGTTGTGTCGCCATAGCTCGTGTCGCGGGCGTCTGGCCCGCGCGTTGCAAGGGCGTCTTGCCCTCGCCGAAGGATTATCCAATCGCCCGCGGACAAAATGTCCGCGACACAAAATCCGCCTGCAAAGCATACCAAAGAGCTAGAGTTCCCGCGAGTCCATTTCGTAGCTGGCCCAGGTGAACTCTTCGAGCACTTTGGAGCGGACCGTGTCGAGCGTGAGCCCGTCGAGCAGGCAGCGCACCAAGGCCAGCGCCATCGGGCGAAGCACCACCAGCAGCGACTCGTCCTTGTGCTTGCGGACCAGGGCTTTCATCGCCTCGCCCAGGCGCTGCTGGGCCTGGGCCATCGTCTCGCCCTCGGGCGGGCGGACGGCCGAGGGCGATTCGGTCCACAGCTTGTAGACCTTCGCCTGGCGGCGTTTGATCTCGTTGGCCAGCAGGCCCTGCCAGAGTCCGAAGTCCATCTCGTGCAGGTCCTCCTCGACGCGGGCCTTGGCGTCCAGAACAGCGGCGAGGATTTCAGCGGTGGCGATTTCCTGCTCGCCCGGACCGGTGTAGACGGCCTCGATCCCGCGCCCGGTCAGTTCGGCCGCCCACCGCCTCACCTCTTCGGCGGCCCCTTCGGCCAGGGGCGAACCAGCGGGCGATTCAATCCGCTGCTCCTGCTGCCAGAGCGACTTGCCTGCCGCGATGATGTATAACGTGGCCATAGTCCGGGCTTACCGGAGTGTCTCCCGCAAGTCGCGCACAGCTTTGGCGGGGTCGGGGCTTCGAAACACGTAGCTGCCCGCCACAAACACGCTGGCGCCTTGCTTCCTGCACAGGCCCGCAGTGTGGAGATCGATCCCGCCGTCCACCTCCAGAGGCCTGGAATCCTTCAGCATACCGCGCACGACCGATATTTTGTTGAGCATACCGGCGATGAATTCCTGCCCGCCCCAACCCGGCTCGACGGTCATCACCAGCACCAGGTCCACCACGTCGATCACCGGCGCCAGCGCCTCGGCCGGCGTGCCCGGGCGCAGCGTGATGCCCGCCCCAAGACCCAGCTCGTGCAAGCGGGCCGCCAGCTCGCGCGGGCGATCGGTGGCCTCGATGTGGAAGGTGATGCTGTCGGCCCCGGCCTCGGCGAAACGCTCGATGTAGAACGCCGGATCGGCCACCATGATGTGCACGTCCAGCGGGGCCTTGGTGTACTTCCGCAGCGACTGCACGACGGCCGGACCCATCGAGAGGTTGGGGACGAACCGGCTGTCCATGATGTCCACGTGCAGCACGTCGGCACCGGCGGCCAGCACGGTGTCAATCTGCTGCCCCATCCGCGCAAAGTCGCAGGCCAGCAAGGAAGGAGCAATGAGCTCCCGTGCTGGCAAACGTTTCCAGGGATTGGAGCCTGGTACTTTCATGGCACCTTCTCAATGGTGAAATTCCAAACCCCAAACTGCAAATCCCAAACAAACCTCAAAAAAAAATAACAAACACCAAATCCCAACGATAAGACCGCCAAGTCATTTTTGTTGTTCTCTCTTGGCTGTTTGTCGTTTGGCTTCTTGTCTCTTGTTTGAGGTTTGTCGTTTGGGTTTTGGAATTTACGGCGCAGCCGTCTACTTTTCGTCCAGCACTTCGATGGCCGGCATCGCTTTGCCTTCCAGGTACGTCAGCGACGCCCCGCCGCCGGTGCTCACGTGCGTCATCCGGTCGGCCAGGCCCATTTCTTCTACCGCCGCCGCCGAGTCGCCGCCGCCGATGACGCTGACGGCTCCGGCGTCGGTGGCCTTGGCGACCGCCTCGGCGACCGCCCGGGTTCCGGCGGCGTAGTCGGCACGCTCGAACACGCCCATCGGCCCGTTCCAGACGATCGTCTTGGCGGCAGCGATGGCTTTGCTGAATGCCGACACGCTCTTGGGTCCGATGTCCATGCCCATGACGCCGTCGGGGATATTCTCACCGGCGACGGCCTGGGGCTTGCCCGCGGCGAAGTCGTCGGTGGCCACGTGGTCCACCGGCAGCAGGATCTTGCCCTGGGCCTTGCCCAACAGTTCCTTCATGGGCTCGACCTGGTCCTTCTCGACGAGGCTCTTGCCGACCTTGACGCCTTTGGCCGCAAGAAGCGTATACGCCATCGCCCCGCCGATGAGGATATTGTCGACCTTGGTCAGCAGCGCCGAGATCAGCTTGATCTTGTCCGAGACCTTCGCCCCGCCCAGAATCGCCACGAACGGGCGAGCCGGCTTGGCCACGGCCTCGTGCAGGTAGCGGATTTCTTTCTCGACGAGGATTCCCGCCACGGCAGGACCGCCCTTGGCCTGAACGGCCTTGGCCACGCCGTACATGCTGGCGTGCTTGCGATGGCACGTGCCGAAGGCGTCATTGACATATGCGTCGGCCTTGGCCGCGAGCTTGGCGACGAAGTCTTTGAGCACCGCGTCCTGCTCAGGCGTGAGCTTGGCGTCGGGGTTCTTCTTGGCGTTGTCGGGCATGGTCTCGCCGGCGCTGAAGCGGAGGTTTTCCAGCAGCAGCACGCCGCCGGCGGGCAGCTTGGCGATCATCGCATCGGCCGCCGGGCCAGCCACGTCCTGCGGACCGAGCTGGACGTCCTTCTTCAGCAGTTCGCCCAGGCGCTTGGCGACCGGGGCCATGGAGCCATCGGCCTCAAAGCCCTTGCCTTCGGGCCGTCCGAGGTGGCTGGCCAGCACGCACTTGGCGCCGCTGGCGATGAGTTTCTGGATGGTCGGCAGGGCCTGGACGATCCGGTTGTCGTTGGTCACCTTGCCGCCCTTGATGGGCACGTTGAAATCCACGCGGACGAACACGGTCTTGCCGGAAACGTTGATGTCGGAGACGGTCTTCTTTGCCATGATGCTCTTCCTTTTCTTATAGGCATTTCCAATTTCCAATTTTCAATTTCCAATTGGCTGCTGCCAGCGTGCTGCTGGTTGTTCAATTGGAAATTGCCAATTGGAAATCGGCAATCTGCAAAGCGGG
>JAJFVE010000045.1 GCA_021371965.1 Planctomycetaceae bacterium
TCCGCTTGGCCAGTTCCGACTTGGCCTGCTTCGGATGCAAGCTCCCCTGCTCGATGTCCGCCATCAACTGCGCCGCTTGCGCCTTGGTGTAGTCGAGCAACAGCTCATAGTACATTGGCATTGCGGCATCCGGCACGGACATCAGCTTGCCATACATCTGGCCCGGCGCGTCAGTGATTCCGACGTAATTTCCGAGCGATTTGCTCATTTTGTCGCTGCCGTCGGTTCCGACCAGCAGCGGCCACGTCATGACCACCTGTGGCGGCAGCCCGTAGGCCCGCATGATGTCGCGTCCGACCAGGAAGTTGAAGAGCTGGTCGGTTCCGCCAAGCTCTACATCGGCCTTCACCGCCACGGAGTCGTATGCCTGCGTGAGTGGGTATAGCAGCTCCACGACGGAGATCGGCACTTCTTCTTTCATGCGCTTGCAGAAGTCGTCGCGCTCGAGCATCCGCGCCACGGTGTAATGCGAGCACAGCTTCAGCATGCCGTCAACGCCCAGGCCGTTGAGCCAAGTGCTGTTATAGTGCAGTTCGGCCTTCTCGATGTCGAGAATTTGCCCCACCTGCGCGGCATAGGAGCGGGCATTCTCCTCAACCTGCTCCTGCGTCAGCATCGGGCGGGTCTTGGACTTGCCACTTGGATCGCCGATGCGGGCGGTAAAGTCGCCGATGATGAAGACGATCGTGTGTCCAAGCTCCTGAAACTGCCGCAGGCGGCGCATGGGGACGCTGTGGCCGAGGTGCAGGTCAGGGGCGCTGGGGTCGGCGCCATACTTGATGCGCAGCGGCCGGCCTTGCTCGAGCTTCGCGAGCAGTTCTTCCTCACACACGAAGTCAATGGAGTTGAATCTGAGTAGTTCGAGTTGTTCTTTCGGGCTCATCAGGTACGGCCTCTCTATCCGCGGGGCGCGGCGGGAATCATATGTGCGCCAGCCGTGGGGCTGGCGCCTAATCATACCACAGCCTCGCAATAGCCGCACAGATGATTGTGACGGCCATTGCGAGGCTGGCTATAGCACTATGGTTACATGCCGCGCGCAGTGCGGGCGTCTCGCCCGCTCCCACAACGCGTAATAGGGGCGTCTCGCCCGCTCCCACAACGCGCAATAGGGGCGTCCCGCCCGCTTCTACAACGCGTAGTGCGGGCGTCCCGCCCGCTCGAACCTACGGGGTCGCCGGGGCCACCGTCACGCCCTGGTCGGTGACCGTCACGTACAGCAGAATGCTGACCAGCTTGTCCGTGCCGGGGACCTTCACGGTCACCACTACCGGCTGGCCGGGAGTGGCCGCCACGGGCTTGGCCGTCGCCGTCACAGCGACTGGAGCGGGCGTCGTGGCCGCCGGGGCTGGAGTGATCGTTGCCGGCGCCGGGGTCGTAGCTGCCGGCGCGGGAGTGATGTTCACATCGGGCCCGGGGGCCGGAGTGGTCGCCGCGGGTGCCGGTGTCGTAGCTGCCGGAGCAGGTGTCGTAGCTGCCGGAGCAGGCGTCGTGGCCGCCGGTGCGGGCGTCGTGGCATCAGGCACCGGGGTTACGGTCGCCGCCGGAGCCGGCGTCGTTGCCACCGGAGCCGTGCCGGTGAGTTCGATCTTGGCGATCAGGTTCTCGGGCTTGAAGTCCGGGCCGGCCAGCGGGAACGCATGCACCCGCTTGGTCTCGCCCGACGGAAGCTGCACGCTGACGTTGGTCGCATGCATGTGCCACGTCGGCTTGCCTACGAGTACCTGGCCGTCGCGGGTCGTGACGCGAAGCTCAGTGATGTCCCACGCGGGCTCGCCGGGCTTGCTGGCATCCGCCCAGGTCACTTCGACTGCCGCGATGTTGGAGGCCGGAATGACCTGCGTCTTGCCGTTGATGGCGATCTTGAGGCTGCCGCCGCCGCCGGCGTTGGTGCCGATCCCGCTGCCTTCCATGATCCCCAGATCAGCCGAGCGGATGACGCCGGTGAGCGTCTGGCCGCTGCGGAAGGTCACGGT
>JAJFVE010000062.1 GCA_021371965.1 Planctomycetaceae bacterium
TGGCTACCGTGCCGTTCTCGACCTACAAGACCGTCGCCGATCTGGTGTCCCGCATCAATGCGACCGCGGGCTGGGTGGCAAGCGTGCTTGATGGCAACGGCAGCCGTGAGGTGGCCGGTGTGCTGGACTGGATCTCGAGTAGCGACGCGAAGACCGCGCAGATCACCGTGACGGCGCACCTGCAGGCCGTGATTGACTGGCTGAACTCTGCCGGTTCCGGCTTCGTGAAGGCGACCCGCACCGGCACCAACGTGGGCATGCCCAGCATCTCCGCCGGGGCGGTCTTTCTGACGGGCGGCACGGACGGTGCGACCCCGACCGTAGCCGACTGGCAGAAGGCCTTCGACGCCCTGCAGCTGCAAGACGTGCAGTGGGTGGTTCCGCTCTCGACGAATCCGGCGGTGCATGCGATGGCGGACGCCCATTGCGGCTACATGAGCGGTGTGGGCGGCCAGGAGCGCCGCGCGATCGTCGGCACGGCGCTGGCGACTTCCGACGCCGATGCGATCACCGCTGCCAAGGCGCTGAACAGCGACCGCACCGGCCTCGTGCATCTGGGCGCCTACGACTACGACCCGGACGGCAATTACCTGCTGTACCCGCCGCCGGTGGTGGCCGCGATGATCGCCGCGGGCTTTTGCGGCCAGAACCCCGGCAACGCGATGACCAACAAGTCGTTGCGGCTGCGTGGCTTGGAGCGCCGTCTGCGGAACCCGACCGATACCGATGTGCTGCTTGAGGGCGGCGTGATCCCCATTGAGGAGACGTCGACCGGCTTCCGGGTGGTGCAGTCGATCAGCACCTGGCTGACCAACGCCAACTACAACCGGCGCGAGCTCTCTTGTGGCGTGGCCACAGACTACACGGTGCGCGCAGTGCGCGAGGCGCTGAAGGACATCGTCGGCCGCAAGGGCAACCCGGTGACGATGGCTCTGGCCAAGTCGAAAACCGAAACCGTGCTGGCAGCGCTGGCGGTGGCGGAGCCGAATGGCCCCGCGGTGCTGGCGGGCGACGACGCAAACCCGGCATTCAAGAACATCCAGGTGTCACTGATCGGCGACCGTCTCAGCGTCGAATTCCAGTGCTCGCCGGTGATCCCGGTGAACTACGTCACCGTGACCGTTCATGTTGTGCCGTACAGCGGCACCGCCTCGGCCTAAGCGAAGGAGTAGCGCCAAATGGCACAAACCAATTTGATCCACCGCAACGCGAACCGGATTGCCATCCTGCTGGATGGCATCGAGGTGGGCGGCATGCAGTCCTGTGATGCTTCCGACAGCTACGGCCTCGAGCCGGCGAGCGGCATCGGCGACATCCACGTGACCGAGCATGTCGCCACCGTGGCCCGGCATTCCCTGAGCGTGACGGGCCTGGTGCTGCGCAAGAAGTCGCTGCGCTCGGCCGGCGTCTACACCATGAACGGTGACGACGCGCTCAAGGGCCGAGTGTTCGACATCGCATGGTACGACAAGGACACCGGCGAGGAACTGCGCAAGTATCGCGGATGCTCGTTCGACTCCGGGTCGATCCAGGTCCAGAAACACGCCATCCTCGTTTCCAGCGCGCAATTCATGGCGCTGGACGTGGTCGGCGACGGCGTATAACAGGGGGCGGCCGTGGATACGAACCGGACCCTGAAGCTGCTGAAGGCGTGCATGCCTGAGTGCAAGGAGCCGGAAGCGTGGGCGGCCGCCTTTGATGCTGCTTTCGGCCAACATCCGCCGAAAGACTTGCCGATGTTCCTGGCGCAGGTTGCTCACGAGTCGAGCGGGCTGACCCGCTTGGAAGAAAGCCTGTACTACCGGACTCCCGAACGCATCCTGGCGGTTTTCCCGAAGACTTTCCGCGGGTGGGATGAGCGCGAGGTGAAAAAGCTGGCGCGCAATCCGGAAGGGCTAGCGAATACGGTCTATGCGCTGCGCGGCGGCAACGGCAACACGTTGAGCGGTGACGGCTGGAAGTATCGAGGCCGTGGCCCGATTCAGATCACGCTGCGCGACAACTATGCGGCGATGCAGGCCGATACCGGGCTGCCCGTGCTGAAGTCACCGGACCTGCTGACGACCGACAAGAAGATCGGCGCGGCCTCGGCCGTGTGGTTCTGGCGGAAGAACGTAGCTGACGGCGAAAGCCTGGAGCGCGTGACGCGGCAGATCAACGGCCCCGCCATGGAGGGCTTGGCGCTGCGCCGGGCTCGTCTGGATCTGGCCCGAAAGGCGGACAAATGAAAGGGCTGAATCATGGCTGAGCCGCATGTATCGACCGCGGGCATCACGCTGGGCGCCTCGGTTGGCATCACCGGGACGATCGTGGGGGCTCAAGCTGACGCGCTGATCGTGGGTCTTGTGTCGGCGGCCTTCATTTCGATCTGGTTGCGCCAGATCGACTCCTGGGTCAAAGCAACTGCTGCGACGTTCTTCTCGGCGATGTTGGCGGCGTTCATGTCGCCGTTCGCGGCGGAGTGGGCGGCCCGAACCTTCGGGCTAACCGGCGGCGACGGGCTTCGGATGCTCATGACGCTGCTGATCAGCGCCGGGTGCCCTGCGATCTTCCCTCTTGTTCTGGCGCGGGCCGGTCGCCAGGTTGCCGACAAGGAGCCGTGAAATGCTCGCCGACATCATCGTGTATTCGACTTTGCTGGTGGTGTGGGATTACGTGGCCAGTGCGGCGAAATCGACAAGCCGGGCAACGTGGGCGGGTCACCCGGCCCGGTTTGTGGTGCTGGCCCTGGGCCTCTCAATGGTCTTTGGCGGCTGCGCCGGCGTCGCGGCGTCGCGACTGTGGCCGGAGTTCGCTGACAAGCTAGGCTGGGTTCCGCTCATGTTGTGCGCGGGCATCCTGCTGTACGTTCTGGCGAACAGGCGCAACTGTCTCTACGCCCACCAAGCGCGCGAAGAGAAAGCGAAGCACCCATGAGCATCGTCGTGCCGATCTACTTGCGTTGGGCCCTGTTGGCGGCGCTGGCTGCCATCTCCGGCTTTCTGGGCTGGGGCTACGGTGCAGCGCATGTACAGGCGAAGTGGGATGCCGATTCTCTGGCGCGCGAGCGGGTCGTTTCCGTTCAGGCAGCCAGGACGGCCAAGGTTGAGGCGGCGCAGGCCGCGGTATCTCGAGAGGAAACCGAAAATGTTCAGGCTGATCTTGATGCTGTGCGCAGCTTCTACGCTGACCGCGTGCGCCAGCCGGCCGCAGTATGTGGCTGCCCCGTGCCCGAGCCTTCCCGTGCCGCCGAGCGTGCTGCGGCAGCCTCTTCCGACCCTGGATCTGCTGCCGCCGGCGACGGAATCCGGGTCGAGAGCTATGAGCAGCTTGCAGCACGGTGCGCAGAAACAACCGTGATTGCCCGTGGCTGGCAGCGGTGGTGGGGCGGTATCGAGCAAGCTCATACAGGTGGCAATGATGCTCAAGACGATTGAATGGTGGTCGGCGTTTTCGCTGGCCCTGGCTGCCGAATGGCAGAAGGTGATTTTCCGCGAGGTGATGCGTGTCCGCTAATTTCTCTGTCCCGGTGCCCGGCATCGGTGATTTCATGTTCCGCCGCCGCAGCTTCCGCGATGGCATCAAGATTCAGGCCGAGTACGAGGCGCTGACGGGCGGCCTTGATGAGCCGAGCGACAATCTGCACCTGATCGCGTCGGCCTGGTCGGCGATCAAGGTGCTGCTGGTGGAGGCTCCGGCCAGCTTCAACCTTGAGGCCCTGGACCCGGACGACGACGAGGCCTATGCGCGACTGGTCCGCGTCGGTGCAGCCCTCTTTGAAAAGGAGTCCTCTTTTCGACGCCCAGCTGCCCAAGCTGGCGCGGCGGCTCGGCCGGCAGCAGGCGGCGACGATGGCCTTCGCGTTTCGGCGCCGGTACAACCTGCCGCCGACTGACGCGCGATACCTGGACGCCACCCCGGAAGAGGTGGCTGTCGATTACTTCGCTCACCTGTTCTTCGAGAACCCGCAGCAGCAGTTCGCGGAAGACGAGTCGTTTGACCCCGAAGCCGTCGCAGCGCAGTGGGCCGAAGAGGACGGCGAAGACGATGATCTGCCGGACGACTTCGAGGACATCACCCCATGAACCAGCGCGTCGGGATTGACGTACAGGCGAACGTCCAGGGCGTTCAGCAGGCCACGATCACGACGGCAGCCGGTGTCGATAACATCGGCAAGGCGGCCGACAGGGCGTCGGCCAAGATCAAGCAGCTCGAGAAGAATGTGCAGGCGCTCATCCAGCGCCTTGAGCAGTTGGGCAAGGCTGGAGGCAAGGGCTTCAATATCCCTGGCCAGGTGGTCCCGGGGGCGCCTTCTGCGCCCCCCGTGCCAGCCGGCCCACCGGTTCCGGTTCCACCGCCGAGTATGCCGCCGGTGCCGCGCGTTCCGCCTCGTGTTCCTCCTCACACCCCGCAGGGGCGGGGAACTTACGGCTACAACTTCGGCCGCTTTGCGCATGCAGGGATTAACCAAAGCCTGAACGGGCTCGGGCAAATGGCCGGAACGCCAGGGGCGGCTTCCGTGTTGTCGGGCGGCCTGCGCTTTGGCTTGCAGGGCATGCTGTTTGCTGGGCTTGCGGCGTCGATTTCTTCGCTCGTCAAGGGTCATGAGATAGCAACCCAAGAGGCGCACTCGATCGACTTCCTCAAGCGGCAGCTCGGGGACATCGGCGTCAACTTCAACACCCTGCGCGACATGAACCGCGGCGCATCCGCGGGATATGGCCTGAGCAGCGTCGAGTCGGCGTCCTACGCCCGCCAGTTCGCCCGCGGCGGCAACATGCGCGGCATGGATGGCCTGCAGGGCGAGCTCCGCAACGCCTACGGCTTCAGCCGGGCCTACGGCATGGACCCGGGCGCCGGCGTGGGCTTCTTCTCGGCGATGCGCGGCCTTCGCGTCACCATCGACGAGACGAGCTCCAAGAAGCTGGGTGCGATTCTGGCCGAGAGCCTCGAGAAAGGCGGCAACGTCGCGCAGGCCCAAGAGGTGATGGCGGCGGTGCAGCAGTTCGCCACCAGCATGGCCCGGCAGACGCTCACCATGCCCAACATGGAGGCCTTCGCTGGCGGCATCTCGTCGCTGACCCGCCTGAAGCTGCCGGGCCTGGATGCGCAGGGCGCCGGCTCGCTGCTGATGCAGGCTGACCAAGCCATGCGCCAGGGCGGCGCCAAGGGCGAGGCCTCGCTGAATGTGGCCTATGCGGCGCTGGCCAAGGCGAACCCGGGAATCTCCGCGTTCGGTGCCAAGGCCCTGATGGGAATGGGCCTGTTTGGGACGGGCAGCGATCTTGCCGCATCGCCGTGGGGAAAGATGACGGGCTTCAGGGGTTCTGGCGGCACGTCCAACTTCGACGCCGTGCGCGGCATGATCCAGAAGCATTACGGTGGGAACCCCGAGGTTCTGGCGGCATCCTTGCAGGGCTTCTTTGGGCTCAACGAGCAGCAGGCCGCGGTGATGGCCGGCTTCTCGCCGGACCAGCTGGGCGGGATTGAGGCGCTGACGAAGCGGCGCGGCATCGACTTCGGCAAGATCAACAGCGCGGGCATGCAGTCCCTGGCCAGCGTCGCGGCGGCGCGGAACATGGGCGACCTGGTCCCGACGATCCGCTCGGTGCGTGACCGCAAGGACATCGGCGCGGCCGACCGCGCGGCGCTGAAGGAAGCGCTGGATTCAGGCGACTTCGGCAAGGTGCAGGACACCCTGACCGACATCCTGTCGCGCGCCGATCAGGAGATGAGCGACGGCAAGAAGTCGCTCGAGGTGCAGAAGCAGATGGAAACGGCCCTCGCCCGGCTCGGTGACGACCTCATCCCGGCCACCAACATGATCCGGGATGGCGTGGGCCGGCTGGTGAATGTGTTCGCTGGTGGCAGCGAGGAGGCGAATGCCTACAATGCCGAGCGGAAGCGTCAGAAAGACGCGGCCGATATGGAAGACTTTCTGAAACTGAAGGTCGAAAGCGGCATGATCAGGCCATCTGCGGCTGATCGCATCTTGGATCGCACAACAGGATGGAAGGGAGCCGGGGTCGATGATTCGCTGCTGGATGCCGTGCGCAAGGTCGAGAGCGGCGGCAACCGCTTTGCTGTCTCCGGCGCCGGCGCCAAGGGGCCCTATCAGCTGATGGACGGCACTGCAAAGCGGTTCGGCGTGTCAGATCCGTTTGACGAAGGCCAGAGCCGCGGCGCGGCACGCAAATACCTGTCCCTTCTGCACAGCCGATATAACGGCAACATGCAGCACGCCTTGATGGCCTACAACTGGGGCGAGGGGAACCTGGACGCCTGGCTGAAGACGGGCCGCGGTGCCAAGGGGCAGGCCATGCCCATGGAAACCCAGCAGTACGCCGACAAGGTGCTCAAGCAGATGGGCGGCAACGTGGCCGACTACGACTCGGGCGCAGTGGGCCGGCGGGCCAGTGCGGGCAAGGCCGACCCGGTGGATGTGCGCAGCAGCGTCGAGGTGACGTTGCGCGATCCTCATGGCCGACAGATTGCGCCGATTGCGGTGTCTTCCGGCCGCCGAACCCCTTCCCCGTTTGGAGGTTGACCGATGTCCGCAAAAATCATGATGCCCGAGTTTCGGGTGATGCTCTACAAGACGATGGCGCGGCGTATGGTGACGGGCAACGATGGCCGCAACGTGCCGTCGTCTGAGCGGTTCTCTGGCGGCAGCCGGGTGATCGACCTCACGCCCTTCTTCGGTGACGGGAGCTCGCTGGAAACCAGCAAAAGCGTTCGCCAGCCGGCCGGCCAATGGGCTATGGTGGCAGTGGACCAGATGGATGCCGATAAGCTGGACTCGCTGTATGGCCTGGTCGAGCCCATGGACGTGGTGGAAATCCGCATGCGACACCGGCCCGACCCGGTCGCTACCAGCATGGCGCCGCCGGTGGTGATGCGCGGTTTTGTATCAAGCGTGCGGCGGTCAATGTCGATGGGGGCGGACGGCCGGCCGGCGCGGGCGGTGACGATCAGCGGCGCCGACTACGGCAAGGTGCTGGAGATGATCCAGATCCGCTACCTGCCCAACTACGTGATCGGGCAGAACCTGCTGACCGTCCTGGGCGCCTTCGTGAACTACGGGATTGAGGCCAAGCCGAACCAGTTCGGAAACGACTTCGTCAGGCAGATCGTCGATAAGGTGATCAACCCGTTCCTCTACGACATCGCGGGGTTCAGCGTGTCACCCGACACGTGCAAGTTGAGCTATCTGCAGCAGATCGAGTACGAAGCAACGGCCTCGGCCGGCACGATCAGCGCGTTTGGCGCGCAATCGGCGCAGGGGACGCTGTGGGACATCATGCGCGGTTTTCTGGACGTTGGGCCGTGGACGGAGCTCTTCATTGAGGACCGGCAGGACACGACGGACGACCCGGGGCGGCCGGGTGGCGTGGTGCTGGTCTATCGCAACAACCCGTGCAAGGATCTGGACACGGTAAAGGGGTACATCATGCCCCAGCCCATCAAACCGGACACCCTGGAAATCAGCGACGAGTCGGTGATGAGCCTCGAAATCGGCCGCTCCGACGCGAACGTGGCGAACTACTTCCAGGTGAACATGCC
>JAJFVE010000064.1 GCA_021371965.1 Planctomycetaceae bacterium
GGGAAAGACTATGTCGCGTATCAGGGCTTTGGCACTGCTGGCAATGGCTGGGATCTGCACCGGCTGCCTGGGCGGGGCGAACATCGAGGTGCCCGGCGAGTTCGTGCCGGTCGAAAAGACTCCACCCTATGACGTAAAGGCCGTCTCGGCCGACGGGGTCGTGCTGGCCAAACGCACCGAGGAGAACCCCAAGAATGGAACGCTGGAGTTCTGGTCCTCGGCCGTGGGCAACCAGATCGCCTCGCGCGAGGGGTACAAGCAGACGCGCAATGAAGCCATCACGAGCGAAGCGGGCATTCCCGGCCGCCTCATTACCTACGACGCCATCCGCAGCGGCGCGCCGTTCAAGTATCTGGTCGGCGTCTTTGTCCGGGGCGACAGGGTCGTGGTGGTCGAGGCCGGCGGCCGGGCCGATTCCGTTAACAAGCTCATGCCGCAGATCCGCACGGCCATGACGAGCGTGCGGTGAGATGTTCGTAGTGACGCCGTAAGGCGTTTCCCTGGCGCTCGTTACGACCGTATGCCCTTACGGGCACACTACGAACGTGTGCCTACCCCAGCGCGGCGATGGCCGCCGCTATGACTACAATCATCAGGGCCGCCAGGGGCAGGATGTCTTTTCGGTTGAGGTTCATTGCGATGCCTCCGAATATTGCATCGCAAGATGAGACGCCTGAAGGGGAAAAAAGTTCCAACCGAAATAACTTCGCCACGAAGATCACAAAGAGGAAGTCTGCCTTTCTCTTCGTGATCTTTGTGGCAAGGTTTTCTTGGGGCCTACGCTTTCACGATCTTGTTTCTTCCGCGCTTGACGTTCTTGGTCGCGTTGCGCGTATCGACGACGAGCCGGGCGTTGTCGACGATGAACTGGTAGTCGTACGAGCTGTGATCGGTGCTGATGATCACGGCGTCGTAGCCAGCCAGCATCTTCGCCGAGAGCTTCCTGGAGCTCTTCTTGAGATCGTGCTCGCGCATCTTGTGCGTGTGGGGCACGTGGGGGTCGTTGTAGTCGGCCTTGGCGCCGCGGTACTCCAGCAGCTCGATCAGCTCGATGGACGGGCTCTCGCGCACGTCGTCGATATCCTTCTTGTACGCCAGCCCCAGCACCAGCACCTTCGAGCCCTTCAGGGCCTTGCCGCGCCAGTTCAGGGCGTACATAACCTTGTTGATGACGTACTGCGGCATGGCCACGTTGATCTCGCCGGCCAGCTCGATAAACCGCGTGCTCATGCCGTACTGGCGGGCCTTCCACGACAGGTAGAACGGGTCGATCGGAATGCAGTGCCCGCCCAGGCCCGGGCCCGGATAGAACGCCGTGAAACCGAAAGGCTTGGTCGAGGCCGCCCGGATCACCTCCCAGATGTCGATGCCCATGCGATCGAAGAGGATCTTGAGCTCGTTGACCATCGCAATGTTGACGCAGCGATAGGTGTTCTCGAGGATCTTGCACGCCTCGGCCGCCTCGCAGCTGCTGACGGGCACGACGGTCTCCAGCGCCTGCGAGTAGCACGCCACGGCCGCATCGAGCGAGGCCTTGTCATATCCGCCGACGACCTTGGGAATGGTGCGGGTGGAGTAGTTTTTGTTGCCGGGGTCTTCGCGTTCGGGGGAGAAGGCCAGGTAGAAGTCCTTGCCGGCCTTGAGGCCGCGCGCTTCCAGCACCGGGAGCATGACCTCGCGCGTGGTGCCGGGGTACGTCGTCGACTCCAGCACGATCAGTTGCCCTTTACGCAGCGTCTTGGCGATGGCCGCGGTGGTGGCCTCGATGTACGTCATATCCGGCTCGCGCATCTTCGTCAGCGGCGTGGGCACGCAGATGAGGATGCAGTCGGCCTCTTTCATGCGCGAGAAATCGGTGGTGGCTTCAAACAGGCCGCCGGCGATCATCTTCTTGACGGTCGAGGAAGGGATGTGCTCGATGTAGCTCTTGCCGGCCTTGAGGGCCTTGACCTTTTCCGGATCGACGTCGAAGCCCATCACCTGCACGCCCGAGCCGGTGAACTCCCGCACCAGGGGCAGACCGACGTAGCCCAGCCCCACGACGCCGATAATGGCTTTCTTGCTCTTGATCTTGCTGACGAGTTGCTTGGACATCGGGATCCTTTCGTGTCTAGGCAAAACGGGTTATTCGGCATGGCCGCCCAGCCGGAATCTTATCCCATTATCGGCTGGATGACACGGGATATGCAGGCATTGTAGCAGCGTGGTCCAAAATGTACCGCCGCGACTTTTCCCTGTGCCTGGGGCATTGCTCAAAAAACATAATCGGTATCGACAGCATCTCCCAAACTCCGTATAATCCTAATCTATCGGAAACAGCCCTCAGTAATACCTGCAACGCAGAACCCTCTGGAGCGACCTTCGGATATGTCCCCCAGGCCTAAAAAGTCTGCACTGGCCGAAATGACCTTGGCCCAGAAGATAGTCCAAGACCTGAATCGGTCCGGGCAGTCACAACGATATACCGCCGAGGATCTCGACGTGGCGCTGCAGGGCCCGGCGTATCCCTCCATGGGCGCTGGCTCGCCGCAGTTGAGTGAGATGGACGTCAAGCAGATCGCCGCCCCGCGCCGCGCGCAGCGAATCATGTACGACATGGGAATCACGACGATCGGCCAACTGCTCGCGACGCCCGTGCATGAACTGATGTCGCAGTGGAGCTTTGCCGAGCAGTCGTTCAGCAGGCTCCAGAAGCAGCTTGTGCAGTTGGTCTTTCCTCAGGCCGACCCGCTCGGCCATGCCGTCAACTACTCCTCCTACCCCGCCATGGTCGCCAGCGTCGTCAAGCCGGCCATCCCAAACCGGCGCACAGCGCAGATTATCCTGGCCAGACTGGGCAGCGAAGGCAAGCCCCAGACGCTGGCCGCACTGGGCGAGACCTACTCCATCACGCGCGAACGCGTGCGCCAGATCGAGCAGGTCGGCATGGAGCAGCTTAAGGCCGCCGCCACGCGCCGGCGCATGGTGCGATTCTGGAAGGAAGTCTGGGCCATCCTCGAATCATGGAAGCGCCCCTACCCGGTCTCCAGACTGGCCAAGAGCGTGGCGCTGCGCATGGGCTGGAGCGAGCCGCCGCCCGTGCGGTCGCTGCAGCGCCTGTTGGAATTGCACGCCAATCTGGAACACGACGGCGCCGGGAACGTCTGGACGAAGACCCCCGGTTCCGAGTAAGATAATAAACATAGCTCGTTCACTCCCGCTCCGGTCGTGCGTCTGTGCACGCAGCCGGAGCGGCCTTGTCAGGAGAACTTCATGGGTGTCAAAGCCGTAGATCTGCGTAAAGGTATGGGCGTCAAGTGGGAAGGCAACGCCTGCGTGGTTCATTCCATGCAGCACGTGGCCAAGGGCAACAAGCGCTCGTACATGCAGGTCGAGCTGCGCAATATCAAGACCGGGCAGATCCTGCCCAACCGTTTCCGCGTCGATGAGATGCTCGACGAGGCGTACCTGGAGCGCAAGCCCTTCGAGTTCCTCTACGCCGCCGGCGACAAGCATATCCTGATGGATACCGAGTCGTTCGAGCAGATCGAGATCCCCGCCGACATCATCGGCGACCGCGCCGTCTTCCTCACGGCCAACCTGCCGGTGGAAATTTCATTCGTCGAGGGCGTGGCCGTGCTGGCCGACCTGCCCAACACGGTCGAACTCAAGATCGTCGACACTCCGCCGGAAGTCAAAGGCGCCACCGCCCAGGCCCAGCTCAAAGAAGCCACCTGCGAAGGCGGCGCCCGCATCCGCGTCCCCTCGTTCATCGCCCTGGGCGAGACCGTCAAAGTCGACACCCGCACCGGCGAATACCTCGGCAGAGCCTAAATCGGAAGCGGGGACGGGAGCGGGGAGAGCGGGATTACGCGGATTAAGAAGATTAAGAGGATTGGGAAGAAGCAGGAACCCGGTCCAAGATCTCGTTTTGTTAGCGGTCGAGCTTGCTCGACGCGTATTCCCCGAACAACGCGCGGGGCATCAGCCTTCGCCAAGGCTTCGGCCTGACAAGAGCCCCGCCAAAACGCTGTCCATCTCGCTGCATTTCGTACTCGTCGTCGTCCTCGTCCTCGTCGTCGGTCTTGCCCCTCCCCCGCCACGGGCGGGACGCCCGTGGGACTCACGGGCAAGATGCCCGTGCTACTGCGGCGTGCTACTACTTGCATCCGCCGACGCAACTGAGTAGATTTTTCTGTCTGCAAACTGACGGAAGGACGGTCATGGGCGAACAATATCATTTTCTCGCGTTGGACTTCGGCGCATCGAGCGGCCGCGGCGAACTGGTTACCCTCGAGGACGGCGTCCTGCACCTGCAGGAGATCCACCGCTTCGAGAACCGCCCGGTGAAGATGGGCGGCACGATGTACTGGGACTTCCCCTATCTCTTCGGCGAAGTCATCGAGACCCTCAAGGTCGTCGCCAAGCGCGGGATCAAGCTGGCCGGCATCGGCGTCGACACCTGGGGCGTGGACTTCGGCCTGCTGGCGGCCGACGGAAAGCTGCTGAGCAACCCCGTCCATTACCGCGACACCCGCACCGAAAATATCCACGCCTACTCAGACCCGATCATGTCGCGCGACGAAGTCTTCGCCGCAACGGCGATGGAGCCCTGGACCATCGGCTCGCTGTTTCAGCTTCTGGCGATGCAGCGCGACAACAGCCCGCTGCTCAAGGCCGCCGACACGATGCTGTGGATGGCCGACCTGTTTCGCTACTTCCTCTGCGGCAAGAAAGTCGCCGAGCTGTCGCTGGCGCAGACCTCGTGCCTGATCGGAACCAACCGCAAACTCTCCAGCGAAGTCGTCAAGCGCTTTAAGCTCAAACGCAAAATGTTCCCCCAGCTCGTCCGCCCGCCGCTGGTGCTGGGCGACCTGCTGCCGGAAATCGTCCAGGCCGCCGGCCTGAGCGGACCAGTGCCGGTGATCGCCACGGCCGGTCACGACACCGCCGCGGCTGTGGCGGCGGTTCCCGCCCGCGGCAGCGACTGGGCGTTCCTGTCCTGCGGAACGTGGAGCATCACCGGCACGCTGGTCAAGCACCCCGTCGCCACGCCCGAGGCCCTGAAGATGGGCTACTCGTGCGAGTGCACCATCGGCGACTGGTTCACCTGCAAGAACATTCCGGGCCTGTGGGTCGTGCAGGAGCTGCGACGCAAGTGGCACAGCAGCGAAGACCCCTGGGACTTCAACCGCATGGTCGCCGAGGCCGCTGCGGTCAGCGAGGTTCCGCTGTTCGACGTGAACCACCCCACCCTGATGGCCCCGGCCGACATGGAAGACGCCCTGCGAAAGCTCCTGCCCGGCGGCGCTGCGCTGGACCGCGGCCACCTGGTGCGATCGGCGCTGGAGAGCCTGGCGGCCGAGTACGCCCGCTCGATCGACGCCATCGCAACCCTGACCGGCAAACGCCCCAGCGCGCTGTACATGGTCGGCGGCGGGATCAAGAACAAGCTGCTCTGCCAGCTCACCGCCGACGCCTGCAACATGACCGTCTACGCCGGCGTGGACGAGTGTACAGCCGTGGGCAATGGCCTGGGCCAGGCGCTGGCGCTGGGCATCATCAAGACCAAGGGCGACATCCGCAAGATCGCCCGCGCCTCATTCGAAATGTCGACGTTCATGCCTGAAAATCGCCAGCATTGGCAAGCCAAGCTGGCACAGTATGCCCAGTTGCAGGCGGGCAAATAACACCGCACCGGAAAAACTAACCCAGACGCAGAAGGAGAGATCATGGCAAGCAACGCACCGAACTTTGAGAAGCTTTCCGCCACCAAACGAAAGTTTGCGACTTTCGACGGCACGCTGGTAGGCCCGACGCCGACGATCGCCCTGACGCCCGTGGCCGACGGCCGCGTGGGCGCCTATGAAGACAACGTCGACCGCACCTGGGCGATGACCCAGCGCGTGTACGACCTGATCACCAGCAAGGTCAAGCTGCCCGACGGGCGCCCCGTGCGCGTCGTCGTCGCGCCGGAAATCGTCTACGGGCCCCGCACCGGCGCCATCGCCCAGAAGTATTACGCCGAGCAGAACGTCGGCGCCAACATCTGGATCAGCCGCTCGTGGTCGTACTCGGACGAGCTGATGAGCGCCGCGGCCGGCGTGGGCTCCACCGAGTGGATCCAGGCCGCCTACGGACTCAACCAGACCGACCGCCCCGGCGCGGTGTGGCTCAAGGCCTTCACCGCCGCCATGGACGAGAAGAAGCGCCCGATCTTCTGCATCTACTCCCCCGACCTGGAAGACGAGACCAAGGGCCTCAACGACTTCGTCACCGAGCGCCTGGTCCGCTTCGCCCGCTGCGCCGCGGCCGTCATGTACATGCGCGGCAAGAACTACCTGTCGATCGGTTCGGTGTCGATGGGCATCATCGGCTCGGACGTTCGCCGCAACATGATGGAACAGTATCTGGGCATGGGCTCGGTGTCGGTGGACATGGTCGCCCTGCGCGGCCGCATGGACAAGGGCCTGTTCGATCACGAAGAGCTGGCCGCTTCGATCAAGTTCTTCAAGAAGTTCAAGATGGACTTCGGCCCGGGCAACCGCCCGCAGCCGCCCGAGAAGCTCATTGAAGACGTGATGAAGATGACGCTGATCGTGCGCGACTTGATGATCGGCAACCCGCGCCTGGCCGACTCGAAGGTCGCCAAGGCCCAGGGATTTGTCGACAACGTCGAGCTGGCCCAGGGCGCCAACGCCATCGCCTCGGGCACGCAGGGGCAGCGCCAGTGGACGGACCTGTACCCTAACTTCGACGTGGCTGAGAGCCTGCTCAACAGCTCCTTCGGCTGGGAAGGCCCGCGCACGCCGTTTATCGTGGCCACCGAAAACGACAGCAAGAACGCCATCGGAATGCTCGCGGCGCACCTGCTGACCGGCGGCATGCCGCAGCTCTTCGCCGACATCCGCACCAACTGGACGCCCGAGAGCATCAAGGCCGCCACCGGCAAGGATGTCACCAAGATCTGCCCGCAGGGCATCATCGACAAGCGCAACAGCGGCGCCGGCGCGCTGGACTACGCCGTCAACGCCCTGGAGTTCGCCGGCAAGAACTGGAAGGACCTCTCAGCCGCCGACGCCTGGGACGCCATCCGCTCCAGTTCGGCCGCCCATAATAAGCTCGTCAAGGCCGCGATGGACGGCACGACGTACATGGGCGCGGGCCTGACGTACTTCCCCGGCGACGGCCTCTCGAGCCACTACCGCACCCCCGGCGGCGTGCCGATGACCGCCTACCGCTACAACGCCGTGGGCGACATGCTGACCTGCTCGATCGTCGAAGGCGAGACGGTCGAACTGCCCGTCAGCGTGGCTGACCACATCAGCCGCGTGACGGACAAGACCTGGCCCGAGAGCTACTGGACGCCCCGCGGCATGAGCAGCTTCGAGTACATGAGCCGCATCGGACCCAACCACGACGCCAACAGCTTCGGCCTCATTGGCGCGGACATGATCACGTTCAACGCGATGCTGCGCATCCCGGTGGACATGCACAACGTCTGCTCGTGCGAAATCTTCCGCCCGACGATGTGGGACCGCTTCGGCGGCGACGACTACCGCGCCTGCCAGTACCTCGGCGCGCTGTACGCCTGATAATGCATCCGTAACACAAAAGGGCCCGGGAGCAGCGAGCTTACCGGGCCCTTTTCTTGCGCTGACGGATTTACAATTCCCAATTTCCGATTTCCAATTTAACAACAAAGATGCGCCGGACTGCGCTGAGTCTTAATTTCTTTTCAATTGGAAATTGCAAATTGGAAATTGGAAATGCCTGTGCTACCTTCCGCACCATCATGATATATCCAAACCCGATCATCCCCGGCTTTTATCCCGACCCGAGCGTCTGTCGCGTAGGCGAGGACTATTATCTCGTCACCAGTTCGTTCGAGTACTTCCCCGGCGTGCCGATCTTTCATAGCCGCGATCTCTATAACTGGCGGCAGATAGGGTACGTGCTGAACCGGCCCGAGCAACTGCCTCTGGACAAGAGCCCCATCTCGTGCGGGATATTTGCCCCGACGCTGCGGCATCACGCCGGGCGATTCTACATGATCACCACCAATGTGTCCTTCGGCGGCAACTTCCTGGTGACGGCCAGCGACCCGGCGGGGCCTTGGTCGGCGCCGGTTGCGGTGGACTCGCCGGGGATCGATCCCTCGCTGGCGTTCGACGACGACGGCGCGTGCTACATCACCGGCAACTGGTGCGACGACGGCCGCGGGGGCAAAGGCATCGGCGTGGCCCGCATCGACGCGGCCTCGGGCAAGCTGCTCGAACCGATGCGGTTCATCTGGTCCGGCACGGGCGGCCAACACGCAGAAGGGCCGCACCTGTACCACATCGGGCGGTGGTGGTATCTGCTGATCGCCGAGGGCGGCACGGAACTGTGCCACATGATCACCATCGCCCGAAGCGTTAGCCCGTACGGGCCCTTCGAGTCCTGCCCGCACAACCCGATCCTCACGCACCGCTCGCTGCCGTCGCGCATCCACAGCATCGGCCATGGCGACCTCGTGCAGGACCACCGCGGCAACTGGTGGATGGTGTTCCTGGGCACGCGACATTCGCTCTTCATGTACCCGACTCGCCACCATCTCGGGCGCGAGACCTTCCTGGCACCGGTGACGTGGACCGGGGATTCCGGGGTCACTGAAGTGACCCGGCCGATGGACCTCGGTTGGCCTGTGATAAACTTTGGGCGTCCGATTGAATTGCAGATGGATGTCCCCACCGCCCTGTCGCCGCATCCGGTCCCGCCTGCGCCCACACGCGACGACTTTGATTCGCCCGACTTCGCGATGAGTTGGAACTGGTTGCGAAACCCTGCGATGGAGAATTACTCCCTCACGCAGCGCCCCGGGTGGCTCACGCTCAAAGGGTCGGCCGTCACGCCGGATGCGGAAGACTCCCCCACCCTGATCTGCCGCCGCCAGCAGCATTTCAACTGCCGGGCAGCCGCCCTGCTGGACTTCGCCCCCGCGGCCGAGAACGAAGAGGCGGGTATCTCCGTGCGGATGAACGACCGGCACCACTACGACCTGGCCGTGACGGTTCGCAACGGCAAGCGCTGCGCGATCGTCCGCCAGCGCATCGGCGACATCGCCCAGGAAACAGCGTGCCACCCGCTGCCGGACGAGAAAGGGTGCCACGCACAACCCCGTTGTGCGTGTCCCCGAGTCGAACTGAGCATCGAGGCCACGCGCGACGAATACGCCTTCTTTGCCACGGTCGGGCAGGACAAGATTCCCCTGGGCAAGGCCTCGGCGGCCTACCTCACCAGCGAGGCCGCCGGCGGGTTCACCGGCGTGATGATCGCCCTCTACGCCACCGGCTGGGGCAAGCCCTGCACAGCGGCGGCCGCGTTCGATTGGTTCGACTACATCCCCCTTCCCGATGACGAGCGGTAGCATGACGCCCAAAGAACGAATCAAGCGGCAGGTGCTGGGGCAGGAAGTGGATCGCATTGCGACCGTCGGCGGGTGGATGCTCAGCGCCGGCGTACTGGCCGAGTTCGCCGGCGTGAGCGTCGAGGCATTCCTGGCCGACGCGCAGGCAATGACGATCCGCGCGTACAAGAACCTCGGCGCCGATGCGCTGGTGGGCGGGCTGATCGTGCCCAATGTGGCCGACCAGGTGCGCGCAGGGCAGGTCGAGGAGGCCAAGTTCTCCCGGTTCACGCCCGAGGACCTTCTCAAGCGGGCCGAGCAGGCCCCGGCGTCGGAGCAGGAATTCCTGGCCAAGATCGACCGCCCCAAGATGCGGGCCGACTACGCCAACTGGATCGGCGAGCAGCGCAAGAGCTTCGACGGGATGGAACTGATCCCGACGTTCTGGCACGTCGTGCCCAACTTCATGATGTACTGCAGCTACGGGTACGAGGCATACCTGGCCGCCTGCGCGATGTACCCTGACGCCGTCGAGCGGATCTACTGGGAAGGCGCCATCGACGCCCGGGCGACCAACTCGATCCTCGTCGACGTCTATCGCGACCTGGACCTGCCGCCGATCCTCTTCACCGGCCATGATATGTGCATCAACACCGGCACGATGGTCAGCCCGCAGTTCCTGCGCGACCGTTACTGGCCGCTGTGCAAGTACGCCATCGAGCCGCTCGTCGAGGCGGGCATCCGCGTGATCTACCACTGCGACGGCAACGTCATGCCCATCATCGACGACATCATCGCAGCGGGCTTCTCCGGCTTTCAGGGCTTCCAATATGAGTACGGCGTGGACCCCTTCGCCTTCTCGAATCGCCGCAGCCTGCAAGGGCAGGAGTTCCTGTACATGACCGGCATGAACATCTCCCGCACGCTGCCCTGGGGCACGCCGGATGACGTGCGCGAGGAACTCGAGTACGTGCTGGATTACACCAACGGCGGCCGCCAACTGCTGCTGTTCTCCAGCAACGTGATCGGCCCGGAAGTGCCCGCCGCCAACGTCAGAGCCGCCTACGACTTCTGCCACAACTACAATCCCAACCAACCCCGCCCCACCGCCGGAAAAGCCCGCCCGTGGCCGTGGGGCGCGAAGCACGCATGACTTCATATCACGGCCGCGACTTGTGCGGGGCGGGCGTGAACCAGTCCGTCGCCAGCGGCTTGTCGCTGAGCAGGTCCAGCGTCACGCGGCAGGGCTCGATGTTGCCCTGAATCTTGGCTCGGTCGAAGACGATGCGGCGGGGCAGGCCGCTGTGCAGGTCAGCCCATATCTCGATCGTCTCGGGCCCTTTGACCTGCCGCGAGTTCCTCCGCACCAGCACGTGCCGCAGCAGTTGCCCGCCGGAGGGCAGAGCCGTTTCATCCAATCGCTCAAGCGTGTAGTTGACCTTGATTCGCTCGAGCGTCTGGTGCAGATCGCTGAAAGGCACATCGGCCATCAGCGCCGGCATGGGGATGCCTCCGGCGCCCGGGCCCTGGCGCGTCTCGGCCAATTCACCGCGGCGGATGCGCCAGCTCTGGCGGCCGTCGAAGCCATCGTAGATGACGCCGCCGTTGGGGTCGCGGCGGACGAGCAGATACTGCCGCCCGTCGCGCAGGTACAGCGTGGCATCGTCGAGTCCGGGGCGCGGGATGCGCGGGCCCGAGCGGTCGCCGTCACCTGGCCGCGGCGGACGGTCGTCGCCCTCGGGCGGCGGAGGCTCGTCGAGGTCCTGCATCGCGATGTGATAGGTGCGGTCGCCCGGCTTGGCCAGGGCCCCGATGATGTCATTGAGCGAGGCCATTGCCCGCGAGGGCGTATTGAAGACCCATATTCCGACAGCGGCCAGAAGCATCGCCGCTGCCGCATACGCGGCGCGGCGCGCCCACAGCGCCACGCGCCGCGCGGGCCGGGCCGAGGCGGCGATGGCCTCCACCACGCGCTGCACGCGCCGCCGGCGGTGCTGGGCCGACTGCTCATCGTACAGGTGCGTCAGCAAGGCGTGCACCAGCCTCTCATCGGCTGTCGCCGCCTGCAGTTCCGGGTTGTCAGGTGCGCTTTTCATCCGATTCATTCCGGGCGGGAAAGAATGCCCTTTCGCTCCAGGCATCGCGCCAATTGCAGCCGCGCTCGCTGGAGCTGTTTCTGGACGGCGTCACTCGTCGAGGCCAGGTGTTCGGCAATCCACTGCGTCGTGCGATTCTGCTGGTAGTGCAGTTCGATTGGCTGGCGATAGAGCGGTTCGAGCCGCTCCACGCAGTCCTTCAAGGCCACGATCTTCTCATCGAGCGTATCGCCGCTGTGATGTTCGATCTGACTCACGCGCTGATCGAGGTGCTCCAGCACGCGCTCGTCGCCCAGCGCCACCTCGCGGCCGCTCTTGCGATAGTGCATCAGCACCAGCCGCCGCGCGATCCCGCGCAGCCATGCCCCGAACGGCCGGGCACGATCAAACTCGGCGATCTTGCGCCAGGCGATCAGCAGCGTCTCCTGGAAGAGATCGTCCACCGCCGCCGCGTCGCCGACGGCCGCGCGCAGAAATGCCGTCAACGAGTCGGCGTTCTCGTTGGCGAGAATCTCAAACATCGCCAGGGGCTCGATACCGCCCGGCGCGAGGCTGGCTGGCAAGTCGCTGCCGCTCATAGGCTGCCTTTCCACAGACTATTGTCACTGGGCCAGAGCCCCCGGACAAGAAAATGAGTGATTGTCAGGATTTTCTGTCCGCGGCCGTCACGGCGGCGCAATAGGAGGGGAAGTCATCGACTAGCCGGAACAACCAAGACTCCGAAGGAGAGACTATGAGACATGCATTCGCTGTAATCGTACTGGGTATTCTGGCCGCAGCGGCCTGGGCGCAGCAGGGCGACAGGCCCGACCCGCCGGCGCAGAATGGCGAGCGGGATCAGGCTCAGTCTTCCGGCGGCGACGTCAAAACCCAGGTCAAGACGATCCTGTCGAAGTACGGGTCGGGCTCGCTGACGGCCGATCAGGCCAAGGCGATCAACAAGGCGTTTCGCGACGCGGGGCTGCGAAACGGTCCGGACCTCAAGCAAGCCATCGAGGACGCGGGGTTCAGCAGCGAAAAGATCAGCGAGCTCGATCCCCCGCCGGATCGCGCCGAGGCAGGGGGCGGCCGGAACGCCGAGCGTCAAGGCCAGGGGCAGGGCGCCAGCGATAACCATCGCGGCAAGGGCGACGGCCAGACAGGCGGACGCAAAGGGCGCGGGCAGGCCGGTGAGGGCAAAGCCCGCCAGGGCGGCGGGGGCTACAACATCGAACAGGCGATCTCCGACCGCGCGCAGCTCAACACCATCGCCTTCGACGGCTTGGCGTTCCTCACAGGCGATCTGGGCGGCAACACCTTCCTGCCGCCGGGCAAGGTGGCGGACTTCTGCGGTTTCCAGTACATGCGCGACGTCGACACCAACCAGCTCGGCCACAACACGTCGTTCGTGCCGCGCGCGGCCAACAACATGCTTTACGTCCTGACCGACGCGCAGAAGGCCCAGCTTGTGACCCTGGCCAAAGAGCAGGAGAAGATGCTGACGGATTTCGCATACAAGCGGTTTCCGCTGGTCAAAGCGTTCTGCCGCCAGCTCGCCGGTGATATTCCCACTGGCAGCACCGGCCTGAGCCGCGAGGCGGTGATGAAGTACACCGCCGGCGTGTTCGAGATTGACGGGGCTCTCAGCTATCGCCGCGCCGAGGTCCTGGGCGGCATCGTCCGAGCCCTCAGCGACAAGCAGAAGGCGTACCTGGCGAAGATGAAGTTCAATAATTCCGCCACGTGGCCCGAGATGAAAGACCAGATGGACAAGCGCAGCCTCTCGCACACCGCCCACGTGGCCGTCATGACCTACGCCAGCGAGATGTTCAGTTGGTACGCCGGCAACGTCGAGGCCGACGTGTACTTCTGCCCCGAGCGCCACGCGACGTACTTCGGCTCGTTCTACATGAAAGACATCCCGGCGATGGGCAACCCGAACTACTCGATCAGCACTTCGCTCACCGGCGACAGCGGCGAGGCGTTCCTGGCGGCCCTGAGCGACACCCAGCGAGGGCTGGTGACGGCGCTGGTGGACCAGCAGCGCAACGACCTCAAGGAGATCGTCTCGGTGCGGCGGCAGATCGCCACGGAGCTGCGCCGCTTCATGAAGGAATCCTCCATCGACAAGGCCAAGGTGATGTCGCTGTCCAAACGCTACGGCGAACTCGACGGCGAGATCTCGTACTTCTACGCCACGGCCTTCTCGGAGGCAGCCAAGACGCTGACGGCCGACCAGAAGAAGACGCTGCTCAAGCTTCGCAACCTCGACGCCAAGTACACCTGCAAGGGCGCGTACCTGTACTCGCGAGCGATCGACATGCCTGCGATCCCGAACACCGACTTCCTCTTTGGGAAAGGCCAAGCTACAAAGGCAGCGCCGGCCGCCAAAGCATCCTCGATCGCCGTCAAGAACAGCTCGACGTTCGTGCTCCGCAGCCCGGCGGTGGCCGACAAGGGACCGCTTCCCAAGGAGTTCACCGGCGACGGCGCGGCCGCCACGCTGCCGCTGGAATGGTCAGGGGCGCCCCCGGCCGCCAAGAGCTTCGCCCTGGTCATGCACCACGTGGACCCGCAGGGCAAAACCAAGTGGTACTGGGTGCTCTACAACATCCCCGCCGGCACGACGAGCCTGGCCAAGAGCGTCAAAGGAGTCGGCACGCTTGGCAATAATTCGGTCAACGGCCGCCTGGGATACGCCCCGCCCCACTCGAAGGGCCCCGGCGCCAAGACGTACATCTATACCCTCTACGCCCTGGTGGCGCCGGTACAAGTTGATGTCGAGCCAGCCGACGTGACTCGCGACGTGCTCCTGGCGGCGATGAAGGATAAAATCCTCGCCAGCGCACGACTGAGCGTCGTCTATACGCGCAACGTCCAGCAGGCGCCACAGGAAGACCCGCAATGAAGCATCTTGCAGCGGCCATCGTGATTGCAGCGACCTTCGCCTGCGCCACGGCGCAACAGGAAGGGCGCCCGCCGCGGCGACGCCCCACGAGCATGCCGGCGGCGGTCAAACCGCTGCAGGCGCTGTCGGTGCTGGTCGCGCGGCCGACAGACTCGGCCGTCACGCTTAATATCCTCTCGGCCGCCGGGGCAGAGGCGCTGGTCGAGTACGGCCCCGGGGGCGGGGAATCTGCCCGGACGGCCCCCTTCAAGCTCGTTGCTGCGTCTCCGATGGAAGTGCAGCTGCAGCGCCTCACGCCCGACAGCCGCTACAGCTACCGCCTGCTTCTGCGCAGAAGCGACAATGAGCCGTTCACCGCAGCGGCCGAGGGCGGATTCCAGACCCGGCGCGCCCCCGGCAGCACGTTTATCTTCGAGGTGCAGGGCGATTCGCACCCCGAGCGAGTTCACCAGTTCGACCCGAATCTGTACGTGCAGACGCTCAAGGCGGCGGCCGCGGACAAACCGGATTTCTACTTCACCATGGGCGACGACTTCAGCGTCGACGCCCTCGATACGATCGGCGAGAAGACGGTCGAAGCCCTATATCGAAACCAGCGGGCGTATCTCTCGCTCGTCGGCCGCGTCGTGCCGCTCATGCTCGTCAACGGCAACCACGAACAGGCGGCGATGTGCAATCTCGACGGCAAAAAGGACAATGCGGCCGTTTTGGCGCAGACCAGCCGCAACCGCTTCTTTTCGCCGCCGGCGCCCGACGAGTTCTACAGCGGCGACAAGCAGCCGGTGGACCACATCGGTCTGCTGCGCGACTACTATGCCTGGACTTGGGGCGACGCTCTGTTTATGGTGATCGACCCATATTGGCACAGTCCCAAGCCGGTAGACAACGTGCTCGGTGGCGGGCCCAAGAATCGCGACCTGTGGGACGTTACGCTCGGCAAGGATCAGTACGACTGGCTTCGCCAGACGCTGCTATCCAGCAAGGCCAAATACAAGTTCGTCTTCACGCACCACGTGCTGGGGACGGGGCGCGGCGGGGTAGAGCAGGCGGGCCTGTTCGAGTGGGGCGGACGCGACAAGAAGGGCGCCGACCAGTTCGCCGCCCGCCGTCCGGGGTGGGAGATGCCGATCCACCAACTCATGGTCAAGGCCGGCGTGACGATCTTCTTCCAGGGCCACGACCACGTCTTCGCCCGCCAGCTGCTCGACGGCGTGACCTACCAGACGCTGCCCGAGCCGGCCGACCCCACGTACACGCTCTACAACAAGGGAGCCTTCCGCAGCGGCGACGTGCTGCCCAGTTCCGGCCGCCTGCGCGTGACCGTCGGCCCGCAGACGGTGCGCGTGGAGTACGTCCGCTCGTACCTGCCCAAAGACGCCACGGCCGAGCACCCCGATGGCAAAGTGGCCTTTGCCTACGAAGTTCCCCCCGCACGCGGCGGAGCGAAAGACTCGCCCTCGCCCACTCAACAGCAGTCGGTGGCGATCCAGGCGCGGCCGCTGGCCGAGGGTTTCGAATTCACCGAGGGCCCGGCCGTCGCCAAGGACGGCAGCGTCGTCTTCTCCGACGTGCACGCCAGCCGCACCTATCGATGGGCCGACGGCAAGGCCGCGCCGTTTCGCGAAAAGACCGGCGGCGCCAACGGCCTGGCGTATGACAAGGACGGCAAGTTGCTGATCTGCGAGGGCGCCAACGGGCGCGTCGTGTCGCTCGATTCCGGCGGCAAGATCACGGTGGTAGCCGACCGATATGCCGGCAAGCGGTTCAATCAGCCCAACGATCTGTGGATCGATCCGCACGGCGGGGTGTACTTCAGCGACCCGCTCTACGGCCGCGGCGAGAAGGTGCAGGACGGCGAGCATGTCTATTACGTCTCGCCCGACCGCACGCGCGTCGTGCGCGTCATCGACGACATGGTGCGTCCCAACGGGCTGTGCGGCACGCCCGATGGCAAGACGCTCTACGTGGCCGACCACGGCGCGGGCAAGACCTGGCGCTACACGATAAACGCCGACGGAACTCTGGCCGGCAAGACGCTTTTTGCCTCCAGCGGATCCGACGGCCTCAAGGTCGATGCCGACGGCAACGTCTATCTGACCACGGACGCGGTCGTGGTCTACGACTCTTCTGGCACGCGGACCGCCCGTATCGAGGTCCCGCAGCGGCCGACCAATCTCTGCTTCACCGGTCAGGATCGCAAGACGCTGTTCATCACCGCCGGGACGGCGATCTATTCGGCCTCCCTTGCCGGCGGCGGCCCGGCCTGGCGCGGCCAGACGCAGGGCCGCGCGCGAGGGCCGCAGGGCACTTTCAACACGCAGACGCCCGCTCACGCGATGGATGTGATCCTGGGCCGGCCGACCGACACGAGCGTCACACTGAGCGTCCTGTCGTATGCCGACGCCAGGGTCCGCGCGCAATACGGCACGAGCAAAGACAAGCTGACTGCGGCGACGGACGTGCAGGACATGCTTAAGGGCCAGCCCAAAGAAATCGTCTTGGACCATCTGGCCGGCGATACGCAGTACTACTACCGGCTCTTTGACGCCGCCGGCCCGGCGCTGCCGGGAGGCGAAGGGACCTTCCACACGCAGCGCGCCGACGGCAAAGAGTTCCTCTTTACCGTTCAGGCCGACTCGCACCTTGATGAAAACGCCCAGAGCGATCTCTATGCGCAGACGCTCAAGTCAGCCGCCGCCGACGGGCCGGACTTCCATGTCGATCTGGGCGACACCTTCATGGTCGACAAGCATCCCTCGCGCGAAACCGCGGCCGCCCAGTACCTGGCCCAGCGGTACTACCTGGGCCTGATCGGCCGCGCCGCGCCGGTGTTTCTCACGCTGGGCAACCATGACGGCGAGGACGCCAAGCTTCTCCGCGGCGACGACAGCCTCGGCGCCTGGGCCACCGCCATGCGCAGCCGCTATTTCCCCAACCCGCAGCGCAGCGACTTCTACGGCCCCAGCACGCTGGGGAACTACTATCGCTGGCAATGGGGCGAAGCGTTGTTCGTCGTGCTCGATCCGTATCGCTACTCCACCGGCCGCAAGGGCGACAACTGGCGAGCCACGCTGGGGCGCCAGCAGTACGATTGGCTTAAGAGCACGCTGGAAAGCAGCAAAGCGAAATGGAAGTTCGTCTTCTGCCACCAACTCGTCGGCGGGGCCGACGAGGCCGGGCGCGGCGGCATCGAGGCCGCCGGCGGCTATGAATGGGGCGGCGCCAACGCCGACGGCACGCGCGGCTTTGAGAAGAACCGTACCGGCTGGCCCATGCCCATTCACGACTTGCTGGTCAAGAACCACGTGACGATCTTCTTCCACGGCCACGACCACTTCTACGCCAGGCAGGATCTCGATGGCGTAATCTACCAACTGGTCCCCCAGCCCGCCTGCCCCGCCGGGCGCGCCGACCACGGCGCCAGATACGGCTATGCCAAAGGCGTGATCAAACCCAGCTCTGGGTACCTGCGCGTGAAGGTCTCACCCTCGCAAGTGCAGGTGCAATACGTTCAGCCGCAGGCAACCTCAGCCGGCGCCGCCCGGCTGGCCCACAGCTATCAGGTCCAGGCGCGGCCGTAAATACAGAAGCTGTCTCCTATGGCGTTGAAAAGATAACTTCGCCCTCGTACCATATCTGTCGCGGGCGTTTAGCTCAGTTGGTTAGAGCAATTCGTTTACACCGAATAGGTCGCTAGTTCGAATCTAGCAACGCCCACTGAGTTTCTACGCGCATGGACCAGCCGGGGCGCTCCCTCCGTGCGCCCCGGCGTGGTCCGCACTTTCACACGTGCTAGACGTGCAGGTACTCGCTGTCGAGGGCGGCTCGGATCTTGGCCAGGGCGGAGTTCTGCAGTTGGCGAACCCGCTCGTTGGTCAGCCCGACCAGCTTGCCGACCTCGGCCAGTGTGCGCTTCTTCTCGACGGTGCCCAGGGCGAAGCGCGCCTGGACGATCTTGCGCTCGACGTCCGTCAGGTGCGCCCGGTTCTGCGAGAGGATCTCCTTCAGGGCGTCGACGGAGTTGTCGCGCTGGATCTCGTGGCGCTTCTCGTCGAAGTCGCTACGCTCCATCTCCGGGTCGTACTCGACGGGGAAATGGCTGCGATACCGCCCGGTCTTGGTCGCGAGCCTGTTAAAGCTCTTGAGGATCGCACGGCAGGCGTAGGTCGAGAACTTGAAGCCCATCGAGGCGTCGAACTTCTCGATGCTCCGCAGCAGGGCCATGTTGCCCTCGGAGACGATCTCGCCGAAGTCCACGTTGGGGATGCGCGTCCGCTTGGCCATCGCCAGCACCAAGGCCATGTTCGCCCTGACCAGCGCCGAGCGGCACTTCATGACCCGCGTGAACCATTCAGTCATTTCGGCCGCCCGGGACAGGCTCGAGCGGCGCTTCTGCTGGGCGATCAGCTCAGCCAGCCGCCGGCGGGCGTAGTTGTACCGCAGGAACAGGTGCGTTTCCTGGCCGGGCTTGAGTGCGACGCGGCGCTGCCTGGGCAGCGTAGCGTCCTCGTGCACCTCGGGGAAATGCGTCCATGCAGGCACGGGGATCTCGCTGCCGGGGCCGAAGAACCGCTCTTCGGCGTCGCTCTTGTCGAACTCGACGCTCTCGACATAGTCCATCGCATCGGGGATGCGTTCATAAAGGCGGCGTTGTTCCATGGTCAGCCCGTCCATCTGCTCGCGGGCCCTGTCTGTTTGATTCTCTGTCAGTTTCTCAAGGGTACTCATGGCCTTACCTTTCGTTAGCGTTCCTTAGCGAGGGGCCTTGGACACCTTGGCTTCGTCTTTGGCCTCACACTTATGGTACGTTTTTGGTGCTATTGATGGACACCTCAGGGACCATGAACTTATCCTCAGAATTTCACCGTAAAGGGCTCGACGGCACCCCGCCCTGCCGCCAGGACGACCGGAACAGGATGACCTAACTGCTGAATGTGGATGATTTTAGTCCATATTCCCCAGAAGACGATTTGCCGCTCCACCGCCTATGCTCCCCGGCTGAAAAAAGAACAAAAATATGCGAAAAATCCTCGGTGGACAGTTTAGACAAATCGGACAATTGTTGTCCACTATCCCGAGGCCATCGCCAGGCGGCGGTTGTAAGCCGCGATAACGTCCTGGCGCCGCAGCAGACCCAGCACCCCCTGCCCCGTCTGGGAATTGACTACCGGAAGTTCTTCAAACTCCAGGCGGGCAAAGTCGGTCAGCGCCGTGGACAGGTCCGTATCGGGCCGCAGAGGCGTCACATCCTGCACCGCGATGTCGGCGACGATGGCGAATTTGCCGAACTCCCGTTCGTAAATCACTCGCCGCATCTGGTTGACGCTGAACAGCGCGCAATAATTGCCGTCCTTGTCCACCACCGGAAAGACGCTCTGGGTCGTGACGGGAATCGCCTCCATCACCTCCGCCAGCGGCGTCTCCATGCAGAACGTCATCACCGGGCGATCTTCGCCTTTCCAGATGTCCCCCACCGAGACTCCTTTGAGCACGCCGATCACAAAGTCGCCGCGGTGGGCCGGCGACTGCAAACGCGATGGAACCTGCTCGCGGTAGATCGACCAGCCGCGGCTGAGCAGGTACGCCAGCGCCGAGACCCACATCGCCGGAAGCAGCAGCTCGTATCCGCCGGTCAGCTCCGAAACCATGATAATCGTGCTGACGGGCACCTTCGCTGCCGCCGAGAAGAACCCCGCCATTCCCAGGATCACGAACACGTCGATGCGGGTAACGACCGACGGCATCCACTGCTGGAGCACCAGGCCCACGGCCGCCCCGAGCGTTCCGCCGATCACCATGCTCGGGCCAAAGACGCCGCCTGAACCGCCCGAGCCAATCGTCAGCGAGGTGGTCACGATCTTGCCGATCCCCACGGCCCCCAGAATCAGCAGCGCCGCCGTCAGGCCGTAATGAAACTGCCCGGCCAGCATCTTCTGGAGAATCCCATACCCGAACGACAGCACATTGAGCGAGTCGTGCTGCGCCTCGCCGCCCAGGCCCGACAAGGCGTAGAAGATGCCCAGAGCGAACAGCCCCGTAGCCGCCGCGCCAATGGCCGGACGAAAATGCGGCGGCACCTTGAACCGTTTGAACATCGCCTGCGCGCCGTAGAAACACCGCACGTAGACAAGCGAGGCCACCACCATCCCCGCCGCCAGGATCGTCAGTGGGCCCAGCAGCAGCGGATTGTTGAACGCCAGACCCGGCTGAACCGACAGCAGCGGCTCAAAGCCCGACCCCACGCCGAAGCCGTGCAGCGAGACCAGCGCGAAGACGCAGTAAGCCACCGTGCAGGAAATAAAGGCGGGGATCAGCGCCTCGGCCTCGAAGTCCTCGTCGCGGTAGAGCACCTCGATGGCGAAGATCGCCCCGGCCAGAGGCGCCTTGAAGATGGCCGCAATGCCCGCCCCCAGCCCTGCCGCCAGCAGCATGCGCCGCTCCGATTCGGAAAGCTTCAGCAGCGTCCCGAGCATCGAGCCGAAGCCCGCACCGATCTGGGCGATGGGCCCTTCGCGCCCGCCCGAGCCGCCGCTGCCCAGCGTAATGGCCGAGCAGATGATCTTCACCAGCGGCACGATCGGACGGATGATGCCGCGGTTCTTGTGATAGGCCTTGATCGCCGCGTCAGTGCCGTGCCCTTCCGCTTCCGGAGCGATCTTGTAGACGATCAACCCCGAGATCAGCCCCCCGACGGTGATCACCGCCAGGATCAGCCAGGGCACAAATGTGCCAAACAACGGCGCGACGTTGTGAAACAGGCTGCCCTCTCCGGAAGGGCCCGCGGGATGATATCCGGCGACCAACTCCAGTCCGTACTTCATGACCAGGTGCGAGAGAAACTGAAACGCCACCGCCCCCAGCCCCGCCACGACGCCCACGAGCCCCGATAGCAGCACGATCCGGGCAACCGAGCGAAAATGCCCGCGCGGCGCCGGCCAAAGATCCCATCGTCGAAGTAAATCAATCATCGAAGTAAGTCCTTTTTCAGAGCAATCTCCCGGAGAAAAGCCCGCTATTTCGAACCAGTACGGTCGTGGGCATCCCATCGACCATCTCCTCAAGGCGGCGGCAATATTCAACCTCCTGGCCTATCTGGGGCACCATGAGGCCCAGAAAGACAACGTCCGCCCCTGCGCTGCGCGAGTGAATCACCTCAAAAACCGATTGGGATTTCTCCTGCACGATCACCTCGTACACGGCGTTAATTCTCACCGACGCGATCAGAGCCGCAAGCTCATGGGCCATCTGCTCCTGCGACTGTCCGGCCGCGATAATCGTTCGCAGCGTAATCTTCGCCCGCCGCCAGAGCGGGTTGAGCGTCAGCAGGTACGCCAGCAGAAGCATCAAGTCGCCGCAGTTTTCCTTTCCGCCCCACCAGATGTCGATGCGTTCAAATTGGCTGGGGCCGCCGACGGGGCTGGGACGGATGATGAGCGTGGATTTGCCCAGGTGATGAAGCGTTCGGATATTCGCGGCCAACGCCTCCAGCCGCCGGGGCTGACTGGGCCATCCGAAGGCCACCGTGTTGGCTCGCAGACCCCCGACGCCGCTGCTTTGAGCGACGTCGATTACTCCCTGCTCAAAGTCAGAGACAACATGCGCCTCGGCAAAGGCCGAAATGCCTTCGCATTGCAGGAACTGGCTGATCGACGCGCGGCGAGTATGCGCCAGCGGTTCGTTCTCCTCGACCTTGCCGGTCAGCAATTCGCACACCGTCAGTATTCCGGCGTTCTGATTGAACCACGCGACCATGCGCGCCAGCGCGGCTCGCTGCTCGATTCCATTGGCCAGCAGCAGAATATTCGGCCGCCAGCTCCGCGGGTCTGAAGGCCGCTTGGCGAGCTTGCGCAACGACAGCCTGGCCAGACTGCCCCAGACGCCTGCCCAGGCATCGCCCCACCTGCCCTCCAAGGCTCGTTGGCGCAGGTACGCCCACACCAGAAAAGAGGCCACAATGGCGATCACGCAGCCGGAGGGACTGATCAGGAACATCAAGGCAAGGTTGCCCGCTGCCCCCAAAAGCGACAACGCCCAGGGTACCCGGATCGTCGGGCGATAGGAGGGGTCGTTCACGAGCTTCTCGGTAGCGGCCACCAGGTTGATGCTCATGTACAAAGTCAGAAAGAAGATCGTAACGACAAGAGCCACGGTATTGAGGTTGCCCAAGGCCGCCGCCGCAATGGCGATGGCGCCGCTGACCCAGGTGGCCCAGGTGGGTTGGCCGCTCCTGGAAGTGCGAGCCAGAACCCTCGGCGACAGACCATCGCGCGCCAGCGCCTGCAGCACCCGCGCGCCGGCCAGGATGCTGCCAAAGGCCGATGACAGGATGGCCGCCCACATCCCCGGCAGCACCAGCAATGCCCCCCCGACTGCAACATAGGTCCAGACCGACCGCGATTCGGGACGGATGTCGGCCAACTGCTGCAACGTCGCCTTTTCGGAAATTCCCAACAGGACCGGCACGATCAGGTACACCAGCGTCCCGACAGCCAGCGCGCCAAGAATGCCTTTGGGGATCGCCCTCTGCGGGTCTTTCAGATCGCCGCTCATGCCGATGCCCGCGTTGAATCCGGTGATAGCGGGAAAATAAACCGCCAGCACGCCCCAGAAGCCTCCCGCTGCGGCGATAGCCTCCGGCGAAGCAAAAACCTCGCTCTTGCGGATTGGACCGCTCAGCGAGCCCGTGGCAAGGGCGACAATGGACAGTCCCACCAGCGCCATCAGCGGAATTTGCAGCTTCAAAGACACCTCGGCGCTCTTGCCGGAAATGACGGTCGTCAGAAAGATGAACGCAACGGCCAAGTATGGCAAAGGGGGCGCGCCCCACGACGCCGGCCAGATCATCGCCAGGGCTTCGGCCAGACCGAAGCAGTAGAGGGTGACGCTCAGGACGCGGCAGAGATAAAGCGGTATGCCGATGGCGCCTCCGATGGGCAAGCCCAGGCTGCGCGAGATCAGGTAATACTCCCCGCCGGTCCCCAGCGGCGTATTGGTCGCCACGGCCGCGGCGCTCAGGGCCGTGATGAACGCCACAGCGCTGCAGATCACCACGATCAGCAGCGCGCCGCCCACGCCCACGCTGGCGACGACCCACCCGAAGCGCAGGTACATGATCACGCCCAGGATCGTCAGAAGACTGGGAGTGAAGACGCCCAGGAAGGCCCCGAATTTTTTCTGGCTGTGTTGCACCATGTACCCGGGCTACCGCACAGACGGCTTCGCTTCACGCTGCCGCGCGTGCAATCCAATGATCTCCAGCATCGGGCCCTGGTCCATCTCTCGGGCGCCCATCAAATCAACCAGCCGCTCCAGGCATTGTGCCGTGCTGTCTTGTTCGTCGAGACTCAGTTGCTCCATCGCTCGAGCCAGGGTGTACTGAAGCGGAAATGGCGTGCGCACCGCAAGGGCCTTGCCTTTGGAGGTGGCACTGACGCGGATCTCGCGCCGGTCCTCCGTGCTGCGCTGGCGACGAATCAGGCCCTTGCTCTCCAGGCGGTCCAGAACGCCCACCAGGGTGCTCGGGCTCAGGTGTACGCGCTTGGCCGCTTCGATGGCGGTGGTGGAATCCTGCTCGACGATCGCCAGCAGGCACATAAGCTGCGGACCGGTGATCTGATGGTCCGCCGCAAGCTTGCGCGAATCGATGTCCACAGCCCGGATGATCTGGCGGATCGCGTTGAGGATGCGAAGGTCATGATGACCGCTTTGGCCAGGCCCGGCCGCGTCAGAGTGACCCATTTCATCTTCTTTCTCTGCGAGGAAGTCGGCGTCCACAGGCCCGCAGAAAGTTCTTGCTTCGTGTTCCCGGAATGATTATACTTCAAATGATATCAGGAGCAACTATTTCCCTGCCCGCGTTCTTATGAGTGGTCTAAAGGGTGCGGCTGCTTGAGTGGCCGCAGGCATCGCGGGTGGTCGGGCCACCACCCGCAGTCGGATCTCGTCTGGAGACAACCGATGCCAGCATGCCCACAGACCTTCTCCCCCCTCCAACACGACAAAACTGCCGCGAGGACGCACGTTTTATCTGCCGTAAAGGAATTGCTGGAGAGCGGCTGTCGCCGGGAAGCGGTGCGTCTGTTTCTGAGCCTGGCGTCATCATCGGCAACGCCTCCTGGGCCCGATTTGCTCAACTGGGCCGTGTGTTTATTGGGACGCCGGCTGACGGGGCGTTTGATCGGGGCCACCGCCTCATATCGCTGCTTCAATTGCAGCGGGGGGTACACCGCCTGCGAAGACTGCGGAGGCAAGGGACTCGTCAGCGGCGAAGTCTGCAGCAAGTGCCTGGCGACAGGCTTGTGCCCATGCGATTTCTGCAACGCCAGCGGCTACATCGCCGTGAACCTCATCCCGGCCGAACTCCGCCTGGGCGTGATGGAAATCCGCCTCAAGCGAGCGATGGCAGAGGCCGCGCCGCTTCTTGAGAATCCTCCGCCGCATAGCGCTGCCCAGAACTGGCGTGATAGAGGCCGGCTGCTGCTCAAGCTCAATCGTCTCATGGGGGTTGCGGAAAACGGCGTGACGGCGGCTGCTCAGTTCATCGCCCGTGATGACGAAAACAGCCACGCCGTCGATCAACTCGTGCTGGGGTGCAATGATCTTGGAAGCAAGATCCGGCAGCGGATGCGGGATGTGCTGGCATGCCTGTCGGATGAACAGTCCATGCGAGGGCAATTCTATCGCGCTCTGGCCGGCCACCGATCGACCGGTTCCTGGCTGGATCATTCGCGCATCGAAACGCCTGCCGGCATCGAACCTTCTCGGTAAAGGAGAACCCCATGAAGACCTCTTCAGACGTTGCACAAATGACTCGCCTGATCCTCAAGGCCGGCAAGGACGCCCGCCGGGAGATTCAACCGATGGCCGAAGCGGCTTTGACGCAGGCGGTCCAGTGGCCGCTAACCTGCACCGTCGGCCCGGGACTGGAGGGAGCCATCGCCTGCGAATCAAAGGTCGGGTACGTCAACGGCTCGCAAGGCTGGCTGATCTACCGTGGGTATGACATCTTCGACCTGGCGGCCCATTCGACTTTCGAAGAGGTTTCATACCTCCTCATGCACGGCGAATTGCCCACGCCATCGCAACTGGCTTCGCACGAAGACCAGCTTCGACAGGCGCGGCGCCTGCCCAAGACTCTGGCCATGATGCAGCGATTCGATGTGACAGACATGCACCCGATGGCCCTGCTGCGACTGGGGACCAACGTCATGCGGCAGGAGTTCACCTGGAGCGACAAGAGCCAAGGGCGCCCCGACGGCACGGCCATCGCTTCCGACGAGGACTCCATCGCGATGGAAACGCGCCCGCAGGGGTTTGATCGCCCGGTGTACGAGTTCCCGCGCAAGCCCCTGCGGCGTCCAGGAGCGGTGGACATAGGTCTGCATCACGCGGCCTGCCAGGATTCCTCCTACCATTTGATTGCGGGCGTGGCATCGATAGCGGCTGCCATCAACCGGATGCGAAGAGGCCTCAAGCCCGTGGAGCCCGATGACAAACTTTCCCACGCCGCCAACCTGCTGTACATGATGAAGGGGCGCCGCCCCACCGCCGCGGCCGCCAAGGCGATGGACGTGGCGCTGATCCTTCACGCAGATCACGGGATGAACGCCAGCACGTTCGCGGCGCTGGTGGTGGCTTCGACGCTGTCGGATATGTACTTTGCCGTCGGGGCCGGCATCGGCGCTTTGAGCGGGCCGCTGCATGGCGGGGCGAACGAGCAAGTCATTCACATGCTGCGCGAGATCGGCTCGCCGCAGAACGTTGCGCCGTGGCTGAAGTCGACCCTGGACGCCAAACGCAAAATCATGGGCTTTGGTCACCGCGTGTATAAAGCCTACGACCCGCGGGCAAGGGTGTTGGCCCCACTGGTCGCTTTCCTGGCCGACGGCCGTCCCCGCTGTGGCAAGTTGCTGGCCACGGCAGCCCGCCTGGAGAAAATGGTCCTGGGGTCCGTGGGCAAGGAGAAAAACCTTTTCCCCAACGTGGACTTCTACTCGGGGCTGCTCTATCGATGCCTGGCTATCGAGCCGGACATGTTTACACCGCTCTTCGCCGTCAGCCGCGTGGCAGGATGGTCGGCGCGCATCCTCGAATATCTCCAGAGCAACCGGATATTCCGCCCAAGGGCAATCTACTCCGGTCCGCTCGACCGACAGTACACCCCCCGCCCATAGGTGATGCCGCGTTGTGCGGCCGCTCTACGAAGCGGTCCGCCCGCGCCCGCCCAAGGCGTTGTAGATCGCCACCGTGACGATTGTCCCAAGGAATACGTCGGCAAAGCCCCAGAGCAGGCCCAGCAGCGCCCCGCCCCAGCCTGGGCCAAAACCAAAGTAAATACTGGCGAAGGCCTTGACCATCTCGTGGGCGTACGCCGTGGTGTAACCGGCCACGACTCCCGTCAGAAACATCGCCGCGCCCCAGACGATTCCCAAGGCCAGCGCCAAACGAAGCCCCTTGGACCATGAAAACTTGCTATCCCTTTCCACCTGCATGGCAAAACCCTTTCCTCCATTCATTCTAAGCCCAGGATTTGGGCTATTTCTGAGGCTCGGGGATCTTCCCTAGCGACTTGGCCATCTCTACCAGCTTGATGAACTCGGCGCGATACCCCTCGGCGTCGGCGCCCTTGGCCGAGCGGGCCAGTTCCAGCACGGCGTCGAGCGTATACGCGCCTTTGTACTGCGAGTCACGAAGCTGCATTCCGAACGACGCCACCGCGGCCGCGAACTGCATGTCGGCGTCGGCCTTGGGGAAGTCCTTGCCTTCGTCCTTGATCGGGAAGCTCAGCAGCTTGCTCGTATCGCCGTCAGGGGCTTTGTATCGCAGCTTGAGCGTCAGCGTCTCGCCGCTCTTGGCCGCCTCGGTGACCTGGGCGGGGCGGCTGTACTTGAGATCGTCCACGCCCGAGGCCGGTACCTGGTCCCCTGCTGGGATCAGTTCGTACAGCACCGTCACGGTGTGCCCGGCCCCGATCTCGCCGGCATCTTTCTTGTCATCGTTAAAGTCTTCCTTGCGGAGCATCCGGTTCTCGTAGCCGATCAGGCGGTAGCTGGCGACCTTGGCCGGATTGAACTCGACCTGGATCTTCACATCCTTGGCCACCGTCACCAGCGTGCCGCCGATCTGCTTGACGAACAACTTGCGGGCCTCGCTGAGCGTGTCGATGTACCCGTAGTTGCCGTTGCCCTTGTCGGCCAGCTTCTCCAGCGTCGAGTCCTGGAGGTTGCCCATGCCGAAGCCCAGCACGCTCAGGAACACGCCGGTCTTGGCCTTGGCGGTGATCAGGTCGGTCAGGCTGCCCTGGTCGGTCGTGCCGACGTTGAAGTCGCCGTCGGTGCACAGGATCACGCGGTTGATCCCGCCCTTGATGAAATTCGCGGCCGCCACTTTGTACGCCAGTTCGATCCCCGCCCCGCCGTTGGTGCTCCCGCCGGCCGACAGCCGCTCGATGGCCGCCAGGATGTCCTCCTTGCGGTCGCACGGCGTCGAGTCCAGCACCAGCCCGCTGGCGCCGGCGTAGACGACCATCGCGATGCGGTCCTGCTTGTTGAGCTCGCGCACGAGCATCTGCATCGAGGCCTTGACCAGCGGCAGCTTGTTGGGCTCGTTCATCGAGCCCGAGACGTCCAGCAGGAAGACGAAGTTCCCCGCCGGCCTCTCCGCCGCTTTGACTTCCTTGGCCTTGATCGCCACGCGTGCCAGGCGATGCTTGGGCGCCCACGGGCAGGAAGTGATGTCCATCACAGCCGCAAACGGCACGTCGTCCTTGGGCCCGGCGTAGGAGTAGTCGAAGTAGTTGACCATCTCCTCGATGCGCACTGCCCCCTTTGGCGGCAACTGCCCGGCATTAAGCATCCGCCGCAGATTGGCATAGCTGGCCGTGTCGACATCGATCGAGAACGTGCTCAACGGATGATCCATCACCTTCATAAAGGGATTTTCAACGATCTGATCGTACGCCTCGCGATTCCATGGCTGTGTGGCGGCACGATAGCCTTGACTATCTCCAAGCCGCAATTTTTCATGGTCCGAATATGTGGTTTCCAATCGGCTATAGAGCACGTCAGGAAGACCCTCCACCTCCATTAATCCCGAGGAATCTCGCTTCTCGCGGACCTCCTCAAATTTCCTCTTCCAATCTCTTGCGCGCGTCCCAGCTTGGCCAGGGGCTTTGGCGGGAGCTACAGTCACTGGCAGGGGAGGCGATACCGGTGGCCGGTGCTGCACATATCCCGCAGGAGCACCGGCGGCCTTCTTGCCCTGTGGATCCTTCGATAGCCCGTTTTCGGACTGTCTCGCTGGAACATGGATTGCGCTGACTTCAACGGCTTTTGGGGCGGCCGTTCGATTGTTGGCTGTCGCCACGAGAACCACAACAATTACTGCCGCCGCGGCTGCAACGCTTCCGGCGAAAACTTTGTAGATTCGCGATCGTCGCGTAGTGGATGGCATGGCCGTCTCCTTAATTGCCGTCAGGTGCTGTGATGTCAGACCTTCGCTCTTCTCAGCCGCCAACTCGACCGTCAGTTGACCCGCCAATGCGCGGATGCTCTCGACAGCCGCCGCGGCGGCTGGGTCGTCTTTGAGCTGCGACTCGATCTGGGCGGCCTCGTGTTCGTCAAGCTCGCCCAGGGCGTATGCCGTCAATTTGGGATCATCGATATTCATCATGGTTATCTCTCCCGGCTGCGTCAGGCTTGGGCCTGCAGCAGCTCCTGGATGCGTTTGATGCCCGTGTGAATCAGGAAGCCCACGTTGGACGCCGACAGGCTCGTGATCTCGGCGATCTGCTTGTAGCTGAAGCCTTCCTGGAACTTCAGACGCAAGATCTCCTGCTGGCGGGCCGGCAGGGTCGCCATCGCCGCGGCCGCACGGCCGAGGTCTTCCTGCTGCTGCATCGCGGCCGCAGGGCCCGGCGATTCGCCCGCTCTGACATCCGCGTTTGTCTCCAGATGGCTCATGCGTTTCTCCTTGCGCCTGACGCTCAGCGAAGCGTTGCGGCAGACGGTGAACAGCCACGTCGCCAGTGCCGCATCGTCCGGTGCGCGGCCCTGCCAGAGCTTGAGGAAGGTTTCCTGAACGACATCGCGCGCCCGGTCGAGGTCGCCGGTGATACGCTGGGCATATCGCACCAGCGGCCTCTCGTACCGCTCCAGGGCCCGGCGAATCAGTTCAGCACGTGCGAGGTCTTTCTCGTTCATCAGCGCCTTCCGCGTTGGCAGTCATAGATAGGACGCCGCTGCCGGGGGTTTATTAGAACAAATCTCTTTTTTGGTTAACTGGTTGATTCGTTAACTGGTTAACTGGGAAAGCGCACGGCTTGGGCGAGGCCTCATGCCAATTAACCAGTTAACCAATTAACCAGTTAACCATTTAACGAGTCAACCCTCTAGCCCCCGCCTTGCTTTGCGGCGGTTTCCCGAGTACCTTATCCGACGTGGCAAACTCCCTCCCAACACGCAGCGCCCCAATCGGGGTCTTTGACAGCGGCCTGGGCGGCCTGACGGTCGTGCGCGAGCTGGCCGCGGCGCTGCCGGGGGAGTCTATCGTGTACCTGGGCGACACCGCCCGCGTGCCGTACGGCATCAAGTCGCTGGAAACCGTCCGCCGCTTTGCACAGGAAGACGCCGCGTTTCTGCTGCGGTGCTCGCCCAAGATGATCGTCGTGGCGTGCAACACCGCCTCGGCCGCGGCGATCGACCTGCTCGAAGCCACCTGCCCCGTTCCGGTGGTGGACGTGGTTCGCCCCGGCGCGGCGGCGGCGTGCGCGGCCTGCACCGGCGCCATCGGCGTCATCGGCACCGAGGCCACCATCGCCTCCGGCGCGTACGTGCGTGCCATCGCCGCGCTGGATCCCGCTCGCGAGGTCCACTCGCGGCCCTGCCCGCTGCTGGTGCCCATCGTCGAGGAAGGGCGCAGCGAAGACGACCCCATCGTCCTGCACGTGCTGGCCGATTACCTGCGCGACCTGCAGCGCATCCGCCCGGCCGCGCTGATTCTCGGCTGTACGCACTATCCGCTGCTGGCTCGTGCTATCGCTAAGCTCATGGGTCCGCAAGTAGCCATCGTCAATTCGGCCCGGGCCACTGCCGCACGCGTCCGCGAAAAACTCGCGGCCGCTGACATGCTGGCCGAGGGCGGCGTCGGGACGCTGCGGTGCTTCACCACCGACAACGCCCCGCGATTCGCCGTGCTGGCCGGACCCTTCGCCGGGCGGGAGATCCAGCGCGTCGAGCAGATCAGCCCCGACGAGCTGGAGAAAGGTCCGGCTGCGCACGCATGAAGCATACCGGCATTGCCATTTTGGTGCTGGCGGCGATGTGCCTGATGGGCGGCTGCAAGGGCGACCAGAAGCCCATGTCGTTGGACGACATGATGAAGAAGATGAAGCGTCCCAGCCCGACCGAGGCCGTCGCGATGGCGTTCGACCCCGAGGACCCCGACCGTGCGCGAAAGGGGATCACCGAGCTGGCCCGCCACGACTGGGGTCTGCAGGAACCGCACCTCAAGGGCTACGCCACCATCCTGCGGGTGCACCCTAACGCCACCGTCCGCTGCGCCGCCGTGCGGGCACTGGGCAAAGCCGGCGACCCGACCTACGCCAAGGATGTCATCAAGGCAATGGAGGATTCCTCCAGCGCCGTGCGGTGGGACGCGGCGATCGCCTTGGGGCAACTGGCCTGGCCCGACGGCGAAAAACCGCTGCGCGAGCACGCCCTCAAGCCTGACGAAGAGCCCGATGTGCGCGGGGCCTGTGCGGCCGCCCTGGGCAGTTACTTCACCAAGACATCGATGGTGGCGCTGATCCAGTGCTTGGGCGACGAGGACGCCGCCGTCAGCCACCGCGCCCACAGGTCGCTGATCAACATTACCGGCGGCGTCGACATGGGCAGCGAATCGGCAGGCTGGCGCGGAGTAGAAAAGTTCGTCACCCTCCAGCCGCCGGAAAAACCACGCCCCTGGTACGACGCGGCAGGCATGTTCAGCAGCAGCGAGGACGACCTGCCCCCCTCCGACATCGCCCCCCTGCCCCCGCGCCCCACAACCCGCCCCGCCTCGCGCCCCCGACCAAGGCCGGTGTATTAGCCGCTGAGGTCGCAGAGGACGCTGAGGGGGAAGAGAGGTGCTCGCGACAGTCTGCCATCCATCCCCCCATCCACTCATCCACCCATCCCGTTTCCCCGTCTCTCTCCTTCCTCAGCGACCTCAGCGACCTCAGCGGCTATAATCTCCCCCCATGCTCGCACTGTGCTATGACAAGAAGATAACCCTGCGCAGCGACTACCCCGCACCGGTTCCGGAGGCGGGCGAGGTTCTGCTGGCCGTGCGCGTGGCCGGCGTGTGCAAGACGGACCTGGAAATCGTCAAAGGCTACATGGGCTTCACCGGCGTGATGGGGCACGAGTGCGTCGCGACGGTGGCGCACGGCCCGGCGAGCTGGCTCGGCAAGCGCGTAGCCGTCGAGATCAACTGCCCCTGCGGGCGCTGCGGCCTCTGCCGGCGCGGGCTGGGCAACCACTGCCCCACGCGCGGCGTGCTGGGCATCGACAAGCGCGACGGCGTCTTCGCAGAGCTCGTAGCCGTGCCCGCAGCTAACCTACACGCCATCCCCGACAGCGTTAGCGACGATGCCGCCGTCTTCGTCGAGCCGCTGGCGGCCGCGATGCAGATATTCGAGCAAGTGCCCGTCGAGGCCTTCGCACGGTGCATCATCTTGGGCGATGGGCGGCTGGGGCAACTGACGGCCCGGGCGTTCAAGTCGCGCGGACTTGACGCGCTGCTGGTGGGCAAGCACGAGTCGAAACTCGCCCTGGCGCGAGGGGCGGATGTGCGCACTGTGTTGTTGCATGAGTTCTCGCCCGCAGCCGACGCCGACGTGGTCGTCGACGCCACCGGCTCGCCGGCCGGGTTCGATCTGGCGATGCGGACGGTGCGCCCGCGCGGCGTCATCGTGCTCAAGAGCACATTCGCAGCCGAGGGCGGGATGAACCTGGCGCCGCTGGTGATCAACGAGGTGACGGTGGTGGGCAGCCGCTGCGGGCCCTTCGACAAAGCCATCGCCGCCCTGGCCGACGGCAGCGTGCAGGTGACCGACCTGATCTCCGCCCGTCTGCCGCTGACACGCGCCAACGAGGCGCTCGACCTGGCGGCGCGACCCGATATGATGAAGGTTCTGATCGACATCCATTAGCGGTCGCCGCTAACAGAAACAAAGGCAACAATGACTAACGATTTCATCCCACCCAGCGACCTGACCGACTATACGCCTGAACCGTCATCCGGCGAGGGCGGCGCGACGGCGCGCGGGGATGAGATCGCCCGGCCGACGGCGAGGCAGCTTGAGTTCCACGACTGGCAGCTTGGGCTCTTCATCCACTTCGGCATCGAGACGTACACGCGGCAGGTCAGCGGCGACGGCGTGGCCGACACGGCCCACTTCAACCCCGTCGAACTCGACTGCGAGAATTGGATAGACGCGGCCGTCGCGATGGGCGCGCGGTACGTCGTCTATACCGCCCGGCACGAGGGCGGATTCTGCACCTGGCCGACGCGCACGCATGACTACAGCGTGGCCCACTGCCCCTGGCGCGGTGGCCGCGGCGACGTGGTACGCGAATACGTCGACGCCTGCCGGCGGCGCGGGCTCAAGGTCGGCTTCTACCATACGCCCTCGCACGACGCGCACTGCCTCCACATCTATAACACCACGCACGGCACGTACAACGAGCGGTATATCCAGACGCAGGTCGATCAGATGACCGAACTGCTGACCGGCTACGGACCCATCGACTACCTCTGGTTCGACCATCACAAGGGCAACGAACTCTACCGCCGCGTCGACGACACCGTCCGGCGGCTGCAGCCGGATTGCCTGATGTTTGGCCCCGACACGTGGATCGTCGGCGGCCACACCGGCGTGGCGGAATACCCGCTCTGGCACGCGGTAGACACAGCCGACGGCAGCGAGTACGCCCGCCCCACCACGACCGCGGGCGATCCCCGCGGCCGCTACTATCGCTGCTGGGAAGCCAACACGATCTTCAGCGGCAACTGGTTCTGGTGGGGCCGCGATATCCTGCCGCTGGAGAACATGATCGAGTTGTACTATCAATCCGTCGGACGCGGGGCCAACTTCCTGCCCAACTTCGCCCCCGACCCGCGCGGGCTGATGACCGACGAGGTGCTGGCGGCCGCGAAGGCATTCGGCGACGCAATCCGCACTCGCTTCTCCAGCCCCATCGCTGCCGCCGGCCCCTTCGAAGGCCCGCAAGCCGTACTCGATCTGCCCAAAGGCAGCAAGGTCAATCACATCATCATCCGCGAGGATCTCTCGCAAGGCCAACTGATCGCAGAGCATCGCGTAGAAATCCTGGCCGAGGGCCGATGGCGAATCGTGGACGAAGCTCAGACGATCGGCCCCCAGCGCATCATCAAGCTTGACGGCATTCCTGCCCAGTCGGTGCGCGTCACCTGCACCAAGAGCCTCACAGCCAGCCCGAGAATCAGAAGCTTGGCCGCGTATTGAACCGGCGCGCGTCGGTGGATCGCAGATGAAACAGGTCTCACCTGTCGGCAAGCAGGCCCGTTCACGGGCCTTCGTCCCGGCGAAGCCGGGCTTAGCCCAGTGCTTTAGCACTGGGGTGCGGATTGTATCACGTTTGGCTCTGAGCCCGCTTCAGCGGGCTTGCCACAAACGAAAGCCCGCTGAAGCGGGCTGAAGAAGAGAAAGGTAGTTTCCCTCGCTGCCCCCGGCGTAAACGCCGGGGCTAAACCCGCCTTCGGCGGGACTAAGGCCGCTAAAGCGGCCTACTCTCTGACCACTCACAAACACACAACTCACACTGCTAATTTCTTCCTCACCACTCACAACACACAACTCACAACTGCTACTGATCCCGCAGGCCTTTCATTCGGCCGGTAATCTCCGGCGGCAGCGGGACGATCTTTCCGCTGCGGTCGATGCAGCCCAGGGTCGTGCTGCCGCTGGCCACCAGCGTGCCGTCATCTTTGCGGGTGAGCTTGTAGCCGTGCTCGATCTTCACCCCGCCGACGCGGTCGAGCGTCGTCGTGATCACCAGCAGGTCGTCGTACCGCGCGGGGGCGTGATAGCTCACGCTGGCCCGCACCACTACCAGCAGAATGCCCCGCTCCTCCCATTGGCGATAGCTCACGCCGCCCCGGCGGAGCAGCTCGGTACGGCCCATCTCGAAGTATTCCAGGTAGCGGCTGTGATGCACCACGCCCATCTGGTCCACTTCGGCGTAGCGGACGCGAACCTCCATGTCGCACGTGCTGGGTTGATCGGGCTCATGCATTAGACATTCTCCTCGTCAAAGGCCGTCAGTGCGGCCGGAAGCGCCGCCGTCACGCCCAGCCCCGCGGCCGGCAGACCCACCAGGACGGCGGAAATGACTTCCGCTCGCGAGGCCCCGGCGGCCTTGGCCTGCTGCACGTGGAACGGCACGCCGCTGGTGCGTCCCATCGCCGCCAGCACGGCGATATATGCCAGTTCGGCGGTTTTGGCGTTTAGTGCGCTGGCGGCCGCGCATTGCTGCACCATCGCCATAAAGGCCTTGGCCTGTGCGGGGGCCTCGCTGAAGAAGGCCTTGAAGGCATCGCTGGTGTTGGAGGGTACATTGTCCATATCAGGTCTCCTGCGGGCGCGTCGGCCGCACGCACAACGGAGTTGTGCGTGGCACCGGCGAGAAGAGCATTGTAGGCGGAGGCGCGGCCGCGTCAAGCAGGCCTTTTGCCCGCAAAATTTATGTTGAAGTCAGCGGGTTTATTGGGGATATTGTTCCCCACGGAGGCTCTCCGGCGCGGCGGTCGCGCCTGCGGGCCTTCCGCGGCGAAAGGAACAGCGGTCGCAGAATGATCAAAGTGAAGTCCAGAGGCAGCGAGTCGATTCACCAGATGCTTAAGCGCTTCAAGAAGATGTGCGAAAAAGAAGGTCTGGTAAAAGATATCAAGCGCAACAGCTACTACGAAAAGCCCTCAGAGCGTCGCCGCCGCCGCATTCGCAAGAGTGTCAAGCGCACGACGTTCAGCCCCAGGCCGTAAATCGCTTTTGGGCGCCTGACCGGAGGCGCATCGTTAACTGCACCGACTCCCCGGCTGCCCCTCGGGCAGCCGGCTCACACCGGCCGAATGAACGGAGTCTATTGGCACACCGCCTTTAATCCTTCGGAGCATGGACATGGAAATTCTGGGCCTCCCCTTGTTGTGGTTCCTGGCGCCGCTGGCGTCGATCCTGGCGCTGATCTTCGCCGGCGTCTTCTACGGTCAGGTCAAGCGGGCTAATCCCGGCGACGCCAAGATGATCGAGATCGCCGGTTACGTCACCCGCGGGGCGATGGCGTATCTGCGCCGTCAGTACAAGGTGGTAGCCGTCTTCTTCGTCGTCGTCTCGGCCATCCTCTTTGTCATGGGCTGGGTGTTCCACGTTCAGCACAAGATCGTGTTCGTCGCGTTCCTCACCGGCGGATTCTTCTCGGGCCTGTGCGGCTACATCGGGATGCGCACGGCCACGCTGGCGTCCAACCGCACCGCGCAGGGCGCCAAGGAAAGCCTCAACCGCGGTCTGACGATCGCCTTCCGCGCCGGGGCCGTCATGGGCCTGGTCGTGGTCGGCCTGGGCCTGCTGGACATCTGCGGCTGGTTCGTCGTGCTGCGGCACTTCTCCAGCATGGGCCTGGTCGACATCACCGTCGTGATGCTGACCTTCGGAATGGGCGCATCGAGCCAGGCGCTGTTCGCCCGCGTGGGCGGGGGCATCTACACCAAGGCCGCCGACGTCGGGGCCGACCTGGTGGGCAAGGTCGAGGCGGGCATCCCCGAGGACGACCCGCGCAACCCCGCCACCATCGCC
>JAJFVE010000079.1 GCA_021371965.1 Planctomycetaceae bacterium
ACACGCCTTCCGAATTATATTCATGCCCGCAGCCAGGGCGAAGAGATGAGTGGGCGCCGACCCGGAGTCAGGGAAAAACAGTGTCAGGGCAGATTCGCCTTGACCGTCGCGCTTTCAGAGATGCGGCGGCAACGACGCCGCCCTGGATCGGACAAAGCACGGCGCGCACGTGCAGAAACACGTGCTCCCAACCGACCCTCATCCCTCCACAGCCCTTCGCCTCGGCGAACCTCGGCAGGGCGGCGTCTATGACGACAGGCTCTTGGCAAGCTGCTTGAGCCAGTAGAGCAGGCCGGGCCGGCGCTGGAATTGCTTGTATGGCCGGCCAGGACTTCCGTAGCGAGCATCGGAGAAGGTCATCGCGCCGTTGTACGGCTTCATGTCTCCCCGTATGAACCCCTGAACACGGATACTGAAACGTGGGCTGGTGCTCGCTCCGTAAACAGCCCGAAATGCCTCCTGCGCTGCCTTCATGGCTTTGTCCGGGCTTTGGCCGCACTTACACGACATGTAATTCAGGAACTTGGCGTCCGTGGTTCCTCGCGAGACCCTGACGCCGAGCGCCTTCAATCGCAATGCAGATTCTTTGGCCTGCGGGGCATCAGTTCTGAGGCAGTCGAGGATCACATCCAAGTGACAGTCAGCCTCACCTTGATAGAACTTCTTTCGCACACGGAGCGTTTTGCCTGTCGCCTCGTCCGTCACGATCATGCACGTTCCGCTGCCGCCTCGCAGGCGAAGCTGCTCGAAGTGCTCTGCCAGTTCTTCCGGGCGCACACCGCGGTACTCCAGCGGGTGGACGATCTCAATGAGGTACCATGCGAAGTTGTACAGCACAACGATGGCCACTGCGCCGCCGACGGCTACCAACACATTCTCGGTCTCGATGTGGATCATCCCGACGCTCCGTCGAGCAGACGCAACAGTCCGCCTGGCATCTCGGACCACCCTTGGGTTCTATCGTACAAAGATCTCGCTGTTGATCCAATCAGGTACGGCCCAGACTGTCAAACCCAAAAGAAATGTCCGCTATTTATCCCCGATAGGCACGAAGAGGTGCAATCTCGAAAAACCTTTGTGGTCTCTACACACTGAGGATTCTGCATAATTTCAGCGGGGCTTCATCGCCCCGTAGGGGCAAATCGTTCTTAGCCCAGGGCCAAGCCCTGGGTTCAGGTCCCCTCCGCATCGAGCCCCGGCGGGGCGGACGTAATTGTCTGCGATCGTCACGGCCGCCCCTGGGGGGCTCATTGAATCCACGCATCATTCCCAAGGCTTGGGCTTGCTTCGCTCGCCCCGCGCCTTGGGCTAAGCACGAAGGCCCCTCTGGGGCCAAAACGCATGAAGGATGAATTATGCAAAATCCTCTACACTCGGGGATATCCGGGGACAAGATATCCGGGAGATAAGCCGCCGACGATGTTGGTCGCGTCGCCGTTGTCCAGAATGCTCAGGGCCTGGTCGCGTAAACCGAGGCAGGAGGCATTTCCGCAATGCCTTGCGCCTGCGAGAGGGCGTCGATTTCCTTGGCGGCCCTAGCGACAACCATGATGTAGACGATCAGTAACGCCAGCCTGACCACAAGGCCGAGGACCGTTCCGCCGACAAACCCGGCGGCCGCGGGTCCGGTCTGCAGCCTATGGAGCATTGGAATCTGCCACACCGCCACGCCGATGCTGATGCACGTGAAGATCACGTTTCCCCAGCCCAGGACGCAACCGACCTTCTTCTTCATCAGGATCATGATGTTGCCCGGCACGCCCAGCATCACGATGCCAAGTCCCGAGAACACTTCGAACGGCGCCGTCCGGTACAGTTCGCTGTCGGCCGAAAGGCTGGCCCAGCCGATGGCGCTGAACATGACGACGATCGCCCGGATACAGCACATCACCAGGTCCGTAATAGCGAATCCTTTGACGAAACCGCTCAGGCCTGTGCGCGTCGCAGGTACATAAGGACTTGGGGGTGGCTGCATCTGCATGTGTTCTTCCCTTTCATAAAATGTCCGTCAAACATAGCAGACCATCAGGCCTCGACCGGTTCGAGCTGGGCGTCGAGCTTGTGGCCGACGTCTTCGAACTTCACGCTGATGCGGCGGGAGACGCCCGGCTCCTGCATCGTCACGCCGTAGAGCACGCTGGCCATGCTCATGGTGCGCTTGGCGTGGGAAATAATAATGAACTGGCTGGAATCGATGAACTCCCGCACGAGCATGCTGAACCGCTCGGTGTTGGCCTCGTCCAGGGCCGCGTCCACCTCGTCCAGCAGGCAGAACGGGCACGGGCGGTGGCGGACCATGCTGAACATCAGCGCCAGGGCCGTCATCGTCTTCTCGCCGCCGGACAGCAGCGAGAGGCTGCGCGTCTCTTTGCCGGGCGGGCGGGCGACGATCTCGATGCCGGATTCCAGAATGTCCTCGGGCATCGTCAGCAGGATGTCCGCGCGGCCGCCGCCGAAAAGCTTGCGGAAGAGTTCCTGGAAATTGCGGCGGACGATCTCGAAGGTCTCGACGAACAGGTCGTGGCTTTCGGTGTTGAGCCGCTCGATGAGCTCCTCGATCTGGCGCTGCGAGTCTCGCACGTCGGCCAGTTCGGCCGCCAGGAACTCGCGGCGCTTTTCGAGCTCATCCTGCTCGGAGATGGCGTCAAGATTGACATTGCCCAGGCGCTCGATCTTGCCCTTGAGGTCGTTGATCTGCCCTTCGACGGCCGACCAATCGCGGTTTTCGTCGTGCTCGTACGTGCGTGACAGCTCGACGAGGTTCATGCCCATGTCGTCGGCCGCCCGCGAAACCAGGTCCGTCACGTGGGCGTCAAGCTGCCCCATCTCCACGCGCAGGGCGTTGAGCTTCTCGCCGGCCGACTCCTGCTCGACGCGCTGGGCGGCGATCTGCTGGCGGATCTCCTTGAGCTTGGCCTGCAGGCCGGTGCGGCTCTCTTCCACGTGGGCCATTTCGCCGGCCAGGGCAGCCTTGTCGGCCTCGATCTGCACCGCGGCGGCCGCGGCGGCTTCCTGCGCCTGGGCGAGACGGCCTCGGTTCTCGCCGATCTGCGCGGCGGCGGCGGCGAGGTCCTGCGCGATCTGCTGCCCCTGGCGGACCAAGGCGTTGGCGGTCTCGGCAATGGTCAGCTTCTTCTGCTGCGTGTGGGCCAGTTGCACCTTGGCGTCGGTGAGGCTCTGGCCGAGTTCTTCCTGCGCCTTTGAGGCCGCGGCGATCTGCTCCTGCAGGGCCTCCACCTGCTGCTGGCGATGGGCGTTGAGCTCTTCGAGCTGCTGGGCCTGCTGCTGGGCCTGCAACTGCGTTTCCATGGCCAGTTCGATTTCCTCGGCCAGGCTGGCCAGGTCGCCGTCAAGCACCGGCTGCTCACTCTGGAGCTGCGAGATGGATTCGCTCACGCCGGCCAGCCGCCCCTGCGACTCGACGCGCTCGGTGTTGGCCTCGTAAATGGCCGTGCGCAGGGAGTGGATGAGCCCCTCGACGTGATCCTTCTGGTCGCGCGTGGCGCGCCAGTCGGCCTCGAGGGCTTCGATCTTCTGCCCCAGCGTCTGCACCTGCGTCTGCAGTTCGCTCAGTTCGCTGCTGCGCGAGATCATGCCGCCGCCGCGCGTGGCGCCGATGCGCACCAGACCGTCGGCCTCGAGCACCTCGCCCGCCAGCGTCACAAACCGCAGCCCGCTCGGCAGCATTGCCGCGGCGGCGGCCGCATCGGCCAGCGTGGCCGTCACGAGCGTTCGCCCGAGGATCCGCCACATGGCCGGGGCCAGCCAGGCGTCAAACTGCACCAGGTCGATGGCCCGCGCGACCACCTGCGGGCACGGCTGGGCGGGCAGGTCGCTGTACCACGGGCCCAGGCGGTCCAGCGCCAGCAACTCGACGCTGGCGCTGTCGCCGACGAGCTCGGCCAGTTGCCCGTGCACGGCCTCAATGTCGCTGAAGCGGTCGACGACCAGTTGCTGGTCGGCCCCGGCCAGGGCGGCCTCGATCACCCGCGCGTGCTGCACGTCGGTGCGGACGAACTGGCCGACGATGCCGCGGATAGCCGGCAGGCGCCCGCTGCCATGCGCTTCGAGCACGCGCTTGGCGCCGGAGTCGACGCCATCGAGGCGGTCGAGCATTTCCTGCAAGGCCTGGATGCGCCCCGCCGCTGAGCTGCGCTGCTCGCGCACGGCTGACAGTTCAGCGGCCAGAGCCGCCTCGCCGGTCGAAAGCTCCCCTGCCGAGCGGCGGGTTTCTTCAAGGCGCGTCTGGGCGTCCTGGAGAACGGCCTGCACCTGATCGAGCTTGACCTGTGCGGCCGCTCGCTGGGCGATGAGGTCTTCCAGCTCGCGCGTGACGCGCTGGGCGCGGTCGGCCAGACTGGTGCGGCGACTGGAGAGGTTCTCGCGCCGGATGGTCGAGGCGTTGATTTCGTTGTGAAGCTGGGCCGTTCGGCGCAGCAGGTCGATGGTGCCGCTCTTTTCGTCCTCGAGTTGGGCCGTCAGCGCCGCGACGCTGCTTTGGCCCTGCTGGAAGGCTTCCTGCGACGTTTCGACGTCGCGGGCGAGGCGGTCGCACTGGCCCTGGGCGTCCTGTAGCTGGACGGCACAGTCCTGCTGCCCCTGGCGGCAGGACTCGGCCTTGGCTTCGAGCGTTTCCACGCGCGAGGCGCCGGCGGCGATCTCGTCCTGCAGTTCGCGGGCCTTGTCGGCCATCATCGCCGCGCGCTGGCGGTTGCTCTCGACCTGGGCGGCCATCGACGCGATGCGCCCCTGCAGATCGGCCAGGGATCGGTCGAGGTCGGCCAGTTCAAACTCGGTCCCGCTGCCTGCGGCATCGAGTTGCTCGATGCGCCGGCCGACCAGGGCCAGGGCGTCGGAGCTTTCGTTGAGGCGGGTTTGCAGTTCGCTGCGCTGCTGGACCATGCCGCAGTACTGCGCCAAAAAGTGCAGGCTCTTGAGTTCCTTGAGCTGCTGCGTGTAGGCCTGGAAGCTGTTGGCCTTGCCGGCCTGATACTTCACCGATCGCAGGCGTTTCTCGAGTTCGCCCAGGACGTCGTCGAGGCGCAGGAGGTTCTGCTCGACGCGCTCGAGTTTGCGCAGGGCCTCTTTCTTGCGGGCCTTGTACTTGCTGATGCCGGCCGCCTCGTCGAAGATCGCCCGGCGGTCCTCGTGGGAGGCCTGCAGGAACGACTCGACGCGCCCCTGCTCGATGAGGGCGTAGGCGTCATGCCCGACGCCGGTGTCCATGAACAGCTCGCGGATGTCCTTGAGGCGGCAGGGCGTGCCATTGATGAGATAGTCGCTCTGGCCGCTGCGGAACAGCCGCCGCCCCACCGAGACGCTCTCGCCCAGGGGCTGGCCGCCTTCGAGGTGATTCTTCAGCACGCCGGTGGAATTGTCGAAAACCAGCGTGACTTCGGCGCACCCGCACGCCTTGCGCGAGGAGGAGCCATTGAAGATCACGTCCATCATCTCGCTGCCGCGCAGGCTCTTGGCCGACTGCTCGCCCAGCACCCACTTGATGGCGTCGACGATGTTGCTCTTGCCGCAGCCGTTAGGCCCGACGACGCAACTGATGCCCGCGTCGAAGTCGAACTCCGTTTGATCGGCGAAGCTCTTGAAGCCCGCCAGGACCAGCTTGCTGAGTTTCATGATAAAAATCCTTCGCAGCGGTTGTCAGACCGGCCGCACGCCAGCCCCAAACCTGACAAGGAGCCTATACTACATCTAGGGGCGGTCCTTTGTCAAGCTACAGCTTATGGCGTTCCTTGCGTATCCGGCCGCCCGGCGCCCGGAGCGTGCTGATAGAGGCTCTTGGACAGGGCCGAAGGCGTCTGGAGGTTGAACCGGGCGTTGATATCGCTGCCCTTGCACAGGTGGTAAAGCACGCTGACGATCTGGCTGTACGTCAGCCACAGGCCCCGCATGTTGCCGTCGGCATCGCGCTGGGGCGGGCTGCCCATGGCCAGGACCAGTTCTTTGACGGTGGGTTTGACCTTGAGAATGTCGCTGTATTCGCCCGATCGCGGGAGTTTGCGGAAGACGCTCAGCTCATTCTGGTCGGGCTTGGCGTTGATGGTGACGGTGTGGTCGGGCGAGTCGTAGAACAGCGGCAGGCGCACCGGCAGGTCGCCCCCGAACAGCACCAGGCGCTGGCGCAGCGTGCGCGAGACGTAAATCGCCGGCCGCACCTTCGTGGCGACCAGGTCGATGTCGAAATCGTCGCAGACCTTGACGCGCGTGATGACCGTGCGGTCGCCGCGGCGGTCGAGAGCTTCGTACGCTGCCTGTCGCACCAGGTCGTCCTCGTCATCGAGCAGTTGATGCAGCACCAGCGCCGCGCGGGCGACGTTGCGATGGCGCCCCAGTTCGCCGATGGCCTCCATCTGCAGACCGGCCCGCTTGTCCTGGGCATAGAAGAGGATCACGTCGGCGGCGATCGCGTCGCCCAACCGCAGACCCGCCCGGGCGGTATAGTACGCCGTGATCGGGTTGCGCGACCGGTACGCCGGGCGAATGATCGAGATCACCTGGCGGCCCATCGCCTCCCAGGTCAGGGAGTAGTCTTCATACCGCGAGCCGGGCTTGTCGATAGCCTTGAGCATCTCGCGGGCGATCTGCTCCCACGTCCCGATCTCGGTGCGCAGAGGCAGATGCAGCACCAGGTCGACAAAGTGCCGGTAGTCATCCTGCATGTCCGGCGGAATCGTCAACTCGAGCATCGAGGAGTCCTTGCCCGCGGCCACCGGGTTGGGGTAGGCAAACCGCTCGTTGATGCGCCGCTGGATCAGCTGGCACATGGCAAAGTCCGGATAAACCAGGCTCAATCGCACCGGGCGGGCCTCGATGACCTGGCCGCCGCCGATGATCACGCCTTCGCGAAACTTGATCAGGTCGCTGGTCTTGTTGTGATCGAGAAAGGGGTTGACGAACACCGGCCCGCCGGCCATCGCCTGCACGGTCGAGCCCTGTCCGGCGTTTTCAAGGTCGCCGATGGCCAGGCGCATCTCGGCGGGCATGAGCGTTCCGCCCTCGAGGCTCTTGGTGTCGGTCTGCCCCAGGGCCTTGACCTCGACGTCGATGCGCATGCCCCGCGGGGCTCCGGGAGGGATCAGGCCCGTCACCTGCACCACGGCGGTGTCCAGGTCGGCCAGGAACCGCGCGGGGCTGACGTCCTGCGTGCCGTGGAAGTACGAACTGAGCCGCCCTTCCTTGAGCAGGTACTGAACCAGGTACTTCTGCAGCGCGCCGGGCACCTGCGTCGAACCGTTCTTGCCCAGCCCGACCACCACGCAGTAGCCCCGCATCGGCACCGGCGCTCCCTCGATCAGCCGGGCGTGGCGAGAGATCGTGTCAGGCAGGTACACCTGCGGGGCCGGAGCGGAGGTGGCCGAGCGGGTAACCATCTTCTTGCTGTAGCAGCCGCACGTCAGGGCGGCCAGAAGACACAAACCTGCAGCCAGTGGCGCGTGGATAGAAGGCATGGGCGTTCTCCCGGGACTGTGGCGGTGGGAATCATCGCGTCGATGAGAAAAGCCGAGAGTAGCAGCGTGGCCGCTCCCGTTGTGCGGAACGCAAAACCGTGGCGTCTCGTCCATAAGACACGCAGATTTTACCGCCGCCTGTCGTCGAGGGATAGCCGCAAGCTAAAATTATCCGCCGAAATCGGGACGGCTGCCGTCGCTGCTTTCGACGGGCGTCACGGGACGCACGGGGCGATCCAGCGGGGGAGTGACCGGAACTGGGGCGGGCTCGTCGCGCAGCGGCGCCACGCCGCCAGAGGGCACGGCAGGACGATCTTCGGCGGCGCCGCCGGCGACCATTTTGCGGGCCTCGTCGATGGGCGGAACGCGGAGTTTGTGGCCGATCTTCATGTTTCGCGTCTGCACGCCGGGATTGGCCTTGGCTATGGCGGGATAGAGCGTCCCGTCGTTGTACATCTTGACGGCTACGTCCCAGAACCCCGCGTCGCCGTCGGCGACGGTATAGGTGCGATAGTTGGACGGAAGCGGTGCCGCGGCGCCAGCAGCGGCGCTCGCTGCGGCTGCGGCTATGGCGGGCTGCTCTTCAGGTTTGGGGGGGACGATCAACTTCGTGCCGACCGAGAGCGAGTCGCTCTTGACGCCGGGATTGGCCTTCTCGATGGTCTTGTAGTACTTGCCGTGTCCATAGACGGCTACCGAGACGCCCCAGAATCCGGCGTCGCCTTCTTTGACCACGTAGGTGCGCTGCCCGCCGGGCAGCGCGGCCACCTCACTGGCGCCGGCGGCGGGCGTGCCCAAGCCGCCTGCGGGGCTCACCGGAGCCGGCAGCGGCGGGATGGTCAGCTTCTGGCCCGGGCGCAGGCTCTCGGGATCGATCTGCGGATTGGCCTTGGCGATGACGTCCATATACTTGCCGTCGCCGTACATCTTCTTGGCCACGCTCCAGAAACCGTTGTCGCCGGAGGCCACCACATACGTGCGCGGGGCGGTAGATCCGGCAGCGGACGCGTCGGCGACGGCGGGGGCAACCGCCGCGCGGGCCGGTTCGCGAACGTCAGGCTGAAGAACTTCCGGCACGTCCGGGGTGACTCGCGGCTGCCGGGAGATGTCTTCCACCGGCGCGACAGGGGGCGTCGCGGGCGGGGTGACGGCGGGATGCTCGGCCGCAGGCGGCGCAGGCGGCGTCACGACCAGCGAGTCAATGGTAATGCGGTCCGAAGGCGGCGGGGTGGCCGCGACCGGTTCGGTCGTTGCCACCGGCGGCGTTTCGGGCGGTGTCGCGGGGGCCGGCGGCGTCTGCACCGGCAACACGTCGGCGCTATCGCGAAGCGTCACAATGGGCGTTGCCGGAGGCGGCGGCGTTTCGGCCGCGGGTTTGGTTTCCTTGGGCTCCGTCCGTACGGCGATCCAGATGACAGCGACGGTGGCGACCAGCAACCCCACCACCACTCCGATTTTAAGGTCCGTGCGCATACGATAGACTCCTGATACCACCAGGAAAGGTCCGGCGTGTCCGATAAACCGGCGTTCGACGGCTATTGTATCGGCCAATCGAACCCGTTTCCATCTGTATTTGCATCATGGCGCAGGCTCCGGGCTCTAGGGTGGCACAGGCTTTCCAGCCTGTGGCCGTCACAGCCTGGAAAGGCTGTGCCACTATTTGCCCGCCAGCGATGCGGTGTCCCGCGCGATCATCAGTTCCTCATTGGTCGGCACGACCCAGACCGGCACGCGCGAGGCGTCGGCGGTGATGGCGCCGGCCTTGCCGCCGCGGGTCTGCTCGTTTCGCCGGTCGTCGGCCACCACGCCCAGCCGCGCCAGGCTCTGGCAGATCCGCCGCCTGATGGGCAGCGAGTTTTCGCCGATGCCGCCGGTCAGCACCACCGCATCGAGTCCAGGCAGGATCGCGTGGTAGGCGCCGATGTACTTGACGATACGATAGACGAACACCTGGACGGCCAGTTCCGCATTTTTGTCGCCGGCGGCGACCTGTTCCAGCAGGTCTCGCATGTCGCTGAGCTTGCCCGAAAGCCCCAGCAGGCCCGAGCGGCTGTTGAGCGTCTTGTCGATCTCGGCCGGCGTCGCCCCCTCGCGCTGCATGTACAGCACGACGGCCGGGTCGATGTCGCCGCTGCGCGTGCCCATCACCAGCCCCTCCAGCGGCGTCATGCCCATCGAGTGATCGATCGCCTTGCCGGCGGCCACCGCCGTCATCGAGCACCCGTTGCCCAGGTGCACGGTGATGAGGTTGACCGCGTCGAGGCTCTTGCCCAGGATCTCGGCGCTGCGCTGCGTGACGAAGCGGTGGCTGGTCCCATGGAAGCCGTATCGGCGCACGTGATGCTCTGTGTACCACTCGGTCGGAACGGCGTAGCGGTACGCCACCGGCGGCAACGTCGCCAGAAACGCCGTGTCGAAAACCGCCACGTGTGGCACGTGGGGGATGACGGCCATGGCGCTCTCGATGCCCGACAGGTTCGCCGGGTTGTGCAGCGGGGCCAGGCGGGCATTGTCCTTGATGATGTCGATGACGCGCTGGTCGATGACAGCCGAGCCGGAAATAGCCTCGCCGCCGTGCACCACGCGGTGTCCGACGCCTTCGATCTCGCGGATGCTCGACAGGACCCCGGTCTCCTTGTCCAGCAGGGTCTCGACGACCAAAGCCAGGGCGGCCGAGTGGTTGGGGGCCTTGACTTCCTTCTGCCAGCGGTCCCCATTTCCCTTGGCGTGCGTGAGCTTGGCGCCGTCCTGCCCCACCCGCTCGACGATTCCCTTGGCCAGAACCGACTCGGTGGCCATGCTGAACAACTGGTACTTGATCGAACTACTGCCGCAATTAACAACGAAAACCTTCATGTCTTTCCTCTCGCAATAAAGTCAGTGTCCTACTGGTTGGCAGGGGCAGTGTCAATCGTCAAGTTCTCGTTTGTCAGCACGAAAGCCTCAATCTTCAACACTGATCATCCCCCTGGCGTCTCGAATCAGCTTGATCGCGCTGATGAAGACGACGAAGAACTCCAAACGCCCCAGGAGCATTCCGACAGTCTCGGCCCAGAGGACGCCTGCGGGCGCGGCCGCCGAGGTGACGCCCACCGACAGCCCGACGGTGCCGACGGCGGAGGCGTACTCGAAGAGCGACTCCTTGAGCCCATATCCGTGCGCGGCAAGAATCGCCGCCCCGATAACATACGTAAGCAAATAGAGGAAGACGAAAACCCCGAGTTGACGGAAACGCCCGTCGGCGAGGAACACCTGCTGTTCCGCCTCCCATACCGGCTGTTCCGTGACGGCCCTGCGGGGCAGCAGTCCGCGGCGCATCTCCCAGATCAGGCCCTTCCACAACAGATAGACGCGGTACTGCTTGATCCCGCCGGCCGTGGAGCACGCGCCCCCGCCGACCAACATCAACACGATGAGTGTTCCCCAACCAAACGAATTCCAGTCGCCATAGCTGACGGTAGAGAAGCCCGTGGTCGTCAGGGCCGAGATCGTTTCAAAGACCGCCACGCGGATGCTCTTGCTCAATGCCGGGTACAGACCCCGAGCCGTGAACAGGAACACCAGCAGCGCCGAGACCGGGATCAAGACCGCCATCAGGCGCACTTCGCCGTTGCGGCAGATGGCTCGGAACTTCCCGCGCAGCAGCAGCCAGGCCGTGATGAAGTTAAGGTTTCCCATGACCATCAACACGATGAGCACGGCTTCGACAGCCGCCGAATCCCAGTACGCAATGCTCTCGACATGGTTGGAAAACCCTCCGGTAGACACCGCGGGGAAAGCCTGATTGACCGCGTCAAACCAGTTCATTCCCGCCAGGCGCAGCGCGACAATGCCTATGGCCGCATACCCGCTGTAGATCAGGGTCACCAGTTTGGCCGATTGCCGGACGTGCGGCACAAGCTGCTCGCGCCCTTCGGCCAGAGACACCGCCGGTCCGGTCGGACCGGTAAGGGCCGACAGGGCAATGATGGCCAATCCCGCCCCGCCGGCCAATTGCATGATGCTCCGCCATAGCAGAATCATGTGGCTGGCGCCGGCGACGTCGATCACCGACAGCCCCGTTGTGGTCCAGCCGCTGACGGACTCGAACACGGCTTGAGTGAAGTTCAGCCCCGCCGACGCCATCAGCGGCCAGGCGGAGAATAAGCTCACGAGGATCCAACTCAGGAGGACGATCACGCCGCCTTCCTGGACGGATAACGCCTCGCTCCTGTGGCGCGGCCATCGCCACGCCGCAAGCCCCATGCCCCCCATAAGGACCGCCGGCATGATGAAGTTCCACGCCTGCGAGCCCTCCTGCGGCCAGACGATCAGCGCCGCCAGCGGCGTGAGCATCAGCAGTCCGCAAAGGACCAGGATCAATCCCAGGTAGGAGAGGATTGTCTGATATCGCCGTCGAAGATATCTGGTTTCTCTCAAGGCTTCCTCTCAGTCGGACTCGCCGGTGACGGCCTTGAGCACGGGCCCATGGTTGGACGGGAGAGTAATCAGGACGATCCGGTCGCCGGCGTGCAGTTGCGTCTCGCCGCGGGGAACGATGGCCTCGGCATTGCGCAGGACCACCGCAATCAGGGCATCTCCGGGCAGGGACAGCTCTCGCAGCGTTTTGCCGACCACGGGGGCGTCGGTTTTCAGCCTGACTTCGGTGATGTTGACCCGGCCTTCCCCCGCGGGGATCAGGTTGGTGATTTCATCCAACGTCGTGTGCTGCTCGATGATGCTGGCGATGGTCCGCGCGGTGGAGAATGCTTTCACGCCCAGTTGCTCAAAGACCGCTTCGTTGTCCGGGTCGTTCACCAGCGCCACCGTCTGGGGCACATGATGCTGCATCGCCGCCAGCTGGCAAATGGCCAGATTATCCTGGTCACGGGGCGTGATGGCCAGCACCGCGTCGGCGCCGTACGCCCCGGCCTCTTCGAGAATCGCCGGGGCGCTGGCGTCGCCGCAGACGACGGTAAGCTTGAGGCGGCGGGCCATCTGGGTGCACTCGTCGCTGTCGGCGTTGACCAGCGTGACGTGATGCCCCTTGGCCATGAACGTCCGGCACAAGAAGTAGACTGCTTTTCCGCCGCCGGCAATTAAGACTTTCATTCCTGCTCTCCCAGACTGCCGGGAATCGCGATGGTTTCCAGAAACAAGTCTCCGGCCATCGACGTCGGACAGATCGACTCGATGCCCAGTTGGCGGTAGATCGGCTTGCGGGAGGGATCGAACACCCGCGCCAGCACCCGCGCAACGGAAAAGACTTTTCGAGCCACCTGGACCACCATCAGGTTGACGTTATCGTCCCGCGTCGTGGCGATCACCACGTCGGCCTTGTCGGCCTTGGCCTGCTTCAGCACGGCCAGTTCCGTCGCATCCCCCTGCACGCGGAAGCCGCTGAATTCGGCCGAGAGATTGCCAAAGGCTTCTTCGTCGCTGTCAACGACCACCACGGCATGGCCGGCCCGGCTGAGGTTGTTGGCCAGGTGCGAACCCAGCCTCCCGCAGCCGATAATGATGATGAACAAGTCATTGCCCATGCCTAGCGTTCCTCTCTGGATGAGCCTTTGGAGGATCCCATGCTGATCGTTCCTCTGGGAGTCAACCCCGTCGTGCGGCTGAGGTTCTCATCGGCCGGCCTGTATGTCGGGTCCAGCGCCAGCGCGGCACGGTAGTTCTTTTGCGATTCAAGCGTCTTGCCGCTGATCTCCAGCAACACCCCGAGCAGGTTAAAAGCTTCCGGTCGCGTCGCATCGGCGGTGATCGCCTGCCGCACGTGCTCTTGCGCCGCCTCGAACTCCCGCTGGCCAATGTTCTTCTTGGCCAGTTCGATATGGTCCTCATAGCCCTGGGCGACATCGGCGGCGATACGATCGCGGTCGAGGACGGCCGTCACCAGATCGCGAATTTCCCTGGGGACAAAGGGCTTCTGGATGAAGTCCACCGCCCCGAGTTTCATGGCCTCCACAGCCTTTTCGATGGTGCCGTGGGCGGTAATGATAATGACCTTGATGTCGGGCCTGCTCTGGCGGATCCGCCGTAACACCTCGATGCCGTCCATTCCCGGCATCTTCAGGTCTAACAGGATCAACCCGTAGCTCTTGCTCTCGATCGCCGTCAGTGCTTCTTCACCGTTGATGGCGCAATCCACCTTCAGGTCCAGCGTCTCCAGCGCCTGGGAAAGGGTCAAGCGGATATTCTTTTCGTCGTCGACAATCAGCACGGGTTTAGCGTCCATGGCGAATCTCCTGTTCTTGCCCGGCCAAGGGCAAGGTGAATGTAAAGACGGTTCCTTTGCCGGGAGTTGAATCCAGCCAGATCGTCCCCTTGTGAGCGCGCACAATCTCTTTGCAGATACTCAGCCCAAGGCCTGTCCCGCCGACAGTCTTGGCGCTGGCGACCTGGGCAAACTTTTCAAAGATGCGGCTCTGATACTCCAGTGGGATACCTTCCCCGTCATCTTCCACCGCCAGGTACACCCAATGCCCGCCGTGCCTGGCCGAGACGGTGATGCGGGTCCGGGCGTACCGCAGTGCGTTGCCGATCAGGTTCGTCAGCACCCAGGTGATCTTGCTGACGTCGGCCCGCACTTGCGGAATCTCCGGCGGGACATCCCCGATCAGCTCCAGGCGCTTGTTCCAGGCCTGCTCTTTGAATACTTCCACGGCCTTGTCGACCAGCTGCGCGGGAGGGACGCGGTCGAATTCCATCTCCACCTTGCCCGCCTCGATCCTCGACAGGTCCAGCAGGTCGCTGACCATGCTCCTGAGCCGCCCCACTTCTTCCCCGGCCGCATCCAGCAACTGCCGCTGCTTTGCGTCGAGGCGGGCGGGAGCCTCCCTGAGCAATTCGATGCTCATGCCAAGACTCTGCAGTGGGGTCTTGAGTTCGTGCGAGGCCGCCATCACAAACTCGCTCTTCATTCGCTCCAGTTCCTTCATCCGCGTCACATCCCGCAGAAGCAGCACCACTCCCGAGAGCCCACCGCCATCGCCAACCACCGGCGTGATGCCGACGAGGTAGTGCCTGGGCGCCTCTTCGTCGCCAAGGGTCAGAATATCGCGGCCTTCTTCAACCTGCGGCGGGCGCCCGGATCGCGCCGTCTGCCGAACGAGGTCGAGAAGCTGCTCGTTCTTGACCACGTCGAGGAATGGCCTGTCTAAGGCCTCTTCCGGCTTGACGCCCAGGATGATCCCCGCCTGGCGGTTGATGTTGGTCAGGCAGAACTGTGAATCTACGAGCATCACGCCATCCTCGATGCTGGCCAGCACAGCGTCGCTCTTGTGTTTCTCGGTCATGATTCGCTCGACGTTGAGGCGGTGGTAACGGCCGAGTTTCTCCGCCATAACGTTGAAGTCTTCCGCCAGGTGGGCCAACTCCTCGGAGCCGCTGCCAAGCGCCCGGATGTCGTAGTCGCCTTCAGCCAGCGCCTCGGTGGCCCGTATCATCTGCCGGATCGGTCGAACCAGCCGTTTACTCAGCAGCAGGCTGAAACCTAAACCCAATCCGATAGCCGCCGCGGCCACGACGAGCGTCGACCAGATCGCCCTTTCAGCCACCTGCGAGGCGCGCCGGCTGGCGGCAAACATGGTGCGCTGGTTGATATCACGCAGCCGCACCGCCGCGTCCCGCACCTGCGTGAACGAAGGCAGCACGGACTCGTGATAGAATTGGCCGGCCTTGGGCGGAGCCGACTTCCTCAACTCGCGAAGTTTGGAAAAGTTGGCCAGGTATGCCGAATAGCCCGACTCAACGGAAGCGAGGATATCGGCCTCGCCGGAAATGGTGATATTGCCTTTGGCCCGGGCCATCCATTGCAGAAACTGATCCTCGTTTTCGTGAAACTGGGCCTGCCCCTCGGCGTCATAGTCGAGCATCACCAGCAACGTCGCCGAGTCTTGCCGCTCGATCGAGTCGATCATATTCTCCGCGGCCTGGATGCTTCTATAGTTCTCGCGCAGGATCGCGTCGCTGGCCTGGCCGAGATTGACCAGGTTCAGGATGGCCCACGCCAGCAACACCACGATCAGCGCCAGGCCAATACCATAACCAACCAGGATCTGTTTACGGAGGGTAGCCGCCATTATCCGGCCATTATCCGATTTCCCCTTGCGAAAGCAATTCCCCCCTGTCCGTGCACTCTTCGACAGCGCATACCTCAGCGGTCGCTGTCTTCATGTTCCTGCCGCGGGGCGGCCGTGGCGGGCGATTCTTGCCCTACCAGCGTCACCGCCTCGCCCACGGCGGCGGCGTAGCGCCCGGTGGCGCTGACGGCCGTGCGCAGCGGCCCGGACTGGGACGCCTTGACGATCACCGTCATCTCTCGGGTCTGGCCGGGAGCCAATTGGTCCAGCCGCCAGGTGACCTGGCCGTCGGAGACCCGGCCGCCGGAGCTGGCTTCCATGAACTTGGCGTTGGTGGGCAGCAGGCTGGTGACGGTCACGCCCGAAACGGGCGTTTCGCCCGGATTGGCAACGTGCACCACGTACACGACGTTCTGCCCGACATGGCCACGCGGCGGAGCGGAAATATTCACCGCCAGGCGCGGTTCATTGCCAGCGATACGGGGCTCGTTGCCGACGGACTTGGAGCTGATGGCCGACGGTATCTCGGGTGCGGCTGTCGCCGGAGCATTCACCGGCACCAAAGCTTCCTGCGGCGAAACCTGCATGTCCAGACAGACCCCCGGCATGGCGTAGTCCACGCGCGTGCAACTCATCACGTTGCCGCCGCTGGACGAGATGCCCCGCAGGACGAAGGTTCGAGAGGCCGAGGCGTCCAGCGTCCCGACATTCCACTTCACCGTGTTGCCGGTGCGCGTCGCCCCGGCCGTGGCGCCGGACAGATCGAACTGATCGGGCAGCGTTTCCTGGATGACCACGTCCTGCAGCGGCGCCTGCGTCAGGTTGGTCACCTCGATGCGGTACGTGAATGTGGAGGACGCCTCAATGCTTCGCGGGGCGGTCTTGCGGACCTCGATCACCGCGCATGAGCGGTCGCCTGAGGGCAGGAAACGCGACACCGACAGGTCGCACGACGGCTGCGTCGTCGGCGAGGGCAGGCCCGAAACACGGACCGCCGCCGGCTGCGTGGTCGCAAAGGTCGGGCTGGTGCTGTAGCTGGACTGCGACGGGAAACACGTGTCGCAACCGGACAAAACGGACACCGCGGCCAGCAGTGCCAACGCGCAGGCAAACATGGAGCGATTCATCGTCGGTCCCCCTCTTCGATAGTAGTTCTCTCGCCTTTACTATATGCCACGTCGGCGCCGCGGCCGGTGTAAATCTTATTCAGCGCGATCCCTTTGCAGGGGGCGGGGGAAGAACAGCGCTGCGCCTCCGCCGCGACTGTTTCCCCGCAACCAGGCGCGCGTCATTCAACAACCACGGTGTTTCGTCCGGCGGCCTTGGCCTGGAAGAGACGGCGGTCGGCCAGGTCGATGAGCTGGTCGAGGTCTTTCTCGACGTTGATGCCGATGAGGGCGTGGGCGGCCCCGATGCTGACGGTGAAGCCGGGGCCGCGATCCGCCGCGGCGCAGCGCCGGCAGATTTCGTTGGCCACGGCGCGGAGCTGGTCGAAACTGACGCGGCTGAGGAACACCAGGAACTCGTCGCCGCCGTAGCGGCCCACCAGGTCGCTGCGGCGGATGCGCGTCTTGACGATCTCGGCCAGGGCCTCCAGGACGCGGTCGCCGGCGAAATGCCCGTGCAGATCGTTGATGCGCTTGAAGCCGTCGACGTCGACCATCATGATTCCGATTTCGTGTCCGGCGCGCTGGGCCAGGAACGAAAAGGGCGTCATCATGCTGTAGAGGCCGCGGCGGCTGAGCACGCCGGTGAGGAAGTCTTCGGCATGGCGGGTGGTGAGTTCGCGGTTGGACTGCCAGAGGCGCTGCAGGACGTTGCCGATGAGGTCCAGCTCCGGCGAGGTGGCGCCGTACAGATTGATCATGTCGACGAACTCGCGCACGTGCAGGTCGTATTGCTCCTCGATATTCGAGCCTTCGGCGAACACGTCGGCCACGCGGAAGAGCTTGCTGAAGGCCGGATGCAGCAGGTAGAACTCCAGGCGGTAAGCGATCAGAAAGGCCTTCTGCACGTCGGAGATGCTGCCGCTGGAGGCCAGCAACTCGCGCACCTTGCTCTCGCCGGCGGCAAGTTCGGCGTCGATCTCGGCAGGGTTGTCGAAAACGTCCGGAATGGCTCCTCGCTTGGCCCAGACGAGGATCCGTCGCCAGTGCTCGATGTGCGAACGCTCTTCCTCGGCCATCTTCTTCCAGAAATCCTGCAGCTTGGCCGCCGGCGTGGCGCTGGCAAGCTGAATATAGACTTCAGCCGCCAGGGTATCCATCGACAGACAGCGTTCAATGATGGGCGCAACGTGATCGGATTTGACCTCATCCTTCGCCATGAACGATATTCTACGCTCAGGCCCGGCCGGAAGGAACAGGCAAATCATTGCACGCAATTCCACCTATTCGCTGGCTTCTGCGCAGGCTCTTTCGAGCAGATCGGAAATCCCAAGGGTTCTTGCTTCAGCACTTAGATAGAGAAGATCAAGGGCGTCATTCTGCACCTGCAGAACGCCCAGTACGTCTTTCCACTGTTGCAGTGAGGCCTGCCCACCTTTGCGGAACCAGTCGAGCTTCGCCAGAATCACGTCTTCGGGCGAGGCAAAATTATACTCTTTTGATGATCCTTCAAAAGTGTCGACTCGCTTGCGAGCCAACGCGCGACGGTCGTGAATGCTCCTGCCGGCGACAAAGACATCCACCTTCATCATCGTCTTAAGGTGAATCAGGTTGAACGACTCTCTCTGCCGGACGGCTCTGCGGATAGTATCTTCGACCAGGTAGTACTCCCCCGCCAATCTTCGTGCAAACGGGCCAATGTCATCAATTTGTAGATCGGCTATGACATCGACGTCGACGGTAGACCTGGCTACACCGCAAAAGGAACTGGCTATGGAGCCGCCGACATAATAAGGAATCCCGAACTCATCAAGGGCCTCAGCCAGAGGCGCCAAAGCCTTTTCGGTTTCAGATAGATTCAAGGTTCCGCCCCCAGCAGCATCTGTCGCAAGCCCTGTGCCATGGCCTTGCCATAATGGATTCTGACAAATTCGATTTGCCGCTGCGCCTCGCTCCAGTCAGGATGCGCACGGGCAATCGCCCGCCGCGACAACGCCCTGACCTCGTCAGTCAGATTCATCGCCAGAGCAAGGCGTTGTCGCCCGCTCATTCGCCGCAGCCCCTCTATCCATCGTCGATAGATTTCAGGATCGGTATCGCGCGGACAGGCGCTTGTCTTTGTACTGTCTCCGGCCATGGATGCATTATAACCGCCCTGCCGCAGTCGGAACAGGCGAGACAACTCTGATTGCCGATTACTGATCACTGATTACTAAATCTGTTAGAATATCCCCCATGACGGCGATTCTGGGAATCTCGGCTTTCTATCACGACTCCGCGGCCGCACTGGTGGTCGATGGACATATCGTCGCCGCGGCGCAGGAAGAGCGCTTCACGCGCAAGAAGCACGATAGCGAGTTTCCCGCCCGGGCCATCGAGTACTGCCTGGCCGAGGCGCACCTGGCGGCCGAGCAGTTGGACCTGGTCGGCTTTTACGACAAGCCGTTCCTGAAGTTCGAGCGTATCCTCGAGACGTACCTGTCGTACGCTCCAGGCGGGTTCCGCTCATTTCTCAAAGCCATCCCGCTCTGGCTGGGACAGAAGCTCCACCTGCCGCGCGAGATCCGCCGCGGCTTGGGCGGTTCGTACAAGAAACGATGCGTTTTCGTCGAGCACCACGAGTCGCACGCGGCCAGCGCGTTTTTCCCCTCGCCCTTTGAAGAGGCCGCCGTCGTCACCCTCGACGGCGTGGGCGAGTGGGCCACCGCCAGTATCGGCAGCGGTGTCGGCAACCGCGTGAATCTCTCGCACGAACTGCACTTTCCGCATTCGCTGGGGCTGCTGTACTCGGCGTTCACGTATTTTTGCGGCTTCAAGGTCAACAGCGGCGAGTACAAGCTGATGGGCCTGGCGCCGTACGGCCGTCCGCTGTACGCCGCCCTCATCCGCGACAAGCTGCTGGACATCAAGCCCGACGGCTCGTTCCGGATGGACATGTCGTATTTCAACTATTGCCAGGGCCTGACGATGACCGGCCGCAAGTTCGCCCGGCTGTTCGGCGGCCCACCCCGGCGGCCGGAGAGCCCGCTGACGCAGCGCGAGATGGACCTGGCCGCTTCCGTCCAGGTGGTGACGGAGGAAATCATGCTGGCCATCGTGCGCCACGCTCACGAGCTGACCGGCCATCGCAACCTGTGCCTGGCCGGCGGCGTGGCGCTCAACTGCGTGGGCAACGGCCGCATCCTGCGCGAAGGGCCTTTCGAGAACATCTGGATCCAGCCTGCCGCGGGAGACGCCGGCGGCGCACTGGGCACGGCGATGTTCATCTGGCACCAACTGCTCGACAAGCCGCGCTCGCCCCAAGGCGGCGACAGCCAGAGCGGCGCGCTTCTGGGCCCGAGATTTGAAACGCCCGCCGTGCGCGCGGTCCTTGACGAACAGAAAGCGACGTATGAACTCATCGACGACGAGAACGAGCTCTGCCGCCGCACCGCCGCGCTGATCGCCTCGGGCAATGTCGTGGGCTGGATGCAGGGCCGCATGGAGTTCGGCCCCCGCGCGCTGGGCAGCCGCAGCATCCTCGGCGACGCCAGAAGCCGCCACATGCAGTCCACCATCAACCTCAAGATCAAGTTCCGCGAGTCGTTCCGCCCCTTTGCCCCCGCCGTGCTGCGGGAGAAGGTCAGCGAATACTTCCAGATGCGCCCGCGACAAGACAGCGCCTACATGCTGCTGGTGGCCCCGGTGGCCGCGGGCAAGCGGCTCGACGACGCCGATGACGGCGCAGCCGGCCTGGACAAGCTCAAGACCGCCCGCTCGGAGATCCCGGCCGTCACGCACGTAGACTATTCCGCCCGCGTGCAGACCGTCGACGAGCGCCACGGGCGTTTCCACCGATTGCTCAAGGCCTTCGAGGCAGCCACCGGATGCCCTGTCCTCATCAACACCAGCTTCAACGTGCGCGGCGAGCCGATCGTCTGCACCCCGGCGGACGCGTACCGCTGCTTCATGGCCACAAACATGGACGCCCTGGTGATCGAGAACTGCCTGCTGCTGAAGAAGGACCAACCCCAGGCAACCGAGCACAAAATTGACGAATACCTGGCGAAGTTCAGCCTGGACTAGTGAATATGGGGACTGGCTCGGCAGGCCCCCGGCAAGACCGGCCATGGATGGATGGACTTGTCCGCCGTAGCCTTGGCGGAGGCGGATGGATGATCTATGCTGATTCGATTGAATCTTAGGCCGACGCGAAGACAGCTGAACCAGTTCGGTCTGGCGTGGCTGGCGTTCGTGAGCATCTGGGCGGCTCTGGCGATGTGGCGATGGCACAGCCCCGCCGCCGCGGGCGCTCTGGCCGCCGCAGCCGTCATCGTGCCGGCAGCCGGATGGCTCTACGCGCCGATCATGCGGGCAGCCTACCTGGCGCTGACGCTGGCGGCGTATCCTATCGGCGCAGTGGTTTCGACGGTCGTCCTGGCGGCGGTGTACTTCCTGGTGCTCACGCCGGTGGGGCTGCTGATGCGCCTTCTAAGGCGAGACCCGATGCAGCGCCGCTTCGACCGGCAGGCGACAACGTATTGGCGGGCCCGCCCGCCGGCGCCCGACTCCGCCCGCTACTTCAGGCAGTTTTGACGCGCACTTGACGGCGCGCAATGATACAATCCGCGCCTTCAGCCAAGCTTCTTTGCAGCCGAGGATTTCGACCAATGGACGACAGCAGCAAGATCAGCGTCTCGCAGGCCTCCGGGGTCACGGTGGTAGCGTTGAAGTCCGCCTCGCTGCTCGACGCGGTGGAGATCGACACCATCGGCCGCCAGATCGACGCGGCCCTGGCCGACCTGACGGCCCCGAAGGTGATCCTCGACCTGCGCAATCTCCAGAACCTTTCCTCCAGCATGATCGGCGTCTTTCTGACGGTGCACAAGAAGGCACAGGCGACCAAGGGCCGCGTCGTGCTCTGCGGGCTCAAGCCGCACCTGATGAAAGTTTTCCAGATCGCCAACCTCGACCGCATCTTGTCTTTCGCCGCCGACGGCCACGAGGCCCTCAAGCGACTTCAGGACTGACCTGATTTAGCCGCTGAGGTCGCTGAGGTCGCAGGAAGACAAGGAGATTTTTTCCTCGCCGTCCTCAGCAGCTACCGAGAAACATTGCCACAAAGGGCACAAAGACCACGAAGTGCAAAAACAAAAGCCTCTGCAACAATTTCCTCTTTATGGCCTTTATGATCTTTGTGGCAGGTTGTTTCCCGCTCCTTCTTTGCCGACCTCAGCGGCTACAGTAATCCCTCTCAAGTGATTTTTTTCCTTTGCTGCGGTAGATATTCTCTCCAGCAGGGTTCTATTATTGCCCTCAACATGCTTGAGCTTCAGGGGAGGGGCGCCCGCCCATTAGTTACGGGGTTCGCACAAGGGTAGCACCGCAGTAATTGTTCCGCGGTAGGGATGCATTGCAGGGTTATGCCGCCGCTGCACGGGAAGCTATGAAGGGAATTATGCATACAGCCACCAACCCATTGCGAGTAACGAAGTATCAGGATATGACGGTCGTGAAATTTATCGAGACGTCTATCCTGGACACGCTGGCAGCCCAGACGATGGGGACCGACCTGTTCAAACTCGTCGACGAGGAAAAGTGCCGGCGCATCGTGCTGGACTTCAGCGTCGTACAGTTTCTCTCGTCGAGCATGATCGGCGTGCTGCTGGTGCTGGCCAACAAGGCCCGCGCCATCGACGGCAGCGTCGTCATCCTGGGCATGCGCCCTCAGATGCGCGAGATGCTCGAACTGACCAAACCCGACAAGCTGCTCAAGTTCGCCGACACCCGAACCGGGGCCTTCAAGGTCCTCGACGTGTACATCGCTCATTGAGAGTGGTGAGTGGTGAGGGTGAGTGCCTAAGCCGAGTGATCTTGCTTCTTCTCACCACTCACCACTCACAACTCACAACTGCTTCTTCTCACAACTCACAACTAACAGTACAGTTCCGGCCGGCGGCCTCGGAACCAAGGGTTGATCTTGCGATGGTCGAGCGCGGCCTGGCCGTCCACGTCGGCATAGATCACGCCTTCGTCGTTCCAGATCTCGGCCAGCAGATTGCCATAGGGGCCGGTGATATTGCAGGCGCCGGGGCAGTCGCGAGCGGCTTCGTCTTTGCCGCAGGGGCATGAGGCGGCGATGATCATCGAGTTGGCCAGCGACAGCGGCGCCACTTCGTTGTGGGCCCGCGTGCCGCGGTTGTTCATCCAGAAGACCATCGAGCAGCCCATGTTGGCGTAGGTCCGCGTCATCTCGGGAAAGTCGCCGTCGTAACAGATCATCACGCCGGCCTTGAAGCCTTTGACGTCGAAGGTCGTCAGATGGTGACCGGGTTTGAAATGGGCCGCCTCCTCGCGCAGGCCCGGCGTGGCCCACCACAGGTGCGTCTTGCGGTAGTTGGCCATCACGCCGCCGGCCCCCACGAGCGTAGCGGACAGGTAAAAATCATAATTCGCCCGTTCAGTCAGGCCGTAGAGCACCATCGCCTTTGAACCGGCGAGTAACTTCTGGAAAGCTTGAGTGGTGGGCCCGTTGACCGGTTCGGCAAGTTCGCGCATGCGCGGCGTGTAGCCCATGAGCATGCCTTCGGGCAGCAGGACGATATCCGCGCCGCCGGCCAGCGCCTGGGCGGTCAGGTCGAGAGCCTTGCTGCGATTGATGTCCGGCTCGCCCGGGATGATGGGCATCTGCACGACGGCGATCTTGACGTTCATGGTAACCGGTAGCCAGTAGCCGGTAGCCAGCAAGAAACCCGTACAGTACCGGCTACTGGCTACGGGCTGCTGATTACTGCCCTATTTGGTGTAACGCGTGGTCGGGGCCTTGCGCTGGAGCTTGTCGACGAGGCTCTGGAGCATGCGGTTCTCGGTATCGCTGTCGTAGCCTGAGGTCTCCCAGACTTCCTGCTGCTGGGGCGAGGGGGCGCCATACAGTTGGCCCGGCCCGCGGGTGTCGGGCGAGCCGCTGTAGTTCTCGCGCTCGGCGGAGTGCAGGCGAAAGATCTCGCCTTGCTGGCGCTGTTCCGCCACGATCGCGCGGGCCTCGACGAGGTCGCCGCTGTGCGTGATGATCAGCCGCGCCACCTGCCGCGCCGGCGAGCCCGGCGCCCCCACCGCGCGAGAGACCAGACGGTCGCTGGGCAGGTCCAGGTACTTGCTCGTCGAGGTGATCGTGCCGCTCATGGGGTCCGCCGTGTCGACCTTATAGTATTCGTTCATGACGGCCTTGGCCGCGTCGAAGGCTTCTTCGTACGAGACCGGGCCGAGCTGGCGGGTCTGCCCCACTTCCAGCGGCGCCTGCCCGCACCCGACGGCCACTGCCGCCGCCATCAAAATCCACGCATGTCTGATCATCGCAAGTCTCCGCCTTAGAGTCGCCTCATTATATCCAGAGGGTCAAGCAACGCCAGAGTACGGGAATATTTCGCCGCTTCTCGCCTTAGGGCCCAGCGACCCCAGCCACTACGGAAACAACTTTGCCACAAAGGACACAAAGAAAACGAAGAAGAAGAACAAAAGACTCTGTAACAATCTCTTCTTTGTGCCCTTTGTGATCTCTGCGGCAGGTTGTTTCCCGTTCCTTCTCTCCCGACCTCAGCGTCCTCAGCGACCTCAGCGGCTAATTTTCCCACTCTGTCGCGGGCGGGCCCTACTCTTCTTCAGTCTTCCAGTTGGAGTAGTTCGGCGCTTCCTGGGTGATGGTGATGTCGTGGGGATGGTTCTCGGCGAGGCTGGCGCCGGAGATGCGGATGAACCTCGCCTCCGTCCGAAGCTGTTCAATGTTCGGCGTGCCGCAGTGGTCCATCCCGCTCTTGAGCCCGCCGATCATCTGGAACACGAAGTCTGCCAGGCGACCGCGGTACGGCACGCGACCCACCACGCCCTCGGGCACCAGGCGGTTGGGGGCCGTGCGCGAGTCTTGCCCGTAGCGGTCGGCGCTGCCGGCCAGCATCGCGTCCATCGAGCCCATCCCGCGATACACCTTGCACCGCCGCCCCTTGTAGATGATCGTCTGTCCGGGGCTCTCGTCCATCCCCGCGAACATGCTGCCCATCATCACGCTCGACGCCCCTGCCGCTATCGCCTTGGTAATGTCGCCGCTGTGGCGAATACCGCCGTCGGCGATCACCGGAACGCCGCTGGCGTCGCCCACGCGGGCACAATCGTTGACGGCCGTGATCTGCGGCACGCCCACGCCCGTAATCACGCGCGTGGTGCAGATGGCCCCGGGGCCGATCCCGATCCGCAACCCGTCGGCCCCGGCTGCGATCATGTCCTCGGCCGCCTCGGCCGTGGCGATGTTGCCGGCGATCACGTCGATCTTGTGGGCGGCCTTGATCTGCCGCACGGTCTCGAGCACGACATCCTTATGTCCGTGCGAAGTGTCGACCACGATCACGTCCACGTCGCGTTTGATGAGCTGCTCGGCGCGGTCGAAGTCCAGCACGCCGACGGCCGCCCCCACGCGGAATCGCCCGCGCGAGTCTTTGCAGCTCTTGGGAAACAGCCGCAGCTTCTCGATGTCCCGCATCGTGATCATGCCGGCCAGCTTGCCCTCGGGCGTCACCAGCGGGAGCTTCTCGACCTTGTGGCGGTTGAGGATCTTCTCGGCCTCGTCGAGGGTGGTCTCGGGCGGAGCGGTGATGGGGTTGGGCGTCATGACCTGCCCGATGAGGCACTCTTCGTTCTGGAACGTCAGGTCGCGCCGCGTGAGGATGCCCACGACCTTGCCGTTGGCGTCGACGATGGGAAAGCTGCCGATGTTGTGCTCGGCCATCAGCTTTCGCGCCGTGGCCGTCGAGGCCTCGGGACCGAGCGTGACCGGGTCGACGATGATCCCGTGCTCGCTGCGTTTGACCTTTTCGACCTCGCGGGCCTGGTCGGGTATCGAGAGGTTGCGATGGATGATCCCGATGCCGCCCTCCTGCGCCAACGCGATGGCCAGGGCGGCTTCGGTAACGGTGTCCATCGGGGCCGACACCAGTGGGATGTTCAGCCGGATGTTGCGCGTCAGGCGCGTCGAGGTATCGAGCTGGTCGAGCACCACGCTGCTGCGCCGCGGCACCAGCAGCACGTCGTCGAATGTAATGGCATCGCCAATGAGCTTGGTCTTCATGGTTTGGCCCTGAATTGCGAAGTATGGAGTCCCATTGACAGATTATGCCCCCCCGCCGCGCCGCAGTCAACGGGGGAATTAAGAATGGCCGCGAACCACGCGAACGGGGGAAGAGGAGCGGATGGATGGATAAAAGTCGAGCCTTATGTCCGAAATGATCTTCTTGTCTTGGGGAAATGCTTACGATTTTTGCCCTATCGGCCGTGGCGGCGCTGGGAGGGGTTTGCGTCGTCTTCGTCATAGGCCCCGCCTTCGCTCGTCTTGCCCTGTACCTCGATGCGCTCGACGCTGAGGGCTTTGCCGGTCATCGGGTCGATCGACGCCAGCACGCCGCACATGCGCGGGTCGCCGGCCGTCACGTCGTACGGGGCCGGCATGTTCGTCCGCAGCGACGAGAGCACCCGGTCCTTTCGCCGGCCCAGCACGCCCTCGTACGGGCCGGTCATGCCCACGTCGGAGATGAACGCCGTGCCGCCGGGCAGCACCCGCGCGTCGGCCGTCGGAATATGCGTGTGCGTGCCGAAAACGATGCTGGCCCGCCCGTCCAGGTGCCAGCCCATGGCGATCTTTTCGCTCGATGCCTCGGCGTGGAAGTCCACGACGCGGATGCGGATCTCGGAGCCCATCTCGTCCATGCAGCGGTCCACAGCCGCCCAGGGCGAGTCATTGGCCCCCATGTACATCTGCCCCAGCACGCAGGCGACGCCCGCGCGGTATTGGCCGGACTTGATCGGCACGACCGTCCACCGCCTGCCGGCCGCCTGCACCGACAGGTTCGCCGGGCGCACGATGCGGTCGGATTTTTCCAGCAGGGGGATGATTTCCTTGCGGCGGTAGACGTGGTCGCCCATCGTGACCGCGTCGACGCCGTAACGCTGGAGCTTCTCAAAAATCTGCGGCGTCAGCCCGCTGCCGCCGGCGGCGTTCTCGGCGTTGCAGACCACCAAGTCGACCGACCGCTCTTTGATAAATGCCCCAAGCTGGTCGGCCAGCACCATCCGCCCCGGGCGGCCGACGACGTCGCCGATACACAACACGTTCACAGGCATCAAATATTCGCTTTCCAGGGCCACGCGGGCCAAGAGGTGCTGCTATTCTACAGTGGGATTTCCAATTTCCAATTTTCAATTTCCAATTTGAAAAGCACGAGCCTTCCGCTTGGGCGGCGGGCTGCTGCTAAATTGGAAATTCCCAATTGGAAATTGGAAATGCTTCACCAGTCGCGCGAGTCGGGCACGTCGAGCCAGGCGCCGCCTTGCTCGATCGAGAGCTGGCTGAACAGGCCCGGCAGCGTCATGTCCATCGACTCGTGGATGCCGATGGGCGTGGGGCGCTTTCCGGTGACGGCATCGACGAAGTCGAGGATCTCGAAGTAATCGCCGCCGCCGTGGCCGGCCTTGGTCGCCGCTTCCATCCCGACCTTCCAGAACTCTGGCAGGAACTCGTCCTGCAGCTTGGCCAGGTCCATCCACTCGCCTTCCTTGCAGCGCGATCGCAGCCAGATGCGGTTGATCTCGCCGCAGCCCCAGGAGCGGGCCGACTCGTAACAGCCGTCGGTGCCTTGGAGCTGGTAGTTGGTCATCGAGTGCGGGCGATCGCTGAGCATGTCAACGCGGATCTTCACCAGGCCGCCGCTGCGCATCTTGCAGAGCATGACACACGATTCCTCGTTCTCGTACAGGTCGCCGCGCGGGTCGCGGTAGTGGTGCCCCGACCCGGCGCAGCAGACCCGCACGACGCGGTCGCCGGGCATCCATTGCAGGATCGGGCCCAGGCTGTGCGTCCCGTACGTCACGCCGTTGACGCCCGTCTGCCACTTGCGGCGCCACTTGGTGATCTCGTTGAGCCCCTTGAGCTCGTGGATGTACTCGCCCTCGCCGTAGTACGGCGTGCCGAACAGTCCTCGCGCCACCAGTTCGCGCACGATCACGTTGGGTTGCATGTACGTGTAATTCTCGGCCATCATGTAGATGACGCCCTTGGCCTTGACGGCCTGGACGAGCTGGCGGCATTCGTCGATGTTCACGCCGGCGGGCACTTCCGAGATCGCGTGCAGGCCCTTCTTGACGGCCGCCAGAGCCTGGGGAATGTGAAACTGCATCGGCGTGCCAATGATGACCGCGTCGAGCTCGCTCTTGTCGAGCATGGTGTCGTAATCGGTGTACTTTTCGGCCGCCCCAAACCACTTGGCGCTTTCGTCGAGCGCCTGGGCGTTGGTGTCGCAGATGGCATGAATGCGCACGATGCCGGTAGCATCGCAAGCGGCCTTAAAGCTGGCCCCGCGTCCACAAGACCCCACGACGGCGACGTTCAACTTCTCAAGAGTGCTCATTTGCTTTCTCCAAAACGGGGAGTTACGTCCACGAATGTCACGAATGTCACGAATGGGGACGAAGAAAACAAGATTCTTTTATCATCGCACGACTCTTTCGCTCTTGAGTCGCTCTTGCCCGAAGTTCAGGATGATGGCCAGCTTCAGTCCCGTCGCCTTTAGATACGATAGGGCTTGGGCAGTGTGGGTTGGGTGAATCGCATCGAGGGCTTTGAGTTCCAACACGATCTTGTCGTCAACCACGAGGTCCATCCTGAACTCGCCGCAAAGGACGCCATCATAATGAACCTCTGCCAATTTCTCACAGACAAACGGAATCCCTTTCTTGGCCAGTTCAACGCAAAGAGCTTTCTGGTACACCCCTTCGGGAAATCCCGGTCCCAGCTTTGAATGAACCCGCTGCGCACAGCCCACAATCTTGAAGCTCAAGGTCCCGTGAATGACCGAAGGAGCCACATAACTATTGTCCCGCAGATCGTCGCTCAGATTGTCTGCCATCTTCACAGCTCCTTGTCTTCTTGTTTCTTTGTCTTT
>JAJFVE010000082.1 GCA_021371965.1 Planctomycetaceae bacterium
CGCCGTTGAAAAGGCCGCCCGCTTTGAAGACACCGCCGTCTTCACCGGCTTCGACGCCGGCGCGATCAAGGGCATCGTCAAAACCGCCGCCCACGACGCCATCGCCCTGGGCGAACCGGCCGCCATGGCCTCGGCGGTAGGCCAGGCCGTCAAGACGCTCATCACCGCCGACGTCGGCGGACCCTACACCCTGGTGCTGGGGCAGGATGAATACTTCGCCCTGCTGGCCGCGGCAAGCAAGGCCCCCATCCCGCCGTACGAGACGGTCAAGCAGATCCTCCAGGGCGAGATCGTGATGTCGCGCGTGCTCAAGGGCGGGCTGGTCGTCTCCAAGCGAGGCGGCGATTTCGAGCTGACCGTCGGCGCCGACTACGCCATCGGCTACAGCCAGCACGACAGCAAGAACGTCGAGTTGTTCATCACCGAGTCGTTCACGTTCCGCGTGATCGACCCGCGTGCGGCCGTCGTCCTCAAGACCGCCAGCACTAAGTAGCTGACATCGAACGCATCAACGAAAGCGCGGCGGGTAATCCCTGCCGCGTTTTTGTTTTGTTACAATGCTTCTTCTTTCAGGAGTGCGTTCATGGCCGGTGAGTTTCGCAGCGACGACTGGAACACGTACAAGATGATCTACCACGAGCCGCACCGTGCGGTCGAGCCGGCGGAAAAGGAGATCGCCGTCGTCGCCGCCGCCCTCGAGGCCCTGTGCGAAGCGCACATCCTCCCGCACGCGCAATATGATCACGAGAAGTTCCTCGCCCACCGACGCGGCGTGGCCGAGAGCTTCGAGATCCCCTGGACCGCCATTACGCCCCGCATGCAGCGCCTGCTGTACGCCATCAACGCGATCATCCAGCCCCAGAACATGATCGCGGCCGGCGTGTTCTGCGGCAACACGTTCATCTCCAACGCCGGCGCGGGCGTCGGGCCCGGGGCGTGCTACCAGGCCCGCTCGCTGATCGGCGTGGAGATCAAACCCGACGAGGCCGCCCGCGCCGAACGCAACGTGCGCAAGATCGACCCGACCGGCACGGCGCGGGTGATCGCGGCCGACGCGGTGGATGTCGCCGCGGCATTCGACCAGCCCATCGGCCTGCTGTACCTCGACGCCGACGGCGACAAGGCCCGCGGCAAGGGGATCTACCTGGAAATCCTGCGAGCGTGCTACGACCGCCTGGGCAGCGGCTCAATCGTGCTGGCGCACAACAGTGTCAACGCCGCCCCGCGCCTCGAGCAGTACCTGGCCTTCGTGCGCGACGGCAAGAACTTCCGATCGAGCATCAATGTGATCTTCGATGGGGAAGGCCTGGAAGTCTCCGCCAGGTAGGCGAAAGAAGAACCGACGCGGCACTGCACGCGGCGCCGGGGAAAACCGTACTTCAAATGCAGCGTTGACCTCGATTGCGCGGGGCTTTTGGCCTCATAGGATAAGGATGGCCGGCGTCCTTACGGGGGAATCCCTATGCGAACATTGATGATGTGCTTGATGATCGGGCTTTTCGCTGCGGTTGTGGCCACGGCGGGATTGACGGCCGGTTGCTCCACCACCGGCGGCGAATCCGGCAGCACCTATTCGCCTTCAAGCTATGAGGCCGACCAGGCGGCGCGAGATACGGCGGAATACCGCCATCAGACCGTCGAACCCGACACCACGGACAATCCGGCGGTCGAAGGAACCCCCGCACCCGACCGCTGAGCGGTCATGGACCCGCCGGGCGCGACGAGCCGCTGCGGCGCCGCCATTGCTCGTCGGCGGCAGTGACCGGCTTGGGTCCGGGCCCGGCCAGATACAACGCCACACGCTCCAGAGCCCACCGATCCGTCAGGGCGGCCGGGCAACTCAATCGAATGCCACCGGCTGTTACGGGTTTGAAAAAGACGATGCGCTTGTGGCCGACGGTCGAAACCCGGGCGAGTTCTTTCCACGTCTGGCCGTCGAGATATTCGGCGAGCAACTCGCTGATGTTCTGCCCGCGATGCAGATCTTCCGTCAGGACCATGTGATCGAATGTCGCGGGCGGATCGAGCATCTGCGTAAACGTGGAGAAGCGCCCCCGTGGGCACGCGACAAAGACCGGCGTGGCGAACCGCCGGCGGATGTCGTCGCCGAACTGCTTGGCGCGCTTCATGACCTCGTCGGTCATCAGCCCGCGCGGGTCGGGGGCGAAGTTGGGCAGGAAGTTCGCCCCGCGCCCGACGGAGAAGTAATACTTCTTGATCATCGCCTCGACGGGCGCCACGGCCGGGCCGTTCCAGAACCAGTGCCCGCTGAACTCGGTGTTGGTCTCCCACACGCGGTAGTAGCGCCCCCAGGGTGTCCCGGCGTCGCTCGTCGGGCGTTCAAAAGCCGTGCCGTCAACCGTGTCGACGGCGTTCCACAGCGTCTCGGGCGCCACGCCGAGGTGGCCGTTTTGAATCCACGTGTCGACGCCGAAGATCAGGCACTGCGGCTGCAGACGCCGCACGAGGGCGTCGATCTTGCGGTACAGGTCGCTGCCGCGGTGGTGGTCGAACCAGAGGTAGTCGATGGGCCCGTAGTTGCTCAGCAGCTCGATGATCTGCTGCTCCTGCACGCGCTGGTAGGCGGCCGGGTCGTCTTTGAACACGCGGCGGCTGTAGGCGTCGTGCGAAGGGGTGTGATAGAGGCCGACCTTCATGCCGCTGCGGCGGCAGGCGTCGGTGAACTCGCGGACGACGTCGCCCCGCCCGCTGCGCCACGAGCTTGCCTTGACGCTGTAATCGTGGCTGGCCGTAGGCCACGTGCAGAACCCGCCCTCGTGGCGGGCGGTGTAGACGACATAGCGGGCCCCCATCGCCGCGGCGGTCTGCATCCACTGGTCGCAGTTCAGTTCGGTCGGATTGAACAGGTCGGGCGACTTCTTGCCGTCGCCGCTGGTCTGGTCGGTGTAGGTGTCGAGTCCGAAGTGAATGAACAGCCCCATCTCCAGGTCCTGGAACGCCAACTGCTCCGGCGCCGGCCGGGCGGGGTTGGCGCGGCGCGTGGAGGCGCTGGCCGGCTGCGTCATCGGTCCGGGGCTGTAGTCGGTCAGATCGGCCAAAGCCGGCTCGTCCTGCCGCTGCGACGGGTCGGAAGCGTCCAACGGCCCGCGACGATGGGTACTGGCCACAAGCACAAGAGCCCCTGCCGCGACGAGCGCCGCCGCGCCAAATGCCACGATAATAATGATGAGTCTGCGCGACGCCTTGCTCACTGCCGATCCTTCCTGTGCCGCCCCAAAATCGTCAAACCGCCAGTTTAACCCACCCCCCTGCCGCGGCGGCCGCAAGATTCCGTTGGACCGCCCGCTGCGGGAGGGCTACGATTCCAGAGCCCCAAGGCCGCCAACGAAGACAAAGGCAGGCAGAACATGAAGACCCTCATCGTCTATTACTCGCGAACGGGCCTGACCCGCAAGGCCGCACAGGATATCCAGCAGGCCCTGTCGGCCGACATCGAGGAGATCGCCGACAGCGTCAATCACAGTGGGGCCTCGGGATGGATCCTCGCCGGGCGCGACGCCGCGACCAAACGCCTTACGCCGATCGGCCCCTTCCAGCACAAGACCGACGAGTATGACCTGGTCGTCATCGCCACGCCGGTCTGGGCCTTCACGATGGCCAGCCCCGTGCGGACATGGCTGACCGAGCACGGCCGCGAGTGCAAGAAGGTCGCCTTCCTGGCCACGATGGGCGGCAGCGGCGACAAACGCTCCTTCGAGCACATGTCCGCCCTCTGCGGCCAGCCCCCCATCGCGACGCTGAGCCTGATCGACAAAGACATCCGCAAGGACCTGCACGCCGAAAAAATCACCGCCTTCGTCAAGACGTTGCAGGACAGTGCGGTCTAGTTCTTGGTGTAGTGTGCTGGAACGCGGTAGTGCCCCGTGAGCGGAAACTCGAACAGCCCATCCTCTTCCCTGGCGCCGCTACCGATATTGTGAATGACCAAAGCAATGTTGCGCGAATTTTTCCTGTCGCTGACGATCATGATGTGAGGGCGGTTGGGAGGAACCGTGCAGGTGACGATATCGCCGGGAAGATAATCCCCCGCAGCCGACGTCACGGGGAGCGCCCATCCTTTCCTCTGGAAATACCGCTGCACGTTGGGAACGCGACGATGATCGATATTGGGGTCCGGCCTGGACAGCCCCCACGTATTGGGGTAACTGGCGAAGGAGGCTTTCATGTCCTCATGCACCCGCGCCTGCAAGTCCATCCCCAGACCGTCGCGCAGGGCCCGAGTCACAACGTCCGTGCAAACGCCCCGATCAATAGGCACATCGCCCAGCGGGTAGGCCAAACGCACGTAGGCGGGATCGTAGATCGTCGTCCTGCCCACCTGGGACCGCGCCGCAGCGACCACCGGCGGCGAAGGCACGCTCGGCGCCTGCGAGGCTGCCGCTTTCCGAGCACCGCCAGCCGGCGGCACGTTTGCCGGGCGAGTTCCGCCGGCAGGTTTGTCAGGACGGCCGCAACCGGCCATGAGACAGCCGCAGCAGACCATAGCCAGTGCGTGCATCGCGATGTGGGACTGCTTGCGTTTCATCTGGTTCCTGCGGCGGTCGCAAGGTCGAAGAGCTTACCAAGAAACTATTCAAAAAGTCGCCACATGACAAGACTCGCAGTATATTGCCCTTCACGGGCAACCGAACCTGAGGTTCGTCCCATAGGAGAATGCCATGGAAGAGTACGCGCTGCGATATCCGGGGCGGCGGTGGGAGATTGTTTACTCGCGCTATGAGGGCGTGCAGCAGTTCGCCGTCGATGAGGTCCAGCGGGTGTTGCAGCGGTATCTGCCGTATGTCGTCGCCGTGCGGGCGGCGGGGACGGAGCGGCCTGACGCGGACGTGCATCGCATCCTGATCGGCACGGCCGCCGGCCATGCGGGCGTGGCGGAATGCATTGCGCGCGGGTACGTTGACAAGCCTCAAGGCGCAGGGGCGTACTCCATCACGGTGTTCAAGACGGGCGAGGCGATCACGGCCGTCATCGCCGGGGCCGACAAGGCTGGCGTGCTGCACGGGGCGGTGGATTTTTGCGGCCGCGTGCTGGGCCTGGGCGTCGTCGAGGAGAAGCCCGAACTGCAGCAGGCCGCCCTGGACCGCCTGGGCGAGGTGAAATACGCCACCGCTCCGGCCGTCGACAACCGCGGCATCTGGACGTGGGGGTACGTGATCTACGACTACAAACGGTTCATCGACAACATGGCGCGGCTGCGGATGAACATGCTGACGTTGTGGAACGATCAGCCGCCGCTGAACTGCCCGCAGATCATCGATTACGCCCACAGCCGCGGCGTCAAGATCGTGCTGGGCTTCCACTGGGGCTGGGGGCTGGAGAAATTCGACATCTTCAGCCAGGCCGACCGCGACGGCGTCCGTCGCGGCGTCGTCGAAAACTATCGCCGCAACTACGCGCACCTCAAGGCCGACGGCATCTACTTCCAGACCAGCACCGAGCATACGACCACGGCCAGGGACGGTGTCACGACCGCCAAGGCCGCCTGCATGCTCGTCAACGAAACCGCTCGCGAGTTGCTGGCCGACCAAGGCGATCTGTACATCCAGTTCGGCCTGCACGCCACGAGCATCCAGGATCGCTTCGCCGACCTGGCGGACCTGGACTCTCGCGTGACGATCGTGTGGGAAGACGCCGGCGCCCTGCCCTACACCTACGGCGCCGAGGTGAATCCAGACGCCGTCGACGAACCGGGCTTCCCCCGAACGCCGGCGGGCACCATCGAGTACAGCCGCAAGCTGGCGACGTTCCGCCCCGGCACCGAGTTTGCCCTGGTGCCCAAGGGCTGGACCGCCCTGCGATGGGACTGCGAGTTCGAGCATCACGGCCCATTCATCCTGGGCGAGCGAGACGAAGCGTTCGTGGCCTCGCGGCTCCGGCGCCGTCAGCGCTGGTGGGACCACGCCAATTCGGCCTGGCTGCGGAACTATCCGCTGGCCGCGAAGTTCTACCGCGAGATCCTCGCATGCAAACCGCCGAAAGTCACAGCCACTGCGCTGATCGAGGACGGCGTCTTCGAGGCCAGGATTCAATCCAGCGCTGCGCTGCTGGGACAGATCCTGTGGGATCCCCGCCGCGAGGATAGCGAGATTCTCAAGCAGGCGATGAGTCCGTATTACCGGTAGGTCTGGAGAGGGGGAAACAACCGACGACGAGGACGACGACGAGGACGAGGATGAACAATACGCCGCCAGATTGTGTCGCAGCGCGTTATCGGTCGAGCCCGCCACGGCGGATCTTCGATTTGCTCGACGCGTTTCCCTGAACGCGCGGGGCGAGCCCCCCGCTGACGAGAGATGAACGATATTCTCGTCCTCGTCGTCGTCCTCGTCCTCGTCGTCGGTTTCTTCTTTTCTCCCGGCGGTCACTCTTTTTTGCGGATAATCGATATCACCAACCACAACCCTATCACCGCGGCGGTGAGGTATCCCAGCACGCCCAGCGACTGCAGGCGGATGATCCCCAGGACCATGCCCTCGCGCTGCGTCACCAGCAGGCTCGAGCCCACCAGCAGGCCCGAGATGATCAGGGCGAAGCTGATGCGGTCGGAGCTGGTGTGCAGCGTGCGGACGAGTTGCTCCAGGTGCTCGTGCTGCACGTGAAGCTGCAGGCGGCCGCGCTTGAGGTGCCGCACGATGGCCGCCAGGTCGCTGGGCAGATCGGCGGCCATATTCATCGCGTCGAGGGCGGCGCGGCGGGTACGGCGCCACAGGGCGGCGCCGCTGACCTGCTCGAGCGAGACCCGCCGCGCGTACGGGCGCAGGTGCTCCTCGAGGCCGAACTCGCTGTCGAGCGTGGTGGCCATCGACTCGATGGCCATCACCGCCTTGAGCATGAGCGTGAACTCGGCCGGCGGACGCAGACGGTGGCGACGGAAGAGGTCGAACGTCTGCATCATCATCTCGCCGAAGGGGATTTCCTTGACCGGCAGGGCGTGGTACATGCCCAGCATTTCCCCCGCGTCACGGGCCAGCTCGCGCACGTCGGTGCCCTCGCCGAGCATCTCGAAACGCTCGAAGTCATGAATGAGGCCGCTGGGGTCGTTGTCCAGAATCGACTGCACGAACTGGCCGAACAGCACGCGCTCCTGGTCGCCCAGGTGCGCGACCTGGCCAAAGTCCAGCGGCGCCAGCACGTTGTCAGGCAGGATAAAGAAGTTGCCCGCGTGCGGGTCGCTGTGGAAAAAGCTGAAATCGAAGATCTGTCGCAGCACGAAGTTCACCCCGCGCCGGGCGATGAGCCGCCCGTCCAGCCCCGCCTGGCGCAGGGCGGCCACGTCGGTGGGCTTGATCCCGTCGATGTACTCCATCGTCAGCACGGCCCGCGTGCAATAGGCGGGGTAGGTGCGCAGGATGTGCACGGTCGGGTCGTCCTTGAACAGGCGGGCAAAGCGGTCGATGTTCATCCGCTCGCTGTTGAGGTCGACCTCTCGCATGACGGCGCGGGTGAACTCGCGCACGATCAGGACCGGGTCGGCCCCGGCGCTGCGGCCCCAGCGGGCGCGGAGCATCAGGGCGATCCTGTCGAGCACCTCGCACTCGCTGCGCAGGGCCGTCGCCACGCCCGGGCGGCGCACCTTGACGGCCACCACGTCCCCCTCCACCGTCACCGCCCGGTGCACCTGGGCGATGCTCCCGGCGGCGATGGGCGAGGGGTCGAACTGGCGGAAGTAATCGCTCAGCGGCTTGCCCAGCTCGCGCTCGATCTCGGCGCGGATGGTCTGGAAGTCCACAGCCGCCACCTGGTCCTGCAGACGCTCGAACTCGATGGCGTAGTCAACGGGGATCAGGTCCGGACGGCCGCTGAGCAGTTGCCCCAGCTTGATGAAGGTCGGTCCCAGTTCTTCCAGCGCCATCCGCGCCCGCTGGGGGCGCGAGAGATGATTGGCCGTCGGCGCGCGGCGGCGCAGGCGGCCTCCGGCGCTTGAAATCTCTCCCAATCCATATTTGGCCAGCACCGCCAGGATGTGGCGGTACAGCCGCAGGTGCTCGACCGTGCGGGTCAGGCTGAAGGAGAACAGGGCCATAGGTTTTCATCGCGCGACGGCGGTCTTTCGGCGGCCCGGGGCGGCGGGCCTTTTTGTCGGGCGGGAGGGCCTCGGTTGCGCCAAGGTCAGTTGGTCGAGCTTGCGTTCGATGCGGGCCAGGTCCTTGCGGCTGGCCAATTCGAGCCGCTCGACCGCCTGTTCGACCTGGCGATGCACCATCATAGCCAAGTCCCTGCGGGCGTCGTCGGCTGCATCGACGACGGATCTGACAAAGCCTTCGCGACTGGTTTTGGCCGCCTCGCCACGGCGGACGAGGTCGTCGAAGAGTTCCTCGGCCTTCTCGCGCGTCATGGACAGCATCCCCAGCCCCGCCGCCATCAATTTCTCCACCGATTCGAGCATGGCTGCCTCCCTAGCCCGTTAGAACGGAAGTCGTCTGTGTCTTAGACTATTGAATTATAGAGGCGCAGCGGACCCGTATCCGGGTTTTGACCGGCTGGGCCAGTTGAGATGCAAAAAAACCATCGCTAGCCTTGCGACGACGTTTCGGCCGCCAGGCACGGCGCATTGCAGTTGGGAGCATGTTGGGCGCGGCCGCAGCGGAAGGGCGTGTTGCTCAGGAACAGCAGCGAGCAGATCAGGCCCAGCAGCAGGAATGCCGCAGCCACGACAAAGGAGTACCAGGCCTTGGCGTCACATCCGGCGCTGGCGCGCATCTGCTCCATCCACAGGATCGCTCCCGAGTACCATTGATCTGTGGCGCCCAGGGCCGTGAAGCTTGCGATCCCGTCTTTGATCTTGGCGAAGAGTTGTGGCCCTACAACTCCCGCAGCAGACCACGCGGTCAGGATCACGCCATACACAACGGCCATCATCTTGGGGCCGAACACATCGGTCACAAACGAGGGCATCGTGCCGAACCCCCCGCCGTAGCACAGCAGGATGTAGCAGATCAGCGCGCCGAAAACCCACGGGTTGCCCACGAACATCAAGGCGGCAAACGCCGCGATCTGCGTGACGAGCATAATGCGGAAGGCCTGCACGCGGCCGATGCGGTCGGACAGGCCGCCCCAGAAGAATCGCCCGGCGCCATTGAAGAGAGAACTGATCGCCACCAGCGTGGCGCCGTATCCTGCCAGAAACTTGACGGCCTCCGCCTCGGTCATCCCGGCCAGGGCCGCGCCCATCGTCTTGCGATACAGGTCCTGGATCATCGGAGACTGCAGGCTGATGATCGAGATTCCCGCGGCAATGTTGCAGAAGAACACCACCCACATCGCGGTGAACCGTCCGGAGAAGATGCACCACAGGGACCGGTGCTTGACGTCCGAAAGCGAGTTGGCCGCCGACGCCGTTACCGACGGCGAATAACCGGCCGGCACATATCCGGCAGGGGGATTCTTCAGGAATGCCGCCACGATCGGCGTCACGATCAGGAACATGGCCCCCAGCATCGCAAAGAGCAGATCATAGCGTCCGGCAGGGCTGTCGGCACTCTTGGTGAATGCAAGCAGCACCGGCGCAAGCACCTTGCTCATCAACAACGCGCCAAACCCAAAGCCCATGATCACCATGCCGGTGACGAGCCCCTTCTTATCCGGGAACCACTTGGCAGCCGTGGCGACCGGCGTGACATACCCCAGACCCAGACCGATGCCGCCGATGACGCCGTAGCCGATCCAGAGCACCCACAGGTTATGCCAGTACAGCCCTGCCGCGCCCAATAGGTATCCCAACCCGAACAGCGTTCCGCCGATCATCGCGAGCTTGCGCGGGCCGTACTTGGCCAGGTTGATCCCTCCCCAGGCGGCTGCCAGGCCGAGAAAGCAGATCGCCAGGCTGAAGGCGACCATGACCTGAGTGTTGGTCCAGCCGTAAGTTTTCGACAGAGGATCCTGGAAGTAACTCCAGGCATAGACGGTGCCCAGGCACAGTTGCAGCAGCGTGCCCATGATGGCGATCAACCAGCGATTGCCCGTTTGCGGCGTCAAGGGTGCATCCGTCATGGCAGAAAGACCTCCTTCAGGCGCGGCAGGCGCCGTCCTTTTGAGAATCCATTACTTTAAGGCTGACAAGGACAGATTTCCAGCAGATTTACGCCTGTCCGAGCATCCCCTCGGTTACAGGGGGGAGGTCGCGGCGGAGGCACCTGGCATTTATCAATGCCGTTTTGCAGGCGTTGATGAATACTTGGCCCGGATACCGTACCGGCCCGAAATGAAGAAGTAATTCACACTCAGGCGACGCCACTCAACCGGCTGAATATAATTCCCCGCATCGTGAGTCCTAAGACTATCGATATGGCCAAGTTGCATGCTTAGGGACCGCAAAGATGGACCATTTTTCGCGCCGAATGTTCCTTCACATGACCGGTGGCGCCGCCGCCGGCGGAGCGGCCGCCTGGGGCGTCAAGTCCATCGACAGCCTGCTGTCGACGCCCCGGCCGATCCCTCACGTCCGCCCCGGCGAGGTCGCCGTCTACGCCACCACCTGCCGCGAGTGCCCCGCCGGATGCGGGATGCACGTCTGGCATCGCGACGGGCGAATCAACAAGGCCGAGGGCAACCCCGACCACCCCGTCAACCGCGGCGGCCTTTGCGCACGCGGGCAGTCGTCCCTGCAAGGCCACTACGATCCCGACCGAATGCAGCACGTCGCGCAGCGCGGCGGCACGGAGCGGCCGCAGTGGACGGACGCTCTGGCGGATATCGCCAGAGGTTTACGCGGCGGGGGCAAACTGCTGCTCGTGTCGGATCTGCAGACGGGCAGCCTGGCGGAAACCCTGAACGCATTCGCTGCCGCCTTCGGCGGCCAGGCGATGTTCTATGAGGCCGTGCACTATCACCCGCTGGCGTCGGCCTGCGCGGCGCTGGGGCTGCGCGGCATTCCGCGATTCCGCCTGGACAAGTGCGAGATCATCATCAGCTTTGCCGTGGACTTCCTCGAGACGTGGATCTCGCCGGTGGAGTTCGCGCACGACTTTGCCCAGATGCGGGCCTACCGCGACGGCAAGATGGGCTCGTTCGTCTACGTGGGTCCACGGCAATCGATGACGGCCGCCAATGCCGATACCGTCATCCTCGTGCCCCCCGGCGGCGAGGGCGCCGTCGCCTGGGCGATGCTGCACGAGATGCTCTCGGCCGGGCTGGCCAAGGGAAGCCTTGATCAACTGCGAGCGATGGCGAATCAGCGGCCGCGTGAGGCGCCGGGCGTGCCCCGCGAACAGATTGCCGCTCTGGCGCGGCGATTCGCCGGCGCGCAGGGCAGTGTGGCCCTGGGCGGGCCGGCGGCAACCGAGAGCCCGGCGGCCGCCGACGCGGCGCTGGCGGCGATGCTGCTCAATGTCGCGGCCGGACGGATGAACCAGACCGTCGAGACCACGCGCCGCCACGCCCTGAGCGACTGCGTGCGCCCCAGCGAGTTGCTCAAAGCGCTCCAGGGACTGACGGCCAAGGATGTGCTGATCGTCCACAACACCAACCCCGCCTACAGCCTGCCCGGAGCGGCCGGGGCGATCAGCGAGGCAGGGACAGTCGTTTATCTTGGGACGCTGAAGGATGAGACCGCCGCCCTGGCCCATTGGGTGCTGCCGGTAGACTACCCGCTGGAGACCTGGGGCGACTACGAGCCATACTCCGGCATCACCGGCGCGATCCAGCCGACCATGGGCCGGCTCTTCGACACGCGCTCGGCCGGCGATGTCCTGATGGAGATCGCCCACCAGGCCGGCAAGAAGCTGGACGTTCACGACCAGCCCGCCACCGCCCCGGCGACGCAGGGCGCGGACCCGCTGGTGCAAGGCTTCACTCTCGCACCGGCTCAGCGCGAGGTCAGCGTCGATTTGACAAGAGTGCGCCTGGAACCTCTTGCTCGACCGCCCGTTATCCGAGGCGAACACGTGAAATTGTGGTTATATCCGTCGATCCTCTACTTCGACGGCCGCACAGCAAATCGCGGGTGGATTCAGGAGTCGCCCGACCCGATCAGCTACGCGACCTGGGGCAGTTGGATCGACATGCACCCGGAGATGGCCAAGCGCCTGGACATTGAGAACAACGACGAGGTCAAGCTATGGGCGGGAAGCACCATCGCTGTTGCTCCGGTGCGGCTGACAGAGGATATCCATCCCGAGACGGTCGCGCTGGCGCTGGGCCAAGGTCATACCGCCATGGGCGCCAATGCCAATGGCTACGGTGCCAATGGGTTTGACCTTCTACTGCCATCGCCCGCACATCCATTCGGCAGCGTATCGATCAGCCCCACCGGCCGCAGCGAGGAGCCGACCTACACCTCGCCGACGCAGGACCAGTACGGGCGCGAGATCCTGCAGTGGGTCGAGCTGTCGAAAGTGGCGGCGATGCGGCCGGGCGAGGGCGACGATCTGATCCTGCCGCTGCCGGAAGGCTACGACCCCAAGCGCGACCTCTACCCGCCGCACGAGTACCCCAAGCACCGCTGGGCGATGGTCGTCGACCTGCACCGCTGCATTGGCTGCGGCGCCTGCGGCGTGGCCTGCTATGCCGAGAATAACGTCCCGGTCTACGGCAAAGCCCGCGTGGCCAAGGGCCGCGAGATGGCCTGGCTCAAGGTCGTTCCCTACCGCGACGACCACGACCGCCACCGGCTGGGATGGCTGCCGATGCTCTGCCAGCACTGCGATTGCGCCCCCTGCGAGCCGGTCTGCCCGGTCTACGCGGCCGTGCACAACGAGGAAGGGCTCAATGCGCAGATCTACAACCGCTGCGTCGGGACGCGGTACTGCTCGAACAACTGCCCGTACAAGGTGCGGCGGTTCGAGTGGTTCGACCCGAAATGGCCGTATCCGCTGGACCTCCAGCTCAACCCCGACGTCACCGTGCGCTGCCGCGGGGTCATGGAAAAATGCACCTTCTGTATCCAGCGCATCAAGAAGGTCGAGCTTCAGGCGGCGCGCGAAGGGCGCGCCATCGCCGACGGCGAGATCAAGCCCGCCTGCCTGCAGACCTGCCCGGCCGGCGTGTACACCTTCGGCGACCTGCTCGATCCCAACTCGCAGGTCTCGCGCCTGACGCGGCGCGACCCGCGACGCTACCACGTGCTTGAGGAGCTCAACACCAAGCCCGCCGTGACGTACCTGCGGCGCGTCAGCCAGAAGGGGCCCGCCTGACATGCCCGAGTACGAACCGGTCAACGCGACGTACGGGCAGATCAACGACGACGTGCTCGCTGCGCTGAAAAGGCCGCGGGCTCCGTACTTCGCGTTCCTGGCGCTGCTGGCCACCGGTATCGGCGTCTTCTTCGTCACCTGGCAATACCAGATCCAGGTCGGCATGGGCGTTGCCGGCATCAGCCACCCCGTCGGATGGGGTTGCTACATCGGCAACTTCGTGTTCTGGATCGGAATCGCCCACAGCGGGACGTTCATCTCGGCGATCCTGCACCTGGTGCGATCGAAATGGCGCGACGCCGTCAGCCGCTCCAGCGAAGCCATGACCATCTTCGCCGTCATGACGGCCGGACTGTTCCCGATGATTCACCTGGGGCGATTCTGGGCGTTCTACTACATCCTGCCCTACCCCTCGCAGCGACAGATCTGGCCGGACTTCCTCAGCCCGCTGGTGCTCGACGTCTGCGCCGTCAGCACGTATTTCACCGTCAGCCTCATCTTCTTCTACGTGGGGCTCATCCCCGACCTGGCCTCGGCACGCGACCGCTCGCTGGCCCAGCGCGGACCCGCCCACTGGCGGACCCGCCTGTATCGCCTGCTGGCGTCGGGCTGGTGCGGGGCCGCCAGCCAGTGGAATCACTACGGCAGAGGGTACCTGTACTTCGCCGCCCTGGCCACGCCGCTGGTGATCTCGGTGCACTCGGTGGTGTCGTGGGATTTCGCCATGGGCATTCTGCCCGGCTGGCACGAGACGATCTTCCCGCCGTACTTCGTCGCCGGGGCCATTCACTCGGGCCTGGCGATGGTCCTGACGCTGATGATCCCCACCTGGCGGGTGCTCAAGCTCGATCGGATCGTAAAGGTGGATCATTTCGAGGCCGTCGCCAAGACGATGCTCGTCACCGGGGCGATCGTCGGCTACGCCTACGTCATCGAACCGTTCATCGCCTGGTACAGCGGGGACCTTTTCGAGCAGCAGTGGGCGTGGTGGCAGGCGACGGGCTCGCGCTGGCCGATCTACTTCGGGATGATGGTGCTGGACTTTCTGGTGCCGCTGACGTTCGTGTTCCGCAAGGCGCGGCGGAACCTGACGTGGCTGTTCATCGCCTCGCTGCTGGTGAACCTGGGCATGTGGCTCGAGCGCTATGAGATCGTCACCGCCGCCACGGCGCACGATTTTCTGCCGCACAACTGGGGCTGGTACGCGATGACCTGGGTCGAGATCGTCATCACGGTTGGCGCCTTTACGTGGTTCCTGTTCTTCTACGTCAGCTTTACGCGGCTGCTGCCGGTGCTGCCGATCGCCGAACTCAAGGAAGGCGTCGGGCATTATGTCAAGCAGGCCCCCCGCGTGCCGCTGCCACGGGACCCCGGCGGGCGGGTCGCCGACAGCAAGGAAGGCGTCATGGCCGTCTTCTCGCGCCCGGACAAACTCCTCGAGGCCTTGCGGCACGTGCGGCAGAACTCCTCGCTCAAGGCGCTGGAGGTCTTCTCGCCGCTGAAGCTGGGCGAGCTGTCGCAGGCGATGGGGCTGCCCCACGGGCCGGTGCGGTTCTGGACGCTCACCGGGGCGATCCTGGGCGCTACGGGCGGCTTCGCCCTGGCGATGGGCTCGGCGGCTGTCAATCATCTCGTCGCCGGCGGCAAACCGCCGGTGATGTCGATCATTCCCTACTGCGTCGTCGCCTTCGAGGGCACGATCCTGCTGGGGTCGATCTTCAACCTGATCGGCATCATGGTCCACGCGCGCCTCCGGCCGGCGCGGCCTTTGCCACACGCGTACGACCGGCGGTTCAGCCGAGACAAGTTCGGCCTCTTCATCGCCTGTTCGAGCGACCAGATCGAGCAGGCGCGCAGCGACCTGGCGGCCACGAACCCGGAGGAACTGCATGTCCTCTAGCGAAGCGCCAAGGCGGCCCATCGAGCGTCACACGCTGCGTCAGGCAGCGTGGCTGGCGCTGTTTGCCGCCGGGACGGTCGTCTGGCTGATCAGCTTCGCCGGCGGCGCCGCCCGGGCGTGGCGCGGGCTGCTCATCAGCTTCATCTTCTTCACGCCGATGGCGGCCGGGATGGTCGTCTGGTCGCCGGTGGTGTTGCTATCGCACGGGCGGTGGATCGGGCGTCTCGAGCGCGCGTGCCTGTCGGGGATCGCCTTCGCCCTGCCCTCGCTGATCGCGCTGGGCCTGCTGTGGATCGGCAGCGGCACGTGGCTGCCCTGGGCCGGCAAGGAACTCTCGCAGGGCGTCTGGCTCAATCGCCATTTCATCTTCGCGCGCGACCTGGGGGCGCTGATCCTTCTGTGGACGCTGGCGGCGTGGTACGTCCGCCGTCGCACCGGCGGCGATGGACGCATCGTCGGCGGATGGCTCATCGTGACGTATTGCCTCGTCATGTCGCTGCTGGGCTTCGACCTGGTGATGGCGCTGGACCCCCAGTGGTACAGCACGCTCTTTGGCGGGTTCTTCTTCATCTCAGGGATGTACATGGCCGTGACCCTCTGGACGCTGCTGGCGCTGCGGGCGCCGGGCGGCACGACCGACCGCATCCACGATCTGGCCAAACTAATGGTCGCCTTCGCGATCCTGACGACCTACCTGGCGTACGCCCACCTGCTGGTACAGTGGTATGAGAATCTGCCGCACGAAACGCGCTTCCTCGTGCCGCGAATGAATTACGATCCCTGGCGGTACGTCAGCGCCGGCATCTTCGCCCTGCCCTACCTGGGGCCCCTGGTGCTGCTGCTGACGATCTGGTCCAAGCGCACGCGCGGATACCTGGGGCTGATCGCCCTGCTGGTGCTGGCGGGGATGTGGATCGAACGCTGCTGGCTGGTGATCCCGACGGTGCAGTGGACGGCCGCGGCGCCCGCGCAACCGTCGCATCTGCAACTGACGATCGGCATGGCGGAACTGGGCCCGCTGGCGGCGATGGCAGCCACGTTGGCCCTTGGGATCGAGATCTTCAGCGCCTTGGTGCCGCCGCACATCGGGCAAGGGGCGGACGACTCATGAACGCCCTGCCGGAACAAATCCCGGATCGCAACCGCCGCCTGGCGCTGATCAGCCTGACGCTGGCGTCGGTGGTGGTCGCCTCGCTGATGTTCATCGGGCTGTACCTGGGCCTGTTCCTGCCTGCGGCCGGTCCGGAGCAGCAGATTTCATTCAGCCATCACGTGCACGCCGGCAACAAACAGATCAGTTGCTTCGTCTGCCACGGCGGCGCCCAGGACACCGCCCACGCGGACATCCCGCCGCTGGAGACGTGCATGCTCTGCCACGAACATGTGATCATAACGCACCCGCAGATCCGCTGCATACGCCAGCAGTACGCCAACAACACCGCCATGCCATGGAAGCGCGTGACCAACCTGCCCGAGTTCGTGAAGTTCAATCACCAGGTTCATCTGCAGCGCGGCGTCGACTGCGGGCGCTGCCACGGCGACGTCAAGAGCATGGACCGCCTGTACATGCCCTGGGACTTGAAGATGGGCTTCTGCATCCAGTGCCACCGCGACAACAAGGCCACTACCGACTGCATGAACTGCCACCATTGAGGAGCCCATGATCGCCTTTATCCGAAAACCTTCCAGCGCCGCACTGGTGTTCCTGGTCGCCGGGGCCGCGTGGTTCGTGCTGGGCACGCTGTACGGGATGACCTCGGCCATCCACCTGGTCTGGCCGGAGGCGTTCAACAACATCCCGGCGCTGGTTTTCGGGCGCACGCGGGCGATCCACGTCAACTCGGTTCTGTTCGGCTTCGCCACCACCACGCTCATCGGCGCCGGGCTGTATTACATGCCGGCCGTGCTGCGCACGCGGTTGTGGTCCGAGCCGCTGGGACACCTCAGCGCGTTGCTGTGGAACGGCGCCCTGATCAGCGGACCGATCACCTTCTCGCTGGGTCACAGCCAAGGCCGCGAATACTGCGAACTGCTCTGGTGGGCAGACGTGGCCATCGTCGCCTCCGTCGTCATCATGGCTGCCAACCTGGCGATGACGATCGCCATCCGCCGTGAGCGGCAGTTGTACATCTCGGTGTGGTACTTCATGGGCACGTTCCTGTGGACGGCGTCGTTCTACCCGATCGGCAACGTGATGTGGCGGCCGCCCGAGGGGGCCATGCCCGGACTGATCGACTCGCTGTTCCTGTGGTTCTACGGCCACAACCTGCCTGGGCTGCTGCTGACGCCGCTGGCGACGGGGGCGGCGTTCTTCGTCATGCCGCGCGTGACCAAGACGCCGCTCTACTCGCACACGCTCTCGCTGATCGGCTTCTGGACGCTGGTGACGCTGTACTCGCACATCGGCGGCCACCACCTGCTCCAGGCGCCGATCCCGACGTGGCTTAAGGCCATCTCGGTCATCGACTCGATGGCGATGCTGATTCCCGTTTTCACGGTAATCGCCAACGTGTGGCTGACCACGCGCGGGCACGGGGGCAAGCTGCTGGCCGACCCGGCGGGGCGATGGGTCACTGCCGGCATCATCTGGTACCTGCTGGTGACGGTGCAGGGCTCGCTCCAGTCGCTGCCGATGATCCAGCGCGTGACGCACTTCAACAACTGGACGATCGGCCATTCGCACATCGCGATTCTGGGTTTCGCAGGGTCCATCGCCATCGGCGCGATGTGGCACGTCTTGCCGTACGTCGCACGGCGGAGCCTCTGGTCGCAGCGGCTGGTGAACCTGCAGTTCCTGCTGGTGACCTTCGGCCTGACGGGGTTCCTGGTGGTGCTGACCATCGCCGGACTCATCCAGGGGCAGGCCTGGAACAACGGCGAGACGGTCTACCGCGTGCTGCCCACGATCTCGGCGTACATGGTGCTGCGGGTGGTGTTCGGCGTGCTGATCATCACCGGGGCGATCATCGGCCTCGTCAATCTCATCCTCACCCTGACGCGCGGGCAACGCTTCGAGCCGGCGCCCATCGAGCAGCCGCAGGAGGACCCGGCATGAAAATGACCCCCGCGCTGCTGATCGTCGGCGGGCTGCTGGTCTTCTGGTCGGCCGTCTTCGTCATGGTCATCCTGCCTATCAGCACGATGAGCGAGGCGCCCTCGGACATCTGGCGGCCGTGGACTCAGGAAGAACAGGAAGGCAACGACCTGTGGGTCAACAACGGCTGCCACTACTGCCACAGCCAGTTCATCCGCGTCAACGACTGGGGGCTCGGCGCCGAGCGCATCGCCCAGGCCGGCGACTATGCCAACAAGCGCGTGGTGATCCTGGGCACCGAGCGCATAGGTCCGGACCTCTCGCAGGCCGGCGGCGAACACAGCAACGACTGGCACATCGCGCACTTCAACAACCCGCGCTGGACGCGCCCCATCTCGCTCATGCCCTCCTGGGCGTTCCTGGGCGAGTCGGACGTGCGCAAGTTGACGGCCTTCATCCAGTCGCAAGGCGGCAAAGACGCCGACCAGCGGATGCGGCGCCAGATGACATACCGCCCGCAGGCCCAGGCGGCCTACCGCCGCGGTTTCGACGCCAACGTCGAGTGGCTGCACGCCCAGGTGCCCCCGCCGTGGCGGGCCATGCCCAATCCTTACCCAGCCTCGGAGGCGGCGCTGCTTCGCGGGCACAAGATCTTCCAGGACAACTGCCTGGGCTGCCACGGCCCCATCGGCGACGGACAAGGCCCGGCCGCGGCGCATCTCGACCCGCCCCCGCTGAACTTCACGATCCTGCGCAAGCACCTGATCGACGGGCGGTATATCGGCGGACTGTTCTACTACCAGATCATGAACGGCGTGACCGGCACGTCGATGCCGTACTTCAAGCGGGACCTGGAGAGCGAAAAAATCTGGGACGTCTCGAACTACCTGGCCGTTTACTTCGTCGGTTACACCGACGCCAACATGGAACCGCGAGGGATCGACGCCTCGTACGAGCCGTCCGACCCCAAGGTCCCGACCACGCAAGGGAGTCAGTCATGCCCCTACTGTACACCTGGGCAGTAATGGCCATCTTAGGGCTGGCAGCCATCGCCGCGGTCTTGGCCTGGGCCGTCAAGACCAAGCAGTTCTCCGGCCAGGACCGGGCGGCGCGGCTGGCGCTGCGCAGCCACATTCCTGACGACGAGCCGCCTCGCAAGAAGGAGGCCAAACCGTGATTCCGCAGATGACGCGATATGCCCAGTGGCTGATCATCGCCCTGGCGGCGGGGGTGGGTCTCGTGGCCGTCACCTGCCTGACGTTCGTGATGCTCAAGCGCCCGCGCGTGATGCGCGACGGCGAAATCGACACGCAAACCGGCTGGCGGAGCGTCGCCCGCTACATGCCGTGGGTCCTGATACTGACGTACGGGGGGATGCTCCTCTATGGGCTGATCTACGCGGTAATCCGCTTCATCAGCCCGCCAAACTGGTGAGGCCGCCATGGCTGAACGATACGAACAATATCTGCACGCAAAGCCTGTCTGGGGATGGGTGCTGGCGATCAGCCTGACGCTGGGCGTGGTGACATGGTGCATGATCTTCCACATGTTCATGCCCGACGTCCCGCGCGTCTGGGACTTCGGGGCTGTCCCGGACGTGCCCGCGCAGTCGGTCTACTCCTCCAGCCGCCCCAGCGACGAGCAGAACCGCCACGCCCCGCGACAGATCGAGATGCTGCCCGGGGCCCACGATATCGCCGACAAGGGAGCGCCGCCATGAAATGGCTGATCCGATCTCTGGCCGCCGCGGCATTGACCGGCGCGTTCGTCTGGGCGGTCCTGGCCTTTGGCCTGGGTCCGCGCATGCAAAATCAGCCGGCCCTGCAATCGTTCCAGGCGGTGCTGCCGCCCATGCCCGAGGCCTCGCGCCCCCAGCGGGAGCCCTTCGCGCCGGCCCCGACGACCCAGCAGGCCCGGTCCCTGCGCAACCCCCTCAAGGGCACGGCCGATGAATTGGCTCGCGGCAAGGTCTACTACGGCTACTACTGCATCTTTTGCCATGGCGGCGACGGCGGGGGAACCGGACCCGTCGGCGAGAGCTACGTCCCCACGCCCGCAGACCTTCGTCGCCCCGCCGTACAGCAGCTTGGCGACGGCGAGCTCCTTCGCCGCATGCTGACCGGCGCCGGACACGCTCCCGTGCTCGAGCGCGTCGTGCGAAGCCCGCAGCGCTGGCCGCTGGTGCTGTACGTGCGAAGCCTCGCCCCCGCAACGGTGCCGCGAACAGCGGAATGAATTAATGAAATGCAACTGATCTCACGCCCGGGACAAGGAGACGCCGTGTCTGGCGAATCCCCGGTCAGTGGCTATAATTGACCGCACATAAGCACCCGTGAAAGGAGCACAGGACATGCCGGAGACTGCAACAGCCCAGCCGACGCTGGACCTGGTCGACGCCACTCGATCCATGGTCATTCACCAGCTCCAACTGGGGCTGACCCCGATTGCGGCGGCGCCCGACTGGCAGTGTCTCATGCCCGGCAAGATGCTCCGCACGCGCCTGGTGGCGCGGCTGGTCGCCGCTCTCGACAGCGACGCAGCCACCGCGACGCTGCGGCGCGGGTGCGCGGCCATCGAACTGGTCCACACCGCCAGCCTCTGTCATGACGACGTGATCGACGCCGGCGTGATCCGCCGCTCAATGCCCACGCTGTGGCAGCAGAGCGGCTGCTCGGCGGCCGTGCTGGTCGGCGACGTGCTGCTCTGCCGCGCCATCACGCTCATCGCCGCCATCGAGGGCGGACGACTGGTCAAGCCCTTCATCGAGGCCGTGACGGAAACCTGCGCCTCCGAGGCCCAGCAGGAACTCCTCTGCCGCAACCACGCCGGCGACGCGCAGACCTGCCTGAAACTGGCCCGCGGCAAGAGCGGAGCGTTCTTCGCCTTTGCCGCCTCGCTGGCCGGCGGAGGCGACGTCGCCCTCGCGGCCGCCCTGGGCGAAATGGGCTACTGCCTGGGAACCGCCTACCAGATCGGCGACGACCTGCTGGACATCGCCGGCAACGAGCAGGAGTGCGGCAAGACCCTGGGCACTGACGCCGCCCGCAAGAAGCCCACGCTGGCGTCCATCGACCCCGACCTGGCCCGCCGGCACCTCGACGAGGCCTGGCGCAATGCCCTGGTCGCCGTCGCCCCATGGCCCGCCGCCGCGGCCGCCGTCGCCGAATTCCTCGAAGAAGACATCGCCCCGCTCATGGGCGCCCAGGGCCTGCCGGCATGAGGCCGATGATAAATTCAAGCGCGGGCAATGACGGCCGGCGGACTGAACTGCTGCCGTAACCATGCGTATAAATCATGTTCGCACCGCAGTTTTCCCTTGATTGGGAAGCTTTCGCCGGGCCCTTTATCAGAGGCAGGTGCACAGATTGCCTCCTCTGGCCGATAACAAGGGAGGCACCGCGAGCGTGATAGGTGTACAATGATAGAGTCAGTCTGGGGCCTCGCAGCTTCGGACAGCACAGGAGAATTCGGCGCCCTGGCGGACGCCGGAAAAACAAGAAATGTTTGAACGGTTCACCGAACGCGCAAGAAAAGTGATGGCCCTGGCCAACCAGGAAGCCCAGCGTTTCAATCACGAATACATCGGCACCGAGCACATCCTGCTGGGCCTGGTCAAGGAAGGTCAGGGCGTCGGCGCCAATGTGCTCAAGAACCTCGGCGTCGACCTGGCCAAGGTCCGCATGGAAGTCGAGAAGCTCGTAAAGACCGGGCCCGACATGGTCACCATGGGCAAGCTGCCCCAGACACCCAAGGCCAAGAAGGTCATCGAGTACGCCATCGAAGAAGCCCACAATCTCAACCACAACTACGTCGGCACCGAGCACGTGCTGCTGGGCCTCTTGCGAGAGCAGGAAGGCGTGGCCGCCCAGGTGCTGCTGAACCTCGGGCTCAAGCTCGAGGAAGTGCGCGACGAAGTGCTGCACCTGCTGGGCGCGGGCATGGAGCCCGAAGAGGAAGCCCAGCCCCAGGCCCCCCAAGGCGCTGCCGGCGAGGGCGGAACACGCCCCCGCGGCGGAAAGAGCAAGACCCCCGCCCTGGACAGCTTTGGCCGCGATTTGACCGAACTGGCCGTCGAGGGCAAGCTCGACCCCGTCATCGGGCGCAGCGACGAGATCGAACGCGTCATCCAGGTGCTCTGCCGCCGCACCAAGAATAATCCGGTGCTGCTGGGCGAAGCGGGCGTGGGCAAAACGGCCATCGTCGAAGGCCTCGCGCAGCGCATCGTCAACCGCGACATCCCGGACATCCTGGCCGACCGCCGAATCGTCGCCCTCGACCTGGCGATGATGGTAGCCGGCACCAAGTACCGCGGGCAGTTCGAGGAGCGCATCAAGGCCGTGATGAACGAAGTGCGCCGCGCGCACAACGTCATCCTGTTCATCGACGAGATGCACACCCTCGTCGGGGCCGGCGGCGCCGAAGGCGCCATCGACGCGGCCAACGTGCTCAAGCCGTCCCTGTCGCGCGGCGAGATCCAGTGCGTCGGCGCCACGACGATGGACGAATACCGCAAGCACATCGAGAAAGACGGCGCCCTCGAGCGGCGGTTCCAGACCATCATTGTCAACCCGCCCAACAAGGATCAGACCCTCGAGATCCTCAAGGGCCTGCGCGACCGATATCAGAAGCACCACCGCGTCGAGTTCACCACCCGTGCGCTCGAGCAGGCTGTCGAGCTTTCCGGCCGCTATATCACCGGACGCGTCCAGCCTGACAAGGCCATCGACGTGATCGACGAGGCCGGCGCGCGCGTGCGCCTCAAGACCATGACCAAGCCGCCAGATCTCAAGGGTCTCGAAGAGCAGATCGGCAACCTCCAGCGTGCCAAAGACGAGGCCGTCAAGAACGCCGATTACGAGCGGGCAGCCGAGCTGCGCGATGAGGCCGAAAAACTCCGCGAGACCGTCGAGCGCACCCAGAGCGAATGGGAGCACCGCGCCAGCCAGACCGCCGGCGTCGTCGACGAAGAAGTCGTCGCCGAGGTCGTCTCCAAGATGACCGGCGTGCCCCTGACGCGCCTGGAAAAAGAAGAGGCCCAGCGCCTGCTCGAACTGGAAAACGAACTGCACAAGCGCGTCGTCAGCCAGGACGAGGCCATCAAGATCGTTTCCAAGAGCATCCGCCGCGCCCGCTCG
>JAJFVE010000090.1 GCA_021371965.1 Planctomycetaceae bacterium
GCGTTTCCATCGTCGCGGCAGAGCCTACCATCTTGAGATTCCGCCAGAACGTGGCGGAGATCCCGCGGTAATTGGGGTTCTTGACCACCGTCGTCAGCCGCCCGTCCTCGATCAGCCTCGCCCACTCACAACCGAACTGGAACTTGTTGCGGCTGTCGTCGATCGACCAGGAGCGGTTGGTCTTCATGTACACGCCGCGCTTGACGGCCGCGATCATCGCTTCCAGGCTCGCCTGGCCGCACTCGACGTTGAGATTGGCCATGCGGTCGATGGGCGGGCGGTTCCAGTTGCATGCGCGGCTGGACGCTGTCCCGGAGTCGCGCCCCGCGCGGGCCTGCGAGAACGCCCCGCCCTGCACGCCCTTGAGGATGCCCTTTTCGATGATGGCGGTCTTGCGGGCCGGCGCGCCGTCGTCGTCCCAGCCGAAGCTGGCGTTGGCGAACGCGCACGTCGGGTCGTAGAACACGTTGAGCAGATCGCTGCCGTAGCGGTACGTGCCGATCATGTCCAGCGTCACGAAACTCGTGCCGGCGTAGTTCCGCTCGTCGCCCAGGATGCGGTCCAGCTCGAGCGGGTGGCCGATCGACTCGTGAACCTGCAGCACCATCTGATCGCTGTCGATCAGCAGGTCCATCGAACCCTTGGGGCAGTTGGGGGCATCGAGCAGCTCGATGGCCTCGCCCGCCAGGCGCGGCGCAGCGCCCGTGAAGTTGCACCGCGTCAGAACCTCCGCCCCGCCCTGCTGGCTGTACCCATGCCCGCCGAGGGTGCGCGTCTGCGTGTCGCTGCCGCGGTTGGCCGAGACCGACATGAACACCGCCGCCGACGAGAACGACTGCCGCACGCGCGTGCCCGCCGTCGTCAGCAGCAGCGTCTGCCAGTTCCAGTGTCGCACGGCCGTCATCCAGTCGACGATGCACTCCGCAGTTTTGAGCCGCCGCGACTGTTCGGTCAGCACATCCAGCAGCGCCGCCAGCGACAGCGACGCCCACGGCGTCTCCTCGGGGGTGCGATACTCCCCCGTAACGGCGGCGGGAATCAGTTTACTGAAGTTCGTCACGCATCGCCCTGCGGTGTGTCGCGCCCAGTCGGCAGCTTGCTGTGCAGCGTTCTTGAGTCCCTCGCGCGACAGATCGCACGTCGCGCCATATCCGATTCCCCCGCCGGCGATGACGGTAATCATCGCCCCTTCATCATGACTCAAACCCGGCGCCTCAGGAACATCCTGTCGCACCATGAGAGACCGTCCGTCACTGCACACGTGTCGCAGCGAGCAGAAGTCCACCCCGGCGGGGACGATCTCGCGAAAGATGTTTTCAAGATCCTTCATTGCTTCTGTGTCTCATAAAAACTTGGTACCACAAATTGTGGTCTCAAGATTTCCTCTATTCTCGAGAAGCCAATTTGGCGCCTCAAGTTCGGGGACACGCACAACGGAGTTGTGCGTGGCACCCTGGCTACTGGCTACTGGCTCCCGGCTACTGTTGTTTCTGCCCCGCCTTGGCCAGCTTCTCCTGCGCCGCGTGCATCTGCTGGCCTGTCGGGGCGCTGCCGCTTTCCATCATGTCGCGGAAGCAGTCGAACAGGTATGTCGCGTCGTGCGGGCCGGGGCTGGCCTCGGGGTGGTACTGCACGCTGAACAGCGCCTTGTCGGGGTGCGTGAAGCCTTCAACCGTGTTGTCGTTGAGGTTGATGTGCGTCACGGCCGCCCCCGTGGCGATGAGCGACTTCTCCTCCACCGCGAAACCGTGGTTCTGCGATGTGATCTCGACCTTGCCGGTCGACTGGTTGCGCACGGGCTGATTGCAGCCGCGATGGCCGAACTTCAGCTTGTACGTCTTGGCCCCCAGCGCCAGGCCCAGCATCTGGTGGCCCAGGCAGATGCCGAAGATCGGCACCTTGCCCAGAAGGTCGCGCAGCGACTCGATGGTGTACGTGACTGCTGCCGGGTCGCCCGGGCCGTTCGAGACGAACACGCCCTGGGGCTTGTGTGCCAGGATTTCCTGGGCAGTCGCCGCGGCGGGCACGACCGAAACATTGCAGCCGCACTCGACGAGGTTGCGCAGGATGTTGGTCTTGGCGCCGCAGTCGATGGCCACCACGTCGTAGACTTTCGCTCCATGCTCGCGATGGGCCTGGGCGAACTTGCTGGAGTACCCGTCGGCCCACTTGTATTCCTCAGCCGGGGCGACGACCTTGACCAGGTCCAGCCCGGCCATGCTGGGGATCGCCGCCGCCCGCTTGACCAGCTCGGCGTCGTCGAGAATCTCGGTGCTCAGCACGCCGTTGAGCGCCCCGGTGATGCGGATGTGCCGCGTCAGTGCCCGCGTATCGATTCCGGCCAGACCCATGACACCGGCGGCCGCAAGGTACTCGTGGAGCGTCTTGTCCGCGCGAAAGTTGCTCACGACGGGCGAGAGTTCCTTGATGATGAACCCGGCTACCTGCACGCGCGTGTTGTAGCTCTCGATGTCTTCGGTATTGATCCCGTAGTTGCCGACCAGCGGATACGTCATGGTGACGATCTGCCCGTTGTAGGACGGATCGGTCAGAACTTCCTGGTAGCCGGTCATGCCCGTGTTAAAGACGACTTCGCCCTCGCTGGTCCCGGCCGCACCGAACGACGTCCCGGTGAAGACCAGGCCGTCCTCCAAGGCTAGTTTGCATACTTGTGGAGGCATGAATTTGTAGTTCCTAGTTCCTCGTTCCTCGTTCCTAGTTCCTAGTGCCACTGTTCCAAGTCTCTACACTAGGAACGAGGAACTGGAAACTAGGAACTCGCTTCTCACTCTTTCCCGCAGCACTTCTTATATTTTTTGCCCGAGCCGCACGGGCAGGGGGCGTTGCGATCGACCTGCTGGTCGGCCTTGATCGGCTGAACCTTCTCGGTCTTCTTGATCAACTCTTCCTCGGCGGCCACGTCATCTTTGCCGCGGGCGGCCTTGGACAGGTCCGTCAACTTCTTCTCGTTCTGCTTCTTCGCGAAGCGATCGCTGATAGGGTCGTGTGCCATAAGAAGTTCCTCGTTCCTGGTTCCTAGTTCCTGGTTATCCTACCTCTATCGTAGCTGATTCCTGGAGTCTTTTGTTTCTTCACTAGGAACAAGGAACTAGGACCTAGCTTTTCTCGTCTTTCCCATGGCACTTCTTGTACTTTTTGCCCGAGCCGCAGGGGCAGGGGTCGTTGCGGCCGACGCGGGGTTCGTCGCGGCGGATCGTCAGCACCTTCTGGTCTTCGCCGGCGCGCTGGCCCTCGCCGCTGAGGTGCCCGAAGCCCGCCAACTGCTCGTGGGCGGCCGACGATACCTGGTACACGCTGGAGACTTCCTCGCCGGCGGCCAGACGCACCTTGAAGATCATCGAGCTGACGCGGCCGCGCACAGCCTCCATCATCTCGTTGAACAGCAGCGAACCCTCGCGCTTGTACGCCACGCGCGGGTCCTGCTCGGCGTAGCCGCGCAGACCGATGCCGCTCTTGAGGTGGTCCATCGCCAGCAGGTGGTCCTTCCACGCGATGTCGTAAATCTGCAGGAAGACGTACCGCTCCAGCTCCGTCATCTCGCGACGCAGGTACGTTCGCCCGGCGTGGATCACGCGGCCGGTGATGTCGCTGTCGAAGTCCGCCTCCGTCAGTTCGGCGCCGAAGCGGCGTGCGGCGAACTCGATGGCCTTTTCCTTGCTCGGGTCGCTGCCCAGCGCCGCGCGCACGGCTTCTTCCAGCCGCCCGCCCTCGTTCCACTGCCGCGACAGCTCGACCAAGCGATGGTGAATCTCCTGGATGCTCTTGCCCTGGAGTTCCTCGACCGTCAGGCCGGCCTCGTACTTGGCGTTGGCCCAGTCCACCAGATCCTTGAGGGCGTACACGTTGTCGGTGCCGGTCTTGGCGACGGTCATGTCCAGAGCGTACTCGACGGGATACTCGATCTCGCGCCGGCGGTACGACGCGTTGAGTTTGCCGATGAGCATCTCGGTGGCCGACTCGATTGTTTCGCCAAGCTCTTCCATGCTCACGACGATGGAGAACTTGTCGGCCGCCCACGCGATCAGCGCCTCCTTGTCCAGGTCCGGCCGCAGGTATCGCGCGACCTCGGACAGGTCGAGCTTGTCGATGCGTTCGGCGGCGGCCTGCTGCAGCGACTCCTCGACCTCGTGCGGCTGCATCTTGCGGAGCTGGTTCTGCGAAAGCTGCACGCCAAAGCGGCTCATGGCCCAGCTCGACAGGCCCCGCAGATCCCACTCCTTGGGGTCGGACTCTTCGTCCATGTACTCGCCGAGGGTGGTGGTGATGACGTTGACGGCCTCGTCCTTGGCCAGGCGGCGCAGGTCTTCTTCGAGGCTGGGCAGGTCTTCGGGCGTGTCGGCCTTGACCTGGTCGGGGGTGATGTTGATCTGCAGGGTCGTGGCGGCCCATTCGGCGATGCCGCGGCGGTGGAAGCTGGGGTCGAGATAGTTGGCCACGCCCTCGGACACGGTCGGGGCGATCATGTCCATCAGGAGGCCTTCGAGGTCGCGCCCTTCGAGGATGCGCTGTCGCTGCGAATAGAACGCCCGGCGCTGGAAGTCCATCACCTCGTCGTATTCGAGCAGATTCTTGCGGATGTCGAAGTTGCGTTCCTCGACCTTCTTCTGCGCCCGCTCGATGCCCTTGCTCACGCGCGGGTGCTCGATGGCCTCCTGACCCTGCAGGCCCAGCCATCCCAGCACCTTGAGCGTCCACTCGCCGGCGAAGATCGCC
>JAJFVE010000095.1 GCA_021371965.1 Planctomycetaceae bacterium
CGAGGCCAAGGCCTGGGCCGCCGGCGTGAAGCTCGCCTCGGCCCGGCCGACGCTGACCTTCGACGCCGCCCTGGCCCAGCAGACCGCCCACTGGGCTGACAAGTGGAAGACCCTCGATGTGCAGATCGACGGCGAGCCGGAAATCCAGCAGGGCATGCGGTTCAGCATCTACCAGCTCTACCAGACCTACCACGGCGGCAGCGAGCGGTTCAACATCCCCTGCAAGGGCCTGACCGCTGAGGTCTACTACGGCTGGATCTTCTGGGACACCGAGACGTACTGTCTGCCGTTCTACATCTTCACCGACCCCGCGGCGGCGCGCAAGCTGCTGGTCTATCGCTACAATCACCTCGCCGGCGCCAAGCGTCGGGCGAAGGAACTCGGCTGCGAGGGCGCCCGCTATCCGTTCTGCACGCTCGACGGCAACGAGAGCTGCCACACCTGGCAGCACGGCGACCTGGAGATCCACGTCGGCGAGGCCGTCTTCTACGCTCTATGGCTTTACGTCCGTCACAGCGGCGACAAGGAGTTCCTGTACCGCGAAGGCATCGAGATGCTGCTGGAGCTGTCGCGCTACTACGCCAGCCGCGGCGAGTTCAGCCCCAAGAAGGGCGACTTCGGCTTCTACGGCGTGATGGGTCCCGATGAATACCACATGATGGTCAATCACAACACCTACACCAACGTGATGGCCAAAAAGCTCTTCGAGTACACGCTGGATGTGATGAACGAGATGAAGTCGGCCGCGCCCGACAAACTCGCCGCCGCCACGAAGAAATTCGGCTTGCGGGAGCACGAAGCCGACCGCTGGGCGCAGATGGCCGCGAATATGCGCATCTGCAAGGACCAGGCCACCGGCATCTATGAGCAGCACGACGGCTACTTCGACTTGCCGGAGGTCGACGTCAAGCACCTGCCGGTGGAGCAGATCCCGATCTACAAGAATTGGCCGTACATCAAGATCTTCCGCTACAACATGGTCAAGCAGCCCGACTTCCTGATGCTGCCGCTGTTCTTCAGCCGCGACTATACGCCGGCCGAGAAGCGGGCCAACTACGAGTACTACGAGGCCCGCACGATCCACGAGAGCAGCCTCTCGCCGGGCGTGCATTCGATCCTGGCGACCGAGCTGGGCAAGATGGATCAGGCCGTCGAGTTCCTGCGCTACATGGCGCGGCTGGATCTGGATAACTACAACCGCAACAGCGAGCAGGGCCTGCACACCACGGCCATGAGCGGCGCGTGGATGAGCGCCGTCTACGGCCTGGGCGGCATGCGCACCGACGGCGAGAAGCTCTCCTTCCGTCCCGCGTTGCCCGCCGAGCTAAAGGGCCTGCGCTTCCGCATCGTCCACCACGGCTCGACGATCGAAGTTGCCCTGAGCGGCCAGGCCGCCACGTTCAAGCTGATCGAAGGCCCCGAGCAAACCATCGAAGTCTACGGCCGCGACGTAAACGTGACCGCCCAAGGCACAACCATCCCGCTGGAGAAGTGACCCGTGGAGTGCGGCAGCCAGAGCTGCCGTATTGGAAGTTTTGGCGCACGAGAAACACATCTTGATGGACCCGCCATAGATAGGTATAGTATTACTATACCTATGTCAAAACACTTCACAACCACTAGCGTCCTGAAGGCGTTGAAAATGGTGGGCGAGTCGCTCGACTGGCCTGGCCAGGTGGAGATCCTGCTTGTTGGCGGCGTGGCTGGTATGGCTACTGGGCTGCTGCAGCCTGAGCGAACGACGGGGGATTGCGATGTGGCCGACCTGGCTCCTTCCGCTGCGGCCACAGCCTTGGAGAAGGCAGCTGCTCAGACAGCAGAGCGAATGAAGCTCCCGCCGACATGGCTCAACGACAAGGCCGGGCAACTGAACGTTCTGCCGGACGGCTGGCGATCCCGCCGGGAACATATTGCCACATACGGTAAGCTGAAGATCTATGCGGCCAGCCGGCTGGACCTTCTGGCAATGAAGGTCTTTGCCCATCGTGCAACGGATCGTCACGATATTGCAGAAATGAGAATCACGCCCGAGGAAGTTGCCTTTGTACGCAAGTACCTGACCATACTGAAGGTCCCCAGCCGAAAGGCCGACCTGGATCAAGTTGCCGGCGCTGAAAAGTACCTGCGCGCACTGGAGGAAACGTTGTGAAGGCGTTGGACCACATCCTCGTCGCCAAGTGGGCTCGTCTGGGCGTGATGTTTAACGTTCCGCCGTGGCGGCAGACGCCGGATCTGGAGGGGCTGCTCATCGAGACGGTATCGCAGATACCCGACAACCCGCGCCTCTTCGTCATGACAGCGACGTGGCTAGGCCGCTACAGCCCACTCGTCGCCCGGCACCGGCTGGCGGTCATGGCCGCGGAGTTGCCGGACCCCGCGTCGGCTGTCCTGGGCCTGTTGTTGGACACCGCCGCCGAGATCACGCCCGCCGCTTCGATGGAGATGGTCAGGGCGCGCTGCCGACCGGCCCCGGCCCCGATGCCCCTGTTCACCGCAGATCGCACCACGCCCGCGCTGAGAGCGCCGGCTCGTTCTGCCGCCTCCACGATTTCAAAGCGATGGAATGTCTGGGCCGAACCGGTGGATTCCAAAGCCGATGCCCTTCGCCCCGCAGACTGGGTTATGCAGCACAACTGCTCCATGAAGGTGCGGGCGGTGTTCCGCGGCACCTTGCGGGCCTCGGTCCTGGCGTGCCTGGAGCATCATGTGCCCGCCGGCGCTTCCGAGGCCGAGCTTGCCCGCCTGTGCGGCGTGACGCGCAAGGCCTTGCACGAGGCGCTGGACCATCTGGAACTGTGCGATATGATCCGCCGCAGCCGCTTCGGGCGCAGCTACCGGGTCAGTCTCTCACATCCGGGGCTGCGAATCGCCGGCTGACGTTCGGCCATCATCGCACCTGCCTGTGGATTATTCCAAAGAGTTGGCTGAGCCGTGCTAAGCGAGCGCTATCCAGGTAAGGCGGATCGATAGCGCGGAGGTTTTCAGCAAGCCGCGCCTCGGTCTGCATTCCCACACAGCACGTGCTGACTTCGTGCGAGAGGACGTAGCGCAGGGCTGCTTCGGGGATCGAGTAGGGCTTGAGGAAATCGAAGAGGGATGGCTCGGTGTACGGCGGCCGGGCGGGCAGGTTGCCTTCGGCGATGTGGCGACGCACGCATTCCAGTGCGGCTGGCACGCTCACCAGGCCGGATTCTTTCGAGGCCTGGTTCAGCGGCATCATCACCACCATGCCCACGTCGTGCCTGAGGCACAGCGGTATGACAGACTTGGCGGCAGTCTGGAGCAGGAAGTTGATCGTCAGCATCACCACATCGAAGGCCCCGGTGGGCACTGCGCGCTGGAGCACTTCGTGCGTGCCGTCGCCCTCAGACAACTCGCTGATGCCGATGAAACGCACCTTGCCCTGGTCGCGCAGCTTGACCATCGCGTCGTAGCAGCCGTCGGCCATGAACCGCTCGAAGCTTTCCACCGTCCGCATCCCGTGGCCCAGCAGAACGTCGAGCCGATCCCGGCGCAGGCGGCGCAGGCTCTCCTCGGCCGAGGCTGCCAGCGCCGCCGGCGTCCCGACGTATTTGGCCCCGACGGCGTAGCTGTCATAGGGGCAGTACTTGGTTTCGACGAGCACGTCGTCATGGCCCTGCAGCGCCTCGCCCAGCACCCGCTCGCAGTCCCCGCCGCCGTAGCCGCCGGCGGTATCCATAAAGTTCACGCCCGCGTCAATGCAGGCCCTGGTCATCGCGATGAACTGCCGTGGATTCTCCGTAGCCCCGCGCGCGGCGCCGTAGCTGAGCTCCGAGACCTGTAGATTCGTCCGTCCCAATCGGCGATAGAGCATCATCTTCTCCCGTGTCTGCTATAAGACGCCCGTCCAGGGTTTCCCTTTGTCCCAACTCCAGTTCCCGCGCGAGATGTGCTGCATCAGGCCCGCCCAGTCGCCGCGGAAGATTCCTATGCGGCCGCTGAGGACGGCGGCCTGACCGGGTTCGACCACCGGCGCGACGCACTGCTGCAGGTGCGTGCAGGCATTGCCCCAGAAGGGGGCGTGCCGGCGGCAGGGAACGTCCCAGGCCTGGTAGAGGAAGAGGTCCTGCTGCGGGGCTTTGACGGCGCAGGCAATGATGTCGCGGGCCTCGCCGATCAGGTGCGGATACGGCGGGAGCTTTTCCGGCCGCGGGTCGGCAGCGTCGGCATGCAACGTCACCCATCCGTCGGCTGAAAGGCCTTTGTAGTTCGCCGGCGCCAGCGTGCTGTACCAGTACCGCCCGTGCTCCTCTCGCTGCAGCGGGATGGTCGCCGGAATGAAGTCGCGATTGGCCCAGTGCACGCCGCCGCTGCCGGGCAGGTGGTTCATGGCCACGCAGACGTTGGACTGCAAATCGCGCCAGACGTTGCGGCCGAGGTTGGTGAAGCAGATCGTCACCATGGCCTCATCGCCCCCGTCTCGGAGCGTCACACCTACCTCGATGTCGCCGGCAGGGCGAAACGAACCCTCTACGAGTCCCTCCTCCGCCCGCCAGGAACCCGGCAACGTGTGGACGACGCCGGGCACATTCTCCAAGCCCAGGGCGGAGATGTGCTCGGGCAGCAGCGCGCGGCAGGTGGGGCTCAGGTCGTCGGCGAAGCTGATGTCAAAGTCCGACCGACAGAGGGTCTGTTGCATGCACCGCATGGGCAACTCCTGATTTCACAACTCTGCCACAAAGAGCACAAAGAACACGAAGAAGTTGAATTCATATTCCTCTGCGGTCTTGGTGATCTTTGCGGCAAGTTGTTTGTTATTCAGCAACCACAAGGCTCTCATCTGGATTCTCCTCCGTGCGACCGAGCCATCCGCTCCAGCACTTCGTGCAGCGTGCCGGTGAAGGGGCCTTTCTTTTCCATCTTGATCGAGACCAGCGCGGCAGCGAATCGCGTGCTCTCGGCCGGCGTGTGCGCCAGCCGCCAGGCCATGTATGCGGCGAAGGTGGTATCGCCGCGGCCGGTGCGGCCGACGATGCTGGCGTTGCTGAACTTCTCGAAGTGCGTCCTGCCGCCGGCCCTCACGAGCACGCCGTCCTGGCGCGTGATGAGCACCTCGCCACAGCCCCAGCTTTCGACGGCCAGGGCGGCCTGCTCCAGGTCGTCGGTGCCGGTGAGGATCTTGGCCTCGACGACGTCGAGCTTGAGGCGGTCCATCAGGGCAGCGATCTGCTTCTTGGCCGGCACGTCGGCAAAGGCGATCTCGCGCGTGACTGGGTCCACCTGTCGCACGAAGCTCTGCATGTCGGTCGAGAGGCTGTAGCCGCGGGCCTTGAGAGCGGCCATCAGGTCCATGGAGAACTCTTCATTGCTGATGCCCGCCAGGTGCACGAACGTCGAATCCAGCGGCGGCACTTCGTCAGGAACGATGAACCCAGCGCTCTTGGCCAGGATCAGCCGCCGCACGTCGGGGTCGGGACTTTCGTGAATCACGCGGCTGTAGGTGGTCTCTTTGGCGGCAATCACAAACGCCTTGACGCCGCGGTCGGTCATGGGCGAGAGGATATGCTCGTCGGCGGCCGCCATCTTGGCGACGATGGCGACCTTCGCCCCCGCTCCGGCGGCGGCCATCGCTCCGCACAGCACGGCGCTGCCCGGGGCGACGTGCGGCGCGCCCTGGTAGGCGGTGATCTCGTCGTAACACATGTGGCCGATGAAGGTGATGTCGTAGTGCATTCCTGCACATTAACCTTCGCCCAGATGACGAGCAAGGCCGGCGAGGCCGAAAATCACAACCTCCAAACCACAAGCCTCAAACAAAGAAGATAAACAACAAGACTCAAACCACCAACCCGCTCATTACTCTTTTTTGGCTTTTGGAGTTTGTTTGTGTTTTGGGGTTTGGGTTTTGGAATTTTGCGACGGCTTCAGCCGACGCGCCGCCGACGAAGGATTTTGACGATTTCGAACCAGGCGATGCTCAGGGCGCCGGCGGCCAGGCAGATCAGCAGGTCGTTGGTGTGCGGCGGGGCGAAGTGGAACACCAGCCGCAGCGGCGGCACGAAGAGCACCAGCGCCAGGCACGCCGCCGCTCCGGCGGTGACGAACCACGCGGCCCGGTTGCGAACCTTGAACATCGACCAGGCGGTGCGCGTCCAGGAGCGGTTGGTCAGGATCAGCGAGAGGTTGGCCACGACCAGTGCGGTGAAGGTCAGGCCGCGGGCGTTGTCTTCGCTGTGCCCCATCCACCGCGCCACGACGAAGACGCCCAGCATGATCGCCAGCACGACCAGGCCCTGCAGCAGGCTCAGGCCCAGCGCCCGCAGCGAAAAGAGCGGCTCGTTCGGGTTTCGCGGCCGGCGGGACATCACGTCGGGCTCGGCGGCTTCGGCTTCAAAGATCATCGTGCATGAGGGATCGATGATCAGTTCGAGAAAGAGAATGTGGACCGGCATCAGGATCAGTTGCTTGAGGTCGGTGAAGAACAGGGGCACCAGCGAGAGGCCCGCGATGGGGACGTGGATGGCGAAGATGTAGGCGACGGCCTTCTTGATGTTGTCGAAGATTCGCCGGCCCAGCCTCACCGCGTGGACGATGGACGTGAAGTCGTCGTCGAGCAGCACGAGGCTGGAGGCTTCGCGGGCCACGTCGGTGCCGCGCTCGCCCATGGCCAGCCCGATGTGCGCGGCCTTGAGGGCCGGGGCGTCGTTGACGCCGTCGCCGGTCATGGCGACGATTTCGCCCCCGGCCTTGAGGGCGTTGACGATGCGCAGTTTGTGTTGGGGCACGGCGCGGGCGACGATATTGGTCGTGGCGATGCGGCGCTGCAGATCCGCGTCGCTCATTGCCTCCAGCTCGGCGCCGGTGAGGATCTCGCCGGCGTCCATCCCGATCTGCCGCGCGATGTTGGCGGCCGTGCCGGGATAGTCGCCGGTGATCATGATCACGCGGATGCCGGCGTGGCGGCACTGTTCGATGGCGCCGGCGACGGTGGGGCGCACGGGATCGGCCAGGCCCACCAGGCCCAGGAACTCGAAGTCGAAGTCGTGCTGGCGGCCGGGCAGGTCGCCGGGCCCGGCGGGTAGCCCGCGCGCCACGCCCAGGACGCGCAGGCCCTGGTCGGCCATCGCAGCGACTTTGGCCGCCAGGAGGCTGCGCTCGTGGTCTTCCATATGGCAGAGGTCGGCGACGGCCTCGGGGGCGCCCTTGGCGGCGATCATCACGCGCTTGCCGTCGGGCGACGCCCACGCGTGCGACAGCGCCAGTAACTCGCCCGACAGCGGGTACTCGTGCACGAGCCTCCAGCTTTCGTGCAGGTGCTCGGTGCGGGCGAGGTACTCCTGCCCCAGGGCCTTGAGAGCCTTGTCCATCGGGTCGAAAGGGTCCTTCTTACTGGCCAGCACGCCGAACTCCAGCAGGCGATGGAACCGTTCGGGCAGGCGCTCGTGCGGCGTGGCGAGGTCGAAGATGTCATCGCCGGTCCAGAGCTTGCTGATGGACATGCGGTTCTGCGTCAGCGTGCCGGTCTTGTCGACGCACAGGACGGTGGTGGCGCCGAGCGTTTCGACGGCCGCGGTGCGGCGCGTCAGCACGCCGTGCCGCGAGATGCGCCACGCGCCCATCGCCAGGAAGATCGTCAGCACGACGGGGAACTCCTCGGGCAGCGTGGCCATCGCCAGCGTCAGCCCGGCGAGCAGACCGTTCTTCCACGCCTCGCCGCTGCCGCCGCGCATCAAGGCGTAGATCAGCACCACCGCCGCGCAGAGCGACAGGCCGACCACCGCCAGCATGCGAACGAGCCGCGCCGTCTGGCGCTGCAGAGGCGATTGCTGAGGCTCGATGGTCTGCAGGGCCTTGCCGATCTGCCCCATCTGCGTGGCCGTGCCCACCGCCACAACCTGGGCCGCCGCCTGCCCGCCGGTGATCAGGCTGCCGCTGAAGACGCTGGCCAGCCCTTCGCCGCCGGGGGCATCGAGCGCGTCGCCCGAGGCGCGTGCGGCCTTGTGCACCGGCGCCGACTCGCCCGTCAGCAGCGACTCGTCAGCGGTCAGGCCCATGCATTGGCGCACGACAGCGTCGGCCGGCACGCGGTCGCCTTCGGTGAGGATGATCATGTCGCCGCGGACGACCTCGCGCCCGGGGATGCGTTTCTGCCTGCCGCTGCGCACGACGAGGGCACGCGGGCTGGACAGGTCGCGAAGCGCCTCCAGCGCCCGCTCGGTGCGCCGCTCCTGGGCGATAGTGATGCCCATGATGACGGCCACGAACCCCAGCAGCATCAGGGCTTCCTGGAAGTCGCCCACGGCCATGTACACCGCTCCGCAGGCCACCAGCAGCAGGAACATCGGCTCCTTGACGACGCTGGCGGCGATCGAGAGCAACCCGCGTCGCCGCGAGGAAGGCAATTCATTGAAGCCCTCGGCTGCGAGGCGCTCCTGTGCCTGCTCGTCGGTCAGGCCGGCGATCATATCGATGTCGAAGAATGTATCACGCATTGTTTTGTGGCACAGGCGTATCGCCCATGTTCTCCCTTGCATGGTCAGGGACACGCACAACGGAGTTGTGCGTGGCACCTCTCCCGCCCAGTCACAGAGTTGTATCATCGCCATCTCGCCCAATCAGGCAATGGATTTATCGGGACAAATCGCTCATCATTGATGTACGCGTAGAACAAAGTTCATCATGCCACAGTTGTCTTACAACTGGGCCTATTCCAGGAAGGCTTATGAGCAAGACTGATGCAAGCTGCGAAACCCGGATTGTCCTCGATCATCCCACCCCGCTGTGGTTCGAGGGGCTGCCGCTGGGCAACGGCGACATGGGCGTCGTTGTGCACGGCTCGCCTGAGCAGGTGACGCTGGGATTCAACAAGTCCCACGTCTGGGACTATCGCATCAGCCCGGGGCAGGGGCTGCCCGAGGACAAGACGACCTTTAACGAACTCGTGACGCGAGCGGGCGCGGGCGACTGGGCCTGGTGTGACACCATCTATAAGGATTGGCTCGACCGCGAGAACTCCTCTGGGCCTTCGCTGCAGCCGTGCGGGCAGCTCGACCTGAACCTGCTGCCGGGCGAGCGGTCGCTGAGTTTTCGCCAGGAACTCGATCTGGAGACCGCGATGTCGCGGGTGCACTGCCCGTGCACGGAGTATCGCGAGCATCGCCAGGCCTTCACGGTCGAGACGCTCGTGCCGGCGCGCGACAAGGTGATCCCCGTCACGCTCTCCAATGTTCCGGACAAGAAGCTCTTCGGCAAGGCGCGGCTGTGGCGGCAGCACTCGCTGGACTGCCCCTGCCCCCGCGCGTGGGTCAGCGGCGACATCGCGGGGATCGACATGTCCATTCCCGAGAGCATCGACTACACGCTGGCGGTGCGGGCGCTGGGCGGGCAATGCTCGTGGGAAGCCTCGGCCAGCGAGGTGGTGCTGAACATCGCCCCATCGTTTGGGCGCGTCGTGTTGCTGGTGACGATTGTCAGTTCAAAGGAAGAGCCCGACACCCGCGCCGCTGCTGTGGCAAGGCTGCGCAAGACGGACGAGGAGACGCCGGCCTCGCTCGAAGGCCCGCATCGGGCGTGGTGGCGGAGGTTCTGGGCGGCCTCGAGCGTGAGCGTGCCCGACGCGGCGCTGCAGAAGGGCTGGCGGTGGGGGATGTACCTTTTTGGGTCCAGCAGCCAGCCGGGGCATCAGGCCCCAGGCCTGCAGGGCATTTGGAACCTGTACAATCGCCCGGCATGGCATACCGACTACCACGCCGACGGTAACGTCGAGATCCTGCACCAGTGCGCCTACACCAACAATCACCTGGAGCTGCTCGAGCCGTTGTATCGCCTATACGCCGTCGAGATGCGCGATGAAACGCGCCGGGCGGCCAAGGAATACTTCAACCGCCGCGGGCTGTACGTCCCGATGGCCGGGGGCCCGCACGGGCACGAGTTGGCGGCCCCGTGGGCCTGGCCGGGCGCGGGGGCGTGGGTCGCCCAGTACTTCTGGTGGCACTATCTGTACAGCCAAGACGTCGAGTTCTTGCGATGGGCGTATCCCTTCCTGAAGGAATTGAGCCTGTTCTACGAAGACTTCCTGAGCAAGAACGACCGCGGCCTGTACGACCTGGGCCCGTCATTTTCGCCGGAGATGATCGACTGGCGGGCGTGGCTGATGATGTGCTGGGGCAAGAACGTCACGATGGACCTGGCGATGCTGCGCGTGCTGCTGACGGCCTTGATCGAAAGCTCGCGCGTGCTGGGCGTGGACGAGGCCGACCGCGCCCGCTGGAGTGAGATTCTCGACCACCTGCCGCCGTACCCGGAGAAGCTGGGCTACTGGCTCGATGTCGAGAACGAGGAATATCTCGTGCTGGAGCCGTCGATCCCGCGGATCGGCCCGCTCTGGCCGGCCGGCGAGGTGGATGTGGCCAGCCCGCAATCGGTCCAGCAGGTGGCATGGAACACGTTCAAGCGAATCCGCGGGCATTACGACGGCGGAAACCACTGCTCGATCTGGCTGGCGTGTGCAGCCGCCCAGCTCGGCAAAGCCGGCGACGCCATCGCGTCGATCCACAAGTGCACCGACCACCGCCGCGACAACGGCATGAGCGACATCATGCAGTTAGATCCCTGCTACGGCACCGCCGCGGCTGTGGCGCATCTGCTGCTGCAAAGCCTCAAGGGCGTGATCCGCGTGTTCCCGGCCGTGCCCGATGCGTGGCGGGATGTGTCGTTCACGACGCTGCGCGCGGTGGGGGCGTTCCTGGTTTCGGCGCAGCGCGAGAGCGGCAAGACCACGCGAGTTTGCATCGACAGCGAGAAGGGCGGTTTGTGCGTCGTGGCCGATCCGTTCGGTGCAGGGCGGGCGGTGCTGTCTTCCTCCGGAAAGAATGTGGAGTTGACGACTGACGCAGACGGTTGTTTCCGATTCGAGACGCAATTCGGGCAATCCTATTCAGTCACCCCCTCCGGGGGCTCCAAATGATCAAATGAATCATACCCACGGTGAAGCGGCCCGCCTGCGGCGGACCGCTTCACCGTGGGCTACTTTCAGAAACAACAACAATGAGCACTGAGCAGACAACAAAGATCATCCTCGATCACGCGACGAGCCAGTGGGTCGAAGGATTGCCCATGGGCAACGGCGACGTGGGGATGATGCTCTACGGCGGGCCCGAGCAGTTGACGCTGGCGTTCAACAAGTCCGACGTGTGGGACTACCGCGTCGGAGCGGGGCAGGGGCTGCCGCAAGGTCTGACGTTTGACGAAATGGTGGCCATCGCCGCCCGCGAGGATTTCAAACGCTACAACAAGATTTTTGCCGACTGGCTGGCATGTGAAAACTGCTCGCGGCCGAGCATGATCTCGTGCGGGCAACTGGACTTCTCGCTCCTGGCCGGCGAGCGCGTGATACAGTTCACGCAGGAGCTGGACCTCGCGACGGCTACCGCGCGCGTCACGAGCGACAGCACGGAATATCGCGAGGGGCGGCAGAGCCTGAGCGTGGAGACGTTCGTGCCGGCACGGCGGGGCGTGATCCCCGTGACCATCGCCATCTCGCCCAAGGAGCGGAAGCTCTGGGGCAAGCTGCGTCTCTGGCGGCCTCAGAGTCTGGATTACGATCAGCCCGTCGCCTGGCAGGCCGGGGACATCGCGGGAATCAATATGACCGTCGCCAACAGCGTGTCATTCACGCTGGCGGTGCGCGTGCTGGGCTCGCGCGGGCAGTGGGAGCTGGCGGCTGGCGAGGCGATCTTCGCTATCGAACCCTGCGCGGGGCCGCTCGTGCTGCTGGCGACGATCGTCAGCTCGCTCGACGCGCCGGGCCAGTCGACGCGCGAGGTGGCCATCGAGCGCCTTGCAGCGCTCAGCGCCCGCGAGCCGGCCCGGCTGGCGCGGGGGCATCGGCGATGGTGGGCGGACTTCTGGTCGGCATCGAGCGTGCAACTGCCCGACGCTCGACTCGAGCGCCACTGGCGCGTGGGGCTGTACGTGCTGGGTTGCAGCAGCCGCCCGGGCAGCAAGGCGCCGGGGCTGCAGGGCATCTGGAACAAGTACAACCGCCCGACCTGGCACACCGACTATCACGCCGACATGAACATCCAGATGATTTATTGGCCACTGTACGCCGCGAATCATCTGGATCTGACCGAGCCGTACTACCGCCTCTTCGCCGTCGAGATGCGCGACGAGGCTCGCCGCGCGGCCAGGGAGTTCTTCCGCCGCCGCGGCATGTACTATCCTATTGCCGCCGGCCCGCACGGGCACGAGCTGGCGGCCCCGTGGATGTGGCCGGGCGCGGGGGCGTGGATCGCCCAAGGCTTCCGCTGGCACTGGCTGTACAGCCGCGACGAGAAGTGGCTCGCGCAGACATACCCGTTCTTGAAGGAGCTGAGCCTCTTCTACGAGGACCTGCTGCAAAAGGACGACGTCGGCACGTACAACATCTTTCCCAGCTATGCCCCGGAGATGCCCGACACGCGCGGGTATCTAATGATGGCCTGGGGCCGCAACCCCACCGGCGACTTGGCGTTTGTCCGCATCCTCTTCGAGGGGCTCGTCGAGGCCGCCGGCGTACTGGGCGTCGACGAAAGCGACCGTGGGCACTGGCAGGAGATTCTCGATCACCTGGCACAATGTCCGACCGACGCGCAGGGCCGCCTGCTCGACCTCGAGGGCGAGCGCTGGGCTGCATGCAGGCCCATGCCCGTCACGATGGCCCCGCTGTACCCCGCCGCGCAGATCGGCCTGGGCAGCAGCGCCGCTGAGCTTGCTCAGGCCCAGGAGATCTATCGCGCGGTCGTCGCGCGGTTCAAAGGAGCGGGACACTTGATGACTTGGTGCGCCGCGGCCGCAGCGCATCTGGGTCTGGGCGACGAGACGGCGGCGCTGCTCAACGATTATCTCGACAGCACGGTGCTGGAAAACGGACTGCACGTGCTTACGTCGGTGCCGCACTATCGCGGCGGCGAGGTGACATCCGGCGTGATGCAGATCGAGGCCACCACCGCCCTGTCCAATGCCGTGAGCGAGATGCTGCTGCAGAGCCTCGACGGCGTGATCCGCGTGTTCCCGGCCGTGCCGGCCCAGTGGCGCGACGTGTCGTTTGACACGCTGCGGGCGGTGGGGGCGTTCCTGGTTTCGGCACGGCGCAGCGACGGCGCGACGCAGTGCGTGGAGATCGTCAGCGAGAAGGGCGGGGTTTGTCGTGTTGCCGATGCGTTTGGCTCGGGGCGGGCCATGCTTATATGCGGGGGGCAGCACGGGCGAGACGCCCATGCCAGTGAGGTCATTGCGGCCGATGCAGAGGGCTGTCTTGTCTTTCCGACTCGCCCCGGCGGGTGGTATGAACTGACCCGGGCGTGAGGACGACTTGTCCAAGGATGCCCTTGACGACAGAGCGGCGCAGGCGTATCGTCCACGCTCTGTTTCTGAGAAAATTCAACCTTATAGGAGGCCGCTGACATGGCTCTCAAAGTTGGTGTCGTAGGACTGCGCGGAATCGGCTCGTCGCATACCGATTGCTACTCGAAGAACCCCCTGGCCAAGCTCGTGGCCGTCTGCGACGTGCACAAGGACCGCGCCGACGATCTGGCGGCCCGGTACAACGTCAAGAAGTACTACAGCCTCAAGGACATGTTGGCCAACGAGGACCTGGACATCGTCGACGTCAGCACCGGCGGCTACGAGAACGGAAGCTGGCACTACGAACCGGCGATGCAGGCGATGGACGCCGGCAAGCACGTGCTGGTCGAAAAGCCCATTTCTAACGACATCGCCTGCGCGCGGGAGATGGTCGCCAAGGCGTATGAAAAGAACGTCTACCTCGGCTGCAACCTCAACCACTACTTCACCCCGACAGCCGAGAAGGCCAAGAAGCACATGACCGATGGACACGTCGGCGAGCTGGTGTACTGCCTGCACAAGATGGGCTTCAACGGCGGCGAAGAAACGTATAACCCCAACCAGGGCTCGCGGTTCGGAGGGCACAAGTACGCCCACCTCAAGGCGTTCCTGACGCACCCCTTCAGCGTGATGCGTTTCTTCTGCGGCGACATCACGCACCTGCAGGCGTTCGTCGACAAGACCGGCATCCGCCGCCACGCCGGCGATGCGATGCTGTCGATCGCCTCGATTCACTGCCGCTTCGAGAACGGAGCGGTGGGCTACCTGCTCAGCCAGCGCGGCGACGTGGCGTACGGCCTGGGCGGCTGGTGGAGCGTGGAAGTCGCCGGGACGCGTGGGACGTTCTGCATCGAGAACTGCATCGAGAAGATGACCTTCTGGCCTGCCCCGACCCCCACCAGCGGCAGCATGATGGGCCAGACCGCCACGAGCGAAGTGTTCGAATCCGGCACGGCCGACTTCGGCGTGACGTTCCCCAACCGCATTCACGCCTTCCTGGAAGACATCACCAACGGCGTGCCCAAAGAAAAGCTCCGCGCCAGCGGCCGCGACGCCCTGGCCGTGCTCGAGTACACGTGGGCGACGATGGAATCGTTCGAGCAGGGCGGCATCCTGGTCCGCCCGCACCCGCTGCCCCTGCTCAAGGGCGACCCGATCGCGATGAAAGATTGATCCGATTTCGGATTTGTGGATTTCGGATTGCGGATTACTTGCCCGGGCGTTTCCGGGTGGCATGGCGACACGCGTTGTTGTTTCTCGCGGGTCGCCATGTCTTTTATTGCGATGATGATGTGGAACTACGGCTCT
>JAJFVE010000098.1 GCA_021371965.1 Planctomycetaceae bacterium
CACGACCGGTTCTCCCAATCCAAGGGTTGATGGTTGTGCGGCTCTGCTACCGTCGGTAGGTACCCGCGATAGTGCCGCAGACCCGCGGCACGCCGAACCATCTTACCTCGGCGAGAGCCGGTCGTTCCATATCTTCTACGAGCGAGTTGCCTTCGATTCTACGCGTGCCGGGGTTCCTTCACAGACATGCACCGGCCTCTTGGCGGCATTCATGCGGCGGGATGAATGCGGCCCACCCGCCGTCGGGCCTGAAACAGTCTCTACGGGCTTCTTGGTATCACATCCAGCCCCGCCAGGAGTTTCTGTCTGTCCGCCATACTCCCGATGAAACGAAGCGGGGGTTTGGGCAGCTTCCTGATCAATGTCGGCATGGCGACGATCTGCTCCTTCTGAGCCAGCGAGGGCTCCCTGTAAAGGTCGATCACCTCCAGATCGCAGCGGCCCGCCAACTCTTCTTCGCAAATGGCGATCACGGTGCGCAAGGCCTCCCGCGAGCGTGACGTGAGACCCGCGATGTACAATTGCAGGACGTACTTCTGGCGTCTGGCCCTGTGCGCCGCCTGATCGAGAATCTTCTTGTGGGATATGGTGTGTCTCTTTGCCATGTTGGCTCCCATCCTTGCAGCTTGGCCTCAGGTCCAAGCCCACGAGAACTCTGTCCTTGTTTGAGAGGTCTCCGATGATCCTGCGGACCGGCACGGGCAGCTTATGCGCGAGAGTCGGCGCCACATTTGACTCCTTTTCTCCTCACGTGCCCATTTCCGTCTGCACCTCGCGCATGGGCCATTTCCACTCGGTCGTCGGCGACAGCGGCCAGTCGGCTCTCTTCGTCGCTGGCGAGCATTCTCAGCTCTTCCTGCAGAGCCAGGCTCCTGAGCCGCAGGCTGTCCAACTGCGCTGCCGCCGTGGTCTCCTCCTGCTCCAAGTCCCGCCGTCGTCGGGCGGCCGACTGACGATTGCTGACGGCTTGCGCCCTGTCCCTGGCCTCCTGGGCTATCCGGGCGGAGCCCGTCAAAACGGCTCCGGGGCCCGAATACACGTCTTTGAGCTGAATGCCGTCGTCGGACAGCAGAAACTCGCGGACCTGGTTGGAGTGCGCCATGCCCCGGCTCTTGAGGATGAACAGCAGACGGTTGCGTTCGGCGCCCGCCTCGACGTTCCGCAGCAGCAGCCAGGTGTCCATCAGCGAGGAAACGCCGACCTCGGTCTGCTCCGCCGGCCCGCCGCCTTCGGTGAGGCTGGTGAAGAAAGCCGTGATGCCCAGGTTTTTCAGGTAGTCGATCATCCGCGTCAACATGGACTTGACCTCGGCGGACTCGCCGACGATCATGAGATTCGTGATCGGATCCACGACGACGGCAGTGGGATGAAACTCGCTCACCAGGCTGTGGAGTTCCACCAGGTGCTGCTCCAAACCATGGAGGGTCGAGCGCACCCCGTGGAAGCGCAGCAAGCCCTTGTCCACCCACCGGCCGAGGCTGAAATGGATGGAAGCCATGTTTCGGATGATCTGCGCGGGGGCTTCTTCGAGGGCGATATACAGGCAACGTTGGCCCCGGCGACAAGCCGCATCGATGAAAGCGGCGGCCAGACTGGTCTTGCCCGAGCCCGCCGTGCCCGAAACCAGGACGCTGCTGCCCCGATAGTAGCCTTTGCCGCCCAGCATGGCGTCCAGGCGTCCCACGCCGCTGGAGATGCGCTGAGTGCCGGCGCCGTAGTCCAGCCCCAGCGAGCTGATCGGCAGAACGCTCAGGCCCCGCTGGTCGATCATCGTCGGATA
>JAJFVE010000100.1 GCA_021371965.1 Planctomycetaceae bacterium
TCGCTGGCGCCGTCGATGCGGGCCGACTCGGCCAGGCTCTCGGGGATCGACTGGAAGAAGTTCTTGACGACGATGATGTTGAACGCCCCCAGCAGGCCCGGAATGATGTAGACCATGAAGTTGTCCATCAGGCCGACGCTCTTGATCAGCATGTACATCGGCACCAGCCCGCCGGAGAAGATCATCGTGAAGAGGATGAAGAATGTCACGCTCTTGCGCCAGGGCATGTTCGAGCGGCTCAGCGGATAGGCCGCCAAGGCCGTCGCCAGCACCGTCAGCACCGTCCCGATCACCGTGCGGGCGATGGTGACAAGATACGCCCAAAGGATCTCGTTGTTGCGGAAGACCATGATGTACGACGCCTCGGACAGACCGCGGGCGTACTGCTGCCAGTACCGCCCCCGCAGGTGCGGGGCGATCAACTCGGGATAGGCCGCATTGAGCCGCTCGCGATTGAGGAAGATCACGTCGTTGGCCGACTCACCCGAGGCGGTGGCGCTGGATAACATCGCCAGAGTTTTGGCGTCGCCCCCCGAGGCGGACCAGGCGGCGGCGTCGAAGAAGTCCGGCCGTTCGAGCATCGCGTTGAGTTCTCCCACAAGCGAAACGCGAATGGCTTTTGCGTCGCCGGGCTCGCCGCGACGGATTGTTTCTCGCAGAGGCTGCGACAATCCGCTCCACATGAGGCTGGCGGCTGTTTGGCGCCCTTCTTTATGCGACGACTGCAGGGTCTTGAGGAATCGCGGCAGGTCGAGGATGTCTTCTTCTCTGAGTTTGGAGCCGGGACCGAGTCCGACGACGTCGGCCATTCCCCGCCCCAGCAACGACATGTCGCCGGGCACCACGTGCAGGCCGGCCCGCTGCGATTCGGCGCTGCTCGAGACGGAGATGGCGAAGGTGTACAGGAACGGATAGAGCGACACAAAGGCGAACGCCGCCAGGATGACGACGTTGAACGCGCCAAAAACTTTCTCGCCTGTGGTCCTTGCTATCACTTCACCAGATTCCTTGTTCGCCTTTGCTGATTTTCTTGGTGACGGAGTTCACCATGACGATCAGGACGAGGCTGACGACGGACTTGAACATTCCAGCGGCCGCTCCGCCGGCGAAGTCCATCTGTTCCTGCATCAGCCGGATCACGTAGGTATCGAGCACGTCGCCCCACTCGTACACGTTGGGGTTGTACATGTTGTAGATCTGGTCGAAGCCGACGTTCAGGATTCCGCCCAGCGAGAGAATGAACAGCGTCACCATCGTCGGCACCAGCGCGGGCAGCGTGATGTGCAGCGTCTGCTTCCATCGTCCCGCGCCGTCGACGACAGCGGCCTCGTACAGCGTCGGACTGATGCCCGACAGCGCGGCGAGGTAGATCACCGCTCCGTACCCAAGCCCCTGCCAGACGGCCGTGATGATGATGACGGCGATAAACCAGGCGTTGCTGGTCAGGAAGGGGACGGCCGCCTCGGGGCCGGCGATCGAGCAGATGACGCTGTTGATCGCCCCGTCGCGCGCCAGCAGCATGCGGAAGATGCCCGCCAGCAGCACCCAGGAGAAGAAGTACGGCAGATACGTCAGCGTCTGCACCGTGCGTTTGTACCACGAAAGGCGAACCTCGTTGATCAGCAGCGCCAGCACGATGGGCCCGGCGAAGCCGAACACCAGCCGCAGCAGGCTGATCACCAGCGTGTTGCGGATGACCTGCGGGAACTCGTCGCCGCCGAAGAGCGTGGCGAAGTTCTCCAGGCCGATCCATCGCCCGCCGAGAATCCCCTCGGAAATGCTGAAGTCCTTGAACGCGATCACCAGCCCATACATCGGGATGTAGCTGAAGACGATGAAGAACGCCACCACCGGCAGCGCCATCAGCACCAGGCTGCGATGCTTTCGCAGCGTCGCCAGCGTGCCGAGTTTTCGGGCGTCGACGCGGCTCATGGGCGCGCCCCCACGATACCGTAGACGCGGTTCATGTCCTGAAAGAGCGCGTTGGCTTCGTCGGTCATCTGCCGACCGCCGCGGCGGTACCATTCGTTGGCGAACTCGTCAAAGGCCGCAATCGGAAGGTCGCCCTTGATGATCTGCGTGTAGACCGACATCTGCTTTTCGCGCAGTTTCTTGAGATACTTGGCGGCCGAGGGCACCACGTCGGGCTTGAGGAACACGTCGGCGGCCCCCCACTGCCGCTTGCGATAGGTGTCGTTGAAGGCCACTTCCTCGCGGCTGCGGAACGCCGCCGTCAGTTCGACCGATGCCCCGCAGGGGCTGAAGAACGTGCCCCCCGCCAAGCCCAGGCCCACCGTGGCGGCCGATCGCTTGTTGGAGTCGGCGTACTCGGGCGTGGTCTTGAGCCCGCTGCCGGGCGATTTTCCATCGCGGTACTCATAGTGCAGCCCGCGCTGGCCGCACTTGCTGACGAGCATGACGTTGGTCTCGTCGGGATTCTTGTCGAAGCACGCCGCGGCCATCTCGTCCCACATCTTGAGCATGCGGATGACGAGTTGCGGTTTCTTCGCCACGCCGGCGCCGAAGACCATGGTGTTGCCCCCGCCGCCCCAGATGCGGATCCCGCGATGACCGTTGGGCCCTTGCGGCGGCGGGCCCATCACCATGGCCGCCCGCGGGTTGTTCGCTGCCAAGTCCTTGGCCATCGAGCGGTCCAGCTCCGGGTCGACCGCCCACCACACCCCGCCGTGGCTGAGATAGCCCACCTTGCCGTTGAGGAACTTGCGGTCGTTGTCCTCGCCTCGGTCAAGCTGGAAGTCCGGATGGATCAATCCCTCCTTATACCACGCCGCCAGCAGCTCCAGCGCCGCCCGCGCTTCGGGCACCACACCGCCGTAGACGATCTTGCCGTCCCGCTCGATCCAGTCGAACGGCAGCAGCCCCTGCTTGTCGCCAGGGGCGCCGAAGGCCGCAAAGATGTCGTCGAAGTAGCGAAACCACCACTCCGAGTTGGCCGTCATGCCGTAGGTGTCCTGCACGCCGTTGCCGTCGGGGTCCTGGTAGCGGAATCGCCTCAGGGCCTCGTGCATCTCTTCGAGCGTCGCCGGCACCTTCTTGATGCCGACCTTCTCAAGCCAGTCCTTGCGCCACGCGGGCGACTCGGGATACACGCCGTCGGACCAGATCGTCGGCACGCCGAGGTTGCGCCCGACCGCCTCACCGCCGCGGCGATAGTACGAGTACATCCACGCCTGCGGGGCCGTCTCGTTGATCAACCGCACGTACGACGGAGCGTGCTTGAGGATCAGCTCGTACGGGATGGGAATGATGAAACCGTTCCTGGCGTCCATCTGGACGTTGATCGGGTCGGCCTCCCACGCCACGTCGGGAACGAAGACGCCCCCGGCGGACATCATCGGCTTCTTCCACTCGTAGTCCGGCCCGCCCAGGAAGATCGGCTTGATCTTGAGATGATAGCGTCTTTCGAGATATGTCTGCAGCCAACCGCCTTCGGTGGCGTTGACGCTGTACGGCGGGCCCATCCAGGAAACGGTCAAGATCTCATTGGGATCGTAGGCGGCCTCGACGGCCTTCCAGTCGATCTGCGGGTCAGTGCTGGCCGTGCGCCGCGGGCCGTTGGCCAGGACGGTAAAAACCGTCAGCGCCGCGGCCATGAGGGCAAGACCGGTTATCGTTTTCCAACTCATCGCTGCCGCCAGCATACCCCTTCGCCCCAGTCGCGCACAATAGGCGAATGGTGCGTGGTACGGGCATCTTGCCCGTGACTTTTGATCCTGCCGCCCGATTTTGCCTTGCCAGTTGGAAGACTGGCGGTATGATGCGGGCGTATCCCGATATCTCTCACTGCCCAATTCGTTCCGGGTGCCTGAAAGGAGCCTGCCATGGCAAATCTAGCGAAAACCATCCGCGTTTCGTGCCTTGTGTTCGTCGGCCTGTTGTGTCTGAGCGTGGCCGCTCCCGCCCGGGGCCAGTTCGGCAAGGCGCTCAAGATCGCCGAACAACTCCGCAAGGAAAAAGAGGAAAGAGAGCGCAAAGAGAAGGAAAAGGAAACGGCCAAGGAAACGGAAAAGACATCGCCGGCTCAGAATTCCGATTCCGGAACCAACCCCAGCGACCCCGGCGCCGCGCGCCGCGAAAGAATGCGCAAGTCCCAGGCGGCCCCGGCGGGCAAGATCGTCTTCTCCGCCGCGCCGATCGACCCGGCCAAACCGGAAAACCTCGTTACGGAATTCAAATCCGGCGATTCCATCTACGCCCTCGTCCAGACCGACAAGACTTGGCGCGATCTGCTTGGCAAGGGCGATGCGGAGGTCAAGGAGATCCAGGTGCCCCTGGACATGCTCGTTGATGACAAGACCGTTGATTTCCAGTACATCACCATCAAGAACGCCCCGGCCATCGACAGCAAGCTGCTGATAGTGGATATCGCACCGGACCCGGCCAAGATGACGGCGTACAAGGATGAAGGCTTCGCCTGGGGCGAGGGCAAGGGCGGGCGCAAGATCGGACCCGACACGTACACGTACAACCTCGGACAGCTCGCTGCCGGAAAGCATACCGTCAAGTTCCAGGTCCGCAGCTTCGGCAAGGTCTTCTCGGCCGGCGAGTTCACCATCTCCGGCGACGATTACAAGCCTTATACCGCCCTGCGAGAGAAGGTCCTTCAGGAAATGCTCAATGTCGGCGGCATGCCCAAATCGCAGAAGACCGACATTCAACTCGAAGCCACGATGATGAAGCTGCTCCAGAACGCCGGGTGGAAGAACATACGCCGCCTGGTCATCGTCGACAAGGACTGGTGGAACGACCTCGCCAGCGGCGGCAACTCCGCCGTCATCGGGCGGCACATCGGCGCAGCCGTGGCAGCCAAGGCAGAAGACGGAACCTATTTCTGGTCCAACGTCACCTTCCAGCAGAACAAGCTGATCGACGGTTCCTTCGGTGCACTGGAACTGTCCAAGACCGGCATCAAACGCCCGATCAAGGAAGAGAACATCGACAAGTGACCCGGGCAGTGCGGGATTAACGGATTCAGAGGATGAGAAACGGGTCAAGAGGTTCCGAATAAGCCCGAAGCTCGGAACCTGCGCCTGGGTCCCACGCACAATTCCGTTGTGCGTGGCTCTGACGGCTGAGAGCAGTTGCCCAACAACATCGAAAGCGGCGGCGGGTGCCGCGCCCGCGACACGTCAGCCCGCGCGACACGAACAACTCACGGGCGGGACGCCCGGGAGACTCACGGGCAAGATGTCCGTGTTACGTCTGCGGGCCGGCAAAGCCTAAGTACTCGTCGAGCCAGTCGTCGGTTTTCAGGACGCCTTTGCGCTGGGCCAGGGCTTGGCGGCTGGCGGTGCGCTGGGCGCTGGCGAAGATTTGGCGAGTGAAGGGGGTGGAGATTTCGCCCGCGGCGCGGTGGCGGGTGCGCAGAAAGGATGACGTGTGCGGAGCGTGGCGGCGGACCAGTTCGTCCTCCAGGCTCACGAACGTCTCGGCGGAGCCGGGGTCGCCCTGGCGGGCGCAGCGGCCTATGAGCTGGCGGTCCACGCGGCGGGACTCGTGGCGCTCGGTGGCGATCACGTGCAGGCCGCCCAGGTCCGTCACGCCGCGGCCCAGCTTGATGTCGGTGCCTCGCCCGGCCATGTTCGTCGCGACGGTGATGCGCCCGGCCGCGCCCGCGCCGGCGACGATCTGGGCTTCCTCGGCGTGGCGCACGGCGTTGAGCACCTGGTGTTCGAGGCCGGCGGCGGTCAGCATGGCCGAGAGCTGCTCGCTGGCCCGCACGCTGCGGGTGCCGATCAGGATCGGGGCGGCGGTTTCGTGCAGGCATTTGGCGCGGGCGATGACGGCTGCCCACTTGGCGGTTTCGTTGGCGAAGACGCGGTCGGGGACGACCTTGCGGATGCACGGGCGGTTGGTGGGGATGACGGCCACGGGCAGGTGGTAGATTTGCCAGAACTCCAGCGTTGCCTCGGCCGCAGTGCCGGTCATGCCCGAGAGCTTGCGGTACTGTCGGAAGAACCGCTGGAAGCTGATGCGGGCGTGGGTGTCCTTGGGGGCCTGCACCTCGAGGCCTTCCTTGGCCTGCACGGCCTGGTGCAGCCCGTCGCGCCACTCGCGGTCGGGCATGAGTCGGCCGGTGAACTCGTCGACGATGACGACCTTGCCGTCGTCGACGACGTACTGCTTGTCGCGGCGGTAGAAGATGGCGGCCGTCAGGGCCTGCACAACGAGTTCCTCGCTGCGCCGCCGCTTGGCCCAGATGCCGCCCAGGGCAGCGGTCAGTTCGGCAAGCCGCGCCTGGCCGGCATCGGTGAGGTCTATCTCGCGGTATCGCGCGTTGACGCGGTAGTGCCTGGGGGCATCGAGTTGCTGCGCCAGGGCGACGCCCTGCGAGAAGGCGGCCACCTGCTCGGCGTTGGGTGCCTGGCCGGAGATGATCAGCGGCGTAACGGCCTCGTCGATCAGGACCGAGTCGGCCTCGTCGATGATGGCGATCTGCAGACCGGTCTGGAGCAACCGGTCGGTCCCGCGGCCGCTGCCTTCGACGATCTTTGCCAGCAGCGCGTCGGGCAGCCCGCAAAACTTGCCCAGGGCCAGGCGGTCGCGCAGGAAGTCGGCGGTCACTTCCTTGTTGGTGCAGTAGGTGATGTCGGCCTGGTAGGCGTTGCGGCGGTCGTCGCCTTCCATCTCGCCTTCGATGTGCTCCGCCCGCAGCCCGCAGAAGCCGTAGACCTTGCGCATCCACTGGGCGTCGCGCTTGGCCAGGTAATCGTTGACGGTGATGACATGGCAGCCGCGCCCGCGCCAGCCGGCAATCGTCGCGGGCATGGTGGCGGTGAGCGTCTTGCCCTCGCCGGTGGCCATCTCGGCAATGCAGCCGGCCTCGATCGCCAGCGCCCCGGCCACCTGTACGCGGTACGGCCGCTCGCCCAGTTGGCGAAAGGCCACCTCGCGAATGACCGCGAAGGCGGCCAGCAGGTCGGGCTTCTTCTGGCGATTGCGGCGGAAGAGCTCGCGGAAATGCTGGGCCTGCTCTCGCAGGTTCGCATCGGTCAGTTCGGCGAAAGATTTCTCCATCGCCAGCACGGCGTCGGCCTGGGCCAGGAACCGTCGCGTGCGGGGCAGGAGGTTATTGGCCAGCCCCAGGGCGGTGTCCCAGGCGGCATCGAGCGTGCGCGGCAGGGCCTCGCTGCCCGAAGGCTGGGAGAGCATTCGCCAGGTTGTGCTGGGAAGCATCAAAGACGATTTCCAATTTCCAATTTGGAATTTCCAATTAAGCAACACTGTCCCGCGGACTACTGGCTACTGGCGACTAAACGCGGAAGCGTTTCTGCACAACCTGCGTCAATTCATGCCACCACTGGACAGCCAGGGGTTTGGCGGGCAGGGCGATTCTTGCGATCACGCGCTGGCGGGGCAGCAGGCGCAGGTCGCCGGAAGCATTTGGCACGATGCGCAGCTCGAAGAACGCCTGGGCGGCCGTGGTTCCCTGACGGTCGTCGGCCTTGGTCTGGACCGATCCGCCGGCGGCGTAGCCAAGAGCGGCCGAGGGCAGATTCTCTTGGGCACCCTTGAAGATCGACTCGATCTGCCCGATCATCGGCCGCCCGCCGACAGTCAGGTCCGGCTGGCCCTTGGGCCGCAGCTCGATATCGAGTTTCGGGTCGCTCTGCAGTTCGTTCATCAGCACGGCGGCGACATCCTGCTTGGCCACGGCCCGGATCACCATGCGGTCGAGGTCGGCGACGATCCCGATCTGTTTGTCGCGGCTGAGGAACGCCCCCTCGTAGCGCTCCAGATCAGGCGCCACCCACAGGCCGGCGATGGGCGCCTTGATCGTCAGCGAGGCCAGTTGCTCCTTCAGGTCGGCAATCTTCTTGTCCATCGCCTCGATCATCGCATCGAGCACCTGCACCTCGGCCGTGTTCTCCGTGCGGGCGATGGCCCGCTGGGTCTCCAGCACGTTGCGGTTGTGCCGGGTGGCCTGGAACTGGGCATCGAGTTCGGGGTTGACCAGCACCGCCAGCACCTGCCCTGCCACGACCTTCTGACCCGGCGTTGCAGCGATGCGTTGCAGCACGCCCTCGGCGGCAGGATAGATCACTCGCATGGACCGCGGCTCGGTGACGCCCTCGACGCGTGCCGAGTCGCCGGTGCGCACCAGGCCCAGGCCGCCCGCCAGCAGCGCTACGGCCGCCAGCACGCTGATCGTCGCGCGCGGTCGCACGCGGGAGAGTTCGGTGCTGGTGGCCAGATAATGCACGAATTTGCCCAGCGGGGCAGCGACCCACGCCCCGGCGGCGGCGAGGGCCAGGATCGCCCCGACGAGAAATAGCTTGTCGGCGATGAACATCAGGATGCCCACGCAGATGACCACGCGGTAGGCCACTGAGGCCGGGCCGTAGAAGACGAACCACGCCTTCTCGCCGGCCGAGTGGGCGGGGTTGGTCAGGCCTTTGACGCCCCAGAGGTATCGCTTGACCATGTAGTAGAGGTACTGCTTCGAGCGGCCAGCGAGATTGGGGATCTCCAGCAGGTCCGAGAGGATGTAATAGCCGTCGTACCGCAGCAGCGGATTGGCGTTGAACAGCACCGTCGAGACCCCGGCGATGAACATGACGTTGTAGGCGATGGCGTTGACCATCGTGGGCACGGGGCTGTACGTCATCGCCCAGACGATGGCCGCAATCGCCGCGGCGGCCAGCTCGACGAGCATGCCGCCGGCCCCGACGACCATGCGCTGCAGCTTGCTGCGAAGCGCCCAGGCGCTCGATGCGTCGACGTACGGCATGGGCGTGAAGATCAGCATCATCACGCCCATGGAGTGCACCTCGCCGCCGCCCCCGCCGGAGCGGCCGAACGTCTTGCAGGCAAACGCGTGGCCGAACTCGTGGAAGAGCTTGATGAAGATGAAGCTGGCGTACAGCAGCGGCAGGTTGGCCCCGTCGAGCACGCCGGCGCCGCGGCGGAACAGCTCGTCGCCACGCCCGGCCAGCAGGTAACCCGCCACGCCCAGCAGGGCGATCAAGATCACCGCCCCGGCCGGGCCAAAGAACCCGCCCAGCAGGCCGACCCAGCGGTCCAGGAAGTTGTTGGGGTCCAGCAGCGGGATTCGCACGAACAGCAGGTTGCTCATGAAGCCGCGCATCTCGCGCCCGACGCGCTGGTGGTAGCGGTTGAAGAGGCCCTTGGCGTCGGGGGGCACCTGGGCGGCCAGCAGATTGCTGGTGTAGAGTTGGCCCAGCAGCGAGATGACCTCGCCCTGCGTGGGGGCTTCGTCGCCGAGCTTGTCGCCGCAGATCTTCCAGGCCTGGTCGACCGTCCGCCGCCCGTCCAGCAACCCTACCAGCATGTACGCCGGCTCGTTGAGACGGAAGAACTGGTTGCTCGATGGATCCTGCAGCACGTGCCACATCTGGCTACGGAAGAACTGGCGGCTGACCTGCACCGTCCCGCGCAGCCGCGGCGTCAGCGCCGACACGCGGTACCAGGACTCACTGAATGTCGGGCGTTGAATAGGCATATCCGCTCGCGGAAATCACAAGCTCCAAGACTCAAACCACAAACAAAGAAGAACAACAGTAACGAACAAAATCTGAAACGGGTTCATCTGGTTCTTGTTTGTCTTCTTGTTGCTTATCTTCTTGCAGTTTGTTTGGGTTTTGTGGTTTGGGTTTTGGGATTTTCCGTCGTGGCTCTCCGTGCCTTCGGCCCTGCGCGCCACGGCACCTGGAACCTCTCTTACAACCATAACTTCATCCGGACCCAGTTCACCAGGCGCCGCGACCAGAGCCAGCCCAGACTCTTACGGCCGTGATCGATCTTGGCCACGCCGGTCATGCCCGGGCGCAGCCACGGCGGGGTGCTGTACAGTTTCACGCGGACCTTGAAGACGTTGTCCTGCTCGGCGACCTCGGCCAGCGGGGTGATGCGCTCGACAGTGAATGCGATTCGCTCCTGCGGGTACGACTCGGTGGCCAGCTCGCCGGTCTGGCCGATCTGCACGGGCGTGATCTGGTCTTCGCTGACGGACAGGTCGGCGTACAGGTCGTCGAGGGGCGCGACCTCGAACAGCACGTCGCGCCGCGAGACGGGAACGCCGATGCGCTTCTTGAGGTCGCCCACCAGCACCAGCCCGGCCACCGGAGATACGATGCGGGCCCGCTTGATCTGGTCGCCCAGCAGTTCGGCCTCGACGCCGGCGGCCTTGGCGTTCTCCTGGGCGATCTGCGCCTCGGCGGTCTTGCCCTGGGCCATCGCCACGTCGGCCTGCTTGGCGTACTTGGCCTGGTCGGTGACGGCCTTGCGGAGCTGGGCCTGGAGGTCCCGCGTCTCGAGCTGGGCCAGCACCGCCCCGGCCTCGACACGGCTGTCGGGCTCGACGAAGGTCTTTTCGAGATAGCCGTCAAAGGGCGCCGTGATGACCCGCCGCTGAGCGGCCTCGGTCACGAACGACGCCTGGGCCTGGTAGTCGCCCTGGACGAAGATCAGGCACAGCACGCCGGCCAGCACGCCCGCGGCCGCCAGCTTCGCCCACGTGTGCTTGGGACCGAGCATCTTGCCCATGCCGCGATAGACGCTCGATGCGATGCGGGCGCCGGCCCAGCGGTCGGTCTCGGCCAGGCCGATCAGCCTCGCCGCGCACAGGTCCAGCGCCAGGCGGATGGCCTCGGCCTCGGATAGCGTGAAGGGCTTCTCGAAATCTCGCTCGAGCACGACCACGGCCTGGGGATGCCCCGCTCGCCGCAGCGGCAGCGCCAGCACGGCGCTGGGGCCCTGGCGGCGGGCCAGTTCCCCGCAGGCGCGGCTGACGTAGCCGGCCTCGGGCGGCGTGGGATACTGCACCTCGACGTCCTGGTCGATGCACTCCTCGGCCGCGGCCTCGATGTCCTGCACGAGCTTCATCTTGCGGCTGAACTTCTCGGTGTGGCTGGTGGCCTTGAGCTTGACGTAGCGCCCCTTGAGGAAGCCCAGCGACACGCGATGGCACTGCCAGCGCGCCGCCAATTCGTTACACAGGGCCATCGCCGTGGCGGCGAATCGGTCGTGTGCGTTGGCGGCCGCCAGCACTTCCATCGCCCAGCGCAGGCGCGCGAAGTCGACCTCGCGGCGCTGCAGCGTCAGGCGCATCTCGTAAAGGCTCAGCAAGCTGCCGGAGAGTTCCAGCCGCTGCCGCGCCGCCGCCAGCACGCGCGTGTCAGAACTTTCGACCAGGAACGCCGCGACGCCCTGCCCGGGCCCGCCGGTAGAGACCGGCATCAGCACCAGATGCTGAGCCGCCGCCTCGCCGTAAAGCTCGCTGCCCTGGTGCAGGGCGTGGATGGACGTCTTGCCCTGCTCGATCACCGACGGGGCCACCTGCGCCGCCGTCGCCAGCCAGACCGGCGCGGCCGCCTTGGCCGAGGCCGGCGGCGGATAGATCGCCGCGATCTCGACAGCCCCCTCGGCCCCGCGACGTAGAATCGCCCCGCGCGAACAGCCGCTGACGCGGCACTGGGCAGCCAGCAGTTCCAGCAGGAACTGCTCGGGCGGACCGTCAAAATGCCGCAGTCGCTCGACCATGTCGAGCGTGCCGGCCGACTCGGCGCTGCCGATACTGGATTGGGTTTGGCTGGTGGTCATGGGCGCCTGCAATAAGTCAGTTGATATTGCCCTGAGCCGCCGCGGCCGGTTGAGTCGTCGCCGAGGCCGCCGCGGCCGCAAAGCTCACCGTCACGTGGTCGCCGCCGCCGCGAGACTGCGCGTTGGGAATCTCCACGCGGATGGTGCGGGTCTGGCTGGCCGCGTCGGCCACCGCCGCCACATAGATCACCTTGGACTCGACCACGCGACCGGCGCCGAAGTCCACCTTGGCCGCGTCGCCGAGCTTGATGGCCGCCGCCTGATCGACCGGAACCGGCGCGTCGGCCCAGAGCGGATCGATCACCACCAGCGTCATGATCTTGGCCTGGAGGTCCACCGACTGGCCGACCTGGCCGATCACGTCCTCGACCTGCCCGTCAACGGGGCTGACGATGGACATGCGATCGAGCTGGGCCTGGGCTTCCTGGTACTTGAGGATGTCCTGGTCGTGCTCGACCTTCGCCAGCGACAGCGACAGCTCGCCGATGGTCACGTCGAGCCTGGCGTGCTCGTACTCGAACTTGCTGGCGACCTGCTTCTTGAAAAGTTCCTCGGTGCGGTCCAGGTCCACTCGCTTCTGGGCAAGCTGTGCCTCGGCGGCCTTGACGCGGGTCAGGTCCTCAGCCGAGGACCGAAGCTGCGCGGCCTTGAGCCGCTCCGCCGCATCGTCCAGCCGCACCAACAACTGCCCCTTCTTGACCGCCTGCCCGGCCTTGACGGGAACCTCCGCAATGCGCCCCTGGACGACAAACGAAAGCGTGACATTATCCCGAGGCCGCGTGAGGGCCTGAATGCCCCGCTCCTGGGCCGTCGCGGCCGAGGCGGACAGAAACAGCGCGATCAACGTCAGAGTGATTCCATGTAGAGTCAAGGCATGTTCTCCCCGGCATGAGGACCCATAACTATGCCTATTGTACTAAAAGCGCCCCCCGGAAGTTCAATAGTTCTGATGCAGGCACTATACTAATTCAGTCCGCCACGGCAGCAATGAACAAGGAGAACAGCATGCCCGATCAGAACGACTCACCCGCTGCCGCCGAGGCCGCGGCCCCGCAGGGCAAGGTGGCCTTGCGCGTGGACGAGCACGCGATGGCCACGGCGTACGCCAACGTGGTCCTCACCCACGCCAGCGAAGAGGACGTGATGCTGGACTTTGGCGTCAAGGGCGTGGCCCCGCCGCAGGATCCCAAGCAGCCCGAGGTCGTCCTGCAGATCACCAACCGCGTGGTAATGAACTACTTCAGCGCCAAACGCCTGGCGATGGCCCTGTCGCAGATCATCCGCCGCTACGAAGACCAATTCGGCGAGATCGAACTCGACGCCGGCAAAAGAAAGCGATCCTAGATCCTCGGTCCTCGATCCTCGGGAAATGGCCGCGAACCGCGCGAACCCTTTTTGATTGAGAGGCCCCGCCTTCGGGCGCCATGGCCGGCGTTTTGGGCCCGCCATGTCCCGGATCATCGACATGACTGTGCATGGGGTTCAATCTTTTCTTCCAGCAGCGGGGCCGGGCTGATGGGAACGGGCAATGGTCCCACCTTCAGCACTTTCACCAGATCGTCGACCTCCGCCCTTGTAAACGTTCCAGTGATCTGGCCATGCTCTCGGATCGTGCTTTTGATAGTTGGCGCCGAATACATCTCGTCATCGAGCAGGATTGCCAGCGGCAAGTCGATATGCCGGCTGGTCAGGTCGCCGAACTTCGCGGCCCCGCGCTCATCGAAGGTGAAGTTTACGGCGGGTCTGCCCATTGCATCGCTGCCGAAAGCCGCACGGGCCAATTGCCATCTCCCGCTCAGCAGTGTGTCATTGGGAGCATTGCCTGCCAGCAACACATGACGCACGCTGGACCCGTCATTCGCCTCAACCACCGAGCCCACGTTGATCAGCGTGCGATTGACTTTGAACCATTGCCATCGGTCCCCTCGCTTGCGCCCCAGGCCGGCACCCTCGCTCATTAGCTGCCCCTTCAAGAGCCGCAGTTCATCGTCGGCAGGAGCCTTTCCCTCAGGAGATGCGGCGATGCGGAACTCGAGCTTGCCGCGGTGCATCGCCATCAACTTCTTCATCTCGTCCGGCTGGATCCAGTACTCCGTCTTGGGCGAGAACAGCCCCTTGGAAGAACGCGGCACGCGCACCTCGAAACGGTTGCCTTCAAGCTCTCGCCACTCCAGCCCCGCAATGCCGCTGGGGTCAACGCGCCTTTCCAAGGCCCCAAAGAGCGACTGCATCGTCTCGGGCGGATCTTCCGGTGCAAGCTCAACGGCGTAGACGAGCCTGTACCCGCCGAGTCGTGCGACGGTTTTGGGCTTGCTCGTGGAAACCACCAGGAAGACCAATGCCGCGACAAGGATAAGGATGCCAAACGCGATGAGCCATCGTTTGCCATGCATTTGCATGCCCCTTTCGTTTAAAGGCCCTGTATTATGTCCCTCAAGAACCGCGGCCGCAAATTGAATCGGTGATTTCACCGTGGAGACGCGATCTTTGAAAAATATCCTGTCTTTCCTTCCCTCTCTGATCCCTCTGTGCCTCTGTGGTAGTCTTCTTGCCCAGGCATCACTGCCGGCCAACGGCGTGCGGTATCATCCCCCAAGCAAGTGGGTGCTGGGGCCCTGGTATGGGACGGGCTTTCCCGACTTCGGCAAGAGTTGCGGCAGCTACGGCAAGACGCATGAAGACGAGATCGGCTACGACCTGGACAACCTCACCAAGCACGACATCCCCATCACGTGCTATCACTGCGACGGGACGGCCTGGGCCCGCAACGATACGCTGGTGCTCAGCGATGCGATGATCCAGCGTCTGCGCGAGAAGAAGGTGCGACTGCTGCTGCACCTGTGGGGGCAGGACGACCTGGCCACCTGGAAGCGCACGCACGACCGCATCGGCGACGTGCTGGGCGGGTATTACCTCGACGAGAAGTTCAAGGCCCGCATCGGCGGCGACGACGAGACGTCGCTCAAGGCGATGGATATCGTCCGGAAGATGCTGCCCCGCGACGGCGAGGTCATCCTCAAGACCTACGGGCCAAAAACCTCCACCGATGCGGGGCTCAAGAAGATCGGCCACGTCTGCTACGTCAACGATCTGGGGGTGGACTGGGGCGGGCTGCGGACGGGTATCCGCCGCGTGTTCAGCAAGAGCCAGTTCCTGCCCGCCCCATATAACGAGTTCACCGCGTACGACGTGGACAAGAATCGCCGCCCCGTCGAGGAGATCTATTTCCGCCGCCTGCACTGGGGCGCCATGCAGGTCGTGATGGACAACAGCCCGTGGGTCGACTGCGACCCCTGGACCTGGGGCTACAGCCCGCGGCTGCTGGAGGCGTACCGGTACTGGTCGTGGCTGCACCTGGAGCTGGCGGCGTACCTGCACAGCTACGACTACAACGCCTACGAAACCAACGAGATGATTTTCCGCCAGCCCAATGCGGCCGCGTACACGACAAAGCTCGGCGAGGAGATCTTCGTCGCTTACGTGACAGACACGATGAAGGAGCTGGCGATCGAACTGCCCGCGGGCGAGTGGATCAACTACTGGGACGAGAGCCAGGTTTTGCAGGGCAAGGTCACGTACCCTGTGCCGCTGGGCAAGGAACCGATCTTCATCCGCAACGGATCGATGATCCCGCTGGACGTATCAAGGGCGTACACCGGCCACGGGACAGCCGAGTCGGCCGGCAGTCTGACGGTGCTGGTATATCCCAAGGGCGAGTGCCTGTTCAAGTACCGCGACGACGGCCTGGACGTGTGGGTGACGTTCAAGGCCGCCGCGGCCGGCGACAAGCTCACGCTGACGGCCTCGCGCGCCCCATCGCAGAGCGTGCTGTACCGCATCGCCCACATGGCGGCGCCCCAGTCGGTCAGCGTGGAAGGGCTATCCGTGAAGATCAACCAAGGCGGCAACCTCGCCCGCGCCGCATCGGAAAAAGAAGTCAACGGTTCAAAGACCAGCGCCTGGTACTACGACTCGCCAGCCAAGCGGTTGATCGTCAAGGCGATGCTGAAGTAGAACGCCCATCGCGATCCATAGTCTTCGCCCTGAAAGGGCGGTCAGGACATAGCCGGGGGCGAAGCGGCAGTTTCTCCGCCGCGCAGCCCTCGGATTGCATCCCTTCCGATCAGAGCCCCGAAGGGGCGAAAGTCTTCAGTCCGTCGCAACAACCCGCCTGCCCCGCTGGGGCAGGATCGGCGAGGGGGACCTGTTCCAGGGGCTGCGCTGCGCATGTCGCCATGCCACCCGCCCATCCTGGACCCTCTATCGCGGCGCGGCGTGCGTGTCGGTGTGCGTCTTTCGACACTTGCTCTTGCCTGCGGCCATTCCGATCAGGAAGACCACGATGATGGCTACGACGTGAATGATCCACCATCCCCAGTTGAGAAACTGAATCGGTTCGGGCACTTCCACACCCAGTATTGCGTACATAGCTCCCCCCTTTCGTGAGTCGTGAGACTACGGAATTATAGCGCCCATCAAACAGATGCCAAGCCGCAGGCGGCGTTACCGCTTGGCAACTTCGAGACCGTACTTATACGACTCGTCGAAGAACGCCTCTAGGCTGGACAGCGGGCAGTCGCCGTTGATGCCGTTTCCGGCGGTGATCATGCAGCGTCCCTGGCCCGGCAGCCAGTAGGTGTCCATCATGAAGCGCACTTCGCGGCGCACGTCGTCGGGCGTGCCCCAGGGGATGGTCTGCTGCACGTCCATGCCGGCGAAGAAGGTGATCTTGCCGCCGAACTTCCGCGCGACTTCGCGCTCATCCATGGTGTACTTCTGGATCGGGTGCAGCACGTCCAGGCCGATGTCAATCCACTTGGGGATGAACTTGAGAATGCTTCCGCACACGTGCAGCCAGAAGTGCATGTTGTGCTTGTGGGCCGCGTCGATCATCCGCTTGTAGTATGGGGCGTAGAACTCGTCGAAGATCGCCGGGGAGAAGAACTCGCCGGTCTGCGTGCCCAGGTCGTCGCTGGTCCAGACGGCGTCGCAGTGCTGCTCGACGCCGGCCCGCTCGATCAGCCCGCAGTAGAGCGTCGTCAGGGCGTCGAAGAGGCGGTGCACTTCATCAGGGTTGGTGTAGTAGTCCATCAACGCGTTGGACATGCCGCGCAGCGACCAGTGCCGCTCGAACAGGCAGAACCACCAGTGCGCCAGGCGGTAGCGTCCGTCGGGCGCGTCGGGCTTGTAGTCCCAAAGATTGGCGAAGTCCGGGCGGGGGAAGTTGGCGATGATCTCGTCGATCTTGCCCCAGTCGCTCAGCAGGACGTTGGAGTCGATGCCGCCGTGGCGGCCGACGGTCGGGTTGGCGTAGGGCAGGTACGACCAGTTGGAGTACTGGTTGTCGCCGCGGCAGTTGCAGGGCATGTTCATCCCGACCATCTGCACGTCCTGGGGATAGCGAGCCAGGATCTCGCGCACGGCCGGCGCTCGGTCGCCGAAGGCGTCGGGGTGGACCCACATATGGATATAGACCGGAACGCGTGGGGTGTCGGCGCGCCCGGCGATGACGGATGAAAGTTGCTCGCGGGTCAAGGCTTGATGCTCGGCCATCGGTCTGCTCCTAAGTCGTGTGGCATGGGCGTCCCCAAGGGACAGGTCTCGCCCATGCTCCTGAGTATATTCGCGAATCGGCTTTATCCACAAAATCGTCGCGCAGGTAAAGGGGATTCTTGATCAGGGAGACAACCAGTCGAGAATTCGCTGAACGCCTCATGCGATGAATAAACAAGAGCGGGCGCCTGCGACACAGGCGCCCGCCCTGAAACATTCCGCAGTGGCGAAATTAGCCGCGTTTGCGTCGAATCATCGCCGCAATGCCGCCGATGACCAGCAGACTCATCGTCGCCGGCTCGGGCATGGGCTGGGTGTAAGCGCCAGCCAGGCCCCACTTGTCCTGAAGATAGTAGCCGATGGCGTTTTCTTCTTCTGCCGTCAATGTCCCTGTATACAGCAGGACCTCGTAATAATCCCCCGCCCACGTACGATAGCCATAGCCGTTGCGATCATTGCCCATCGAGTTCGTGGCCAGCGGACTGGCCGACGTATCGATGGACAGGACGAAGGCCTGCTGGAGTCCCGACCGGCTTCCGGCGGCGCCCAAGGTGACGGACGCCCCATTCAGCTTGCCGGTCCAAAGCGTGCTTGCAGGCGCATAGGAAAAGATCTGGGTGCCGCTGCCATCCCACTGGTGAAAACCGCTGTTGCCCATTATGGTTGATTGGCTGGTGTTGTAGGGCCGATCATCCTTGGCCACGAAAAACACGTGCGTGGGGGTGATGCTCGAAAACGTAAACCAGTCCCCGATGTCGGCGCCACCGTAGGTAGAGCACCAAACCGCCGCCAGACCGTTCTGGACGTTCGTGTGGTAGATCGGGGTGCCATGAGCGCCATAGCCACTGGTCCCGGCGTTCGTGCCATTACCGGACGAGTCGGCCCATGACGTGACGGCCTGGCCATCGCTGAGCCCGGTGATGGCGCTGGCGTCCCACTGGGCCACTAGCGTACCACCTGTTGTCACCGGAACCGCCGCCGCAGTTGCACCCGCAAATGCCAGAACACATCCGATTGTCAGAAATGCTGCCACTGTCGTTTTCATCGCTGTTCCTTTCGTTAGAGATCTTAATCTGAGGGCTCGCAAGCCCATGAATAGCGTTTAGCTGCGTTTGCGCCGAATCAGGGCCGCGATGCCGCCGATGACCAGCAGACTCATCGTCGCCGGCTCGGGAATGGTCTGGTAGACATCGCCGATATCGAAGGCGCCTGCCTCGAACGAGAAGATGTGGACTTCATCAATTCCGCCGAGCCATTCGCCGCCCGTGTTGGCGAGCGTTGTGCCAATCCAAAGGTCGCCATACAGGTCGGTTCTATTTGAAGCATTTCTTGCCTGGGGTGTCCCTGTCAGTACGCCATTGAGGTAAAACTCGCGATTGTTGTTTCCATTGTACACAAGGGCCACATGGACCCAGTTCTCCCACTGGCTGTCCTGCACTTCGGCATAGGGGGTGGCCATGATCCATTGCTGTTTTCCGGTCGGGCCCGTGCTATCCCAAATGCCGAGTTCTTGTCCCTGGTTAAAATTGGATGCGTTCGACACGGCACCGTAGTTCTGGTTGCTACCAGGTTTGGCCGGCAGTTTCAACCAGGCGGACATCTGACTCATCCCCAGTTTTGGTTGAGAGGGGCAAAGAAAAAGGCGGCGCCTTCCCGATGATTCCGTTAGGTAAGACGGAGCGCGCTCCAGGAACAACCTGGAAAGGAAGGCACCGCCATGGATCGCACGGATGCGATCGCT
>JAJFVE010000113.1 GCA_021371965.1 Planctomycetaceae bacterium
TTCTCGTCGATCGCGGAGGCCGACAGACTGATATGGAGGTCTGAAGGAGCGACGTTGCTGACGGTAACAGGCGTGCTCGCCGAGCCGGTCCCGCCGTGGTTGTCGACGACGGCGGCGGTGACGGTGAATGCGCCGGCGCCAGAATCGTTCAAATACTGATGGCTGGCGTCGAAGGTTCTCGCGCCGGCGGCCAGTTCAATGACGGTGCTGTCGCTGCCGTCGCCCCAGTTGATCGTGACAACGTGGCTGTCCTGGGTCCCGGCGTCGGTGAAGGCGCCATGGACGGACGCGGTGCCGTTCTCGTCGATGGTGGCTGGATCGAGAGCGAGGGCCAGGACGGCCGGCGAGGCGTTGTTGATGATGGTATGGGTGTGAGACGCGGGCTCGTTGGCGGCCGCGCCGAGGCGGGCGTTGGTCGGGTCGGACAGCGTGATCACCAGCGTCTCGTCCAACTCGTCGAGCAGGTCGTCGTCGGCGACCGACAGTGTGATGAACTGCCGCGTCTGGCCGGCCGCGAAGGTCAGAGTCCCCGAGGCCAGGGTATAATCTGTGCCGTCCGTGGCCGTGCCGCCGGTCACAGCGTAGTTTACTGTGACAGTCTGCCCCGAAACCGTCGAGAGCGACACCGGGATCAGCCAAGTCGCGATCGATTCGTCGCTTTGGGACGTGGCCGACTCGAACGCCAGCCGCGGCTGGTCGAACTGTGTCAGCGACCAGGCTACGTCTGTCGTTGTCCGGGTGCCCTCGCGCTGCAGGCGCAGGTTCGAATCATCCGTCAGCGTCGCCGTCACCGAGGTGTCGTCCAGGGCGTTCTTGTATGGATCGGCGCTGCCGCGGGCGGAGATGATGGTCATCGCCCGCGAAAGACTCTCGACGCTGGTTACCGGCACGTCCAGCAAAGTGGCCGTTGCCCCCGAGGTGGTGAAGGAAGCGGCCCCCGACTGCACGGACGAGCCGGGCATGGAAATCACGAACCACGCGATGTCCACGGCGTGGATGCTGCTGACGCGGTCGAAGGTCAACTGGGTCGAGGAGATCATGCGGCCGCGGGTCTGGTACTGGGCCTCCAGACCGTCGTCGCCGGTGCTGGTGCGGCGAGTGAAGACCATGAACGCGCTGGCTGGATCGACCGCTGAGGCCAGATCGACCGTGACGGCGGTATTGCCGGCGGTGATGGAAGTCAGCCCCGACTGCACGGTGGTGGTCGTATCGGTGAACTCGATCACCTGCCAGGCCACCGAGACCGGCGTGCCGGTCTCCATGCGAGTCAATTCGAGGTTAGCGCCGCTGCTCAGGCGGGCGCGGGTGGTCCACTCCCCGTCCTTGCTGATGCTGTTGAGGCTGGTGCGCTCGCTGGTCAGCACGAAGGCCTTGCCCAGATCGACCGAGCTGATGGCGACGTTCTGGGCCTCATCCGAGCCGCCGAAGGTTGTGACGCCCCGCTGGACGCTGATCCCCTGCGAGAACTCCACCACCTGCCAGTCGATGGAGACATCGACGTTGGAGTTCTCGTTGCGGGTGAACAGCAGCGTGGTGGAGTCGATCAGTTCGTAAGTGACGCGATTCTGCGGAGACGTGCCGCCCGTGCGCTCGGTGCCGATCACGAAGGCCTTGGACATGTCCACGGCGCTGGCGAGCGTCACCGTCATCGACGACGAGCCGCTGGCCAGGGTCGCGCTGCCCCGCTGGACGCCCTTGATGGCCGCGGCGGTGTCATCATTATATATGGTGCCCACGCCCTGGGCGGTCTCGACGGCCGAGTCGCCGGTGGGGTTGGACAGGTTGACGAAGAACGTCTCGTTGAGCTCGTTGAGCACGTCGCCGTAGACGCTGACCGAGATCGTGCGGCTGGTCTGGCCGGCCGTAAACTGCAGCGTGCCCGAGGCAGCCTGGTAATCGCTGCCGGCGGCGGCCGTCGAGTCGGCTGTGGCATAATCCACGCTCGAAGCCAGCTCCGTGTCGCCGCTGCGAAGGACGGTGAACACCGCGCTCTTGGAGCCGCTGTTATCCTCCACCACCGCCGCATTGTCGATCTTGTACACGCTCGACAGCAACAGCCGAGGCTCCAGGGACTCCAGCGTCGGATAGGCAAACTGCCGCGAGTTCTCCTGCATGGAGCGCCTGAAAACGTAGCCGTAGAGCTTGTTGAGAAGCTTTATAGCGTGTGAAGACGGTGACATTGTGCGCTCCTTGTTGCGCGGGCCTTGTGGCCCAGAAATCATTTACCCTGATTCAGATGTCCCCAAAAAACGACAGGGGGCTTGTTGCTGAAGCCATACCTTGTTCGACGGGAAAAATCTTAAATGGAACAACCTATGGGCAGCAACTCAATTCCCTAAAATCTTTCAATAATGGGTATAATCGGCGTCACATGCCACAAGAACGGAGCCTGTAAACGATTCAAAATCGGAAAAGCTTGTTTGGCTTTAATTGCCCGGTGCCGTTACAATCGCCCCCGCAATTTTGATGAAGATCTTGCAGATGCTGGTTGGGGAGATTCATGACAATCAATCACGCTCAATCCGCTGATAACACCGGCAGCGGCAAGGACGGCCTGGCAGATATGCTAGACCGCCTGCGGCGTTTCGAGGGGCCGCCGGAGCAGTTCCTGCTGGAGCTGCTGGCGGTGCAGTGTCGCGTCAGCGGCTGTTCGTGCGGGGCGATCCTGCGCCAGGGCGAACAAGGCACGATCGACGTGGTAGCCATCTATCCGCCTCCTGCGGCGGCCAACGCGGCGGCTCCGGTATGGCTGGCTACGGCCGCCCAGGTCGCGCCGAACGTGATAGCCAAGGGCCAGACTTGCGTTCAAGCTCTTGAGCAGGGTAGCGAGCTATATGGCGAGCCGGCAGCTCGACATCTGGTTCTGATGCCAATCTCCACGGGCGGGCGAACGCAGGGAGTTGCGGCGTTCCTTGCAGAAAGCGATGACAGGCGTGTGCTGGCGGCCGCGCGGCAGCGGCTGGAATTGTCCGCCAGTTTGCTGAGCCTTTACGAGATGCGTCTGGCACTGCAGCGGCGGGAAGTGGATTTCGCCCGGCTGCGATCTTCCATGGAAGTGCTGTCAGCCGTCAATACTCACGAACGCTTCACGGCCACGGCGATGGCGCTGTGCAATGAACTGGCGGCCCGGTGGCAGTGCCACCGCGTATCGGTCGGATTCCTCAAGGGGCGATATGTCAAGCTCAAGGCCACCAGCCACACGGAGAAGTTCAGCCGCAAGATGAAGCTTGTGCAGGACATCGAGGCGGCGGCCGAGGAATGCATTGACCAGGATGTTGAGATCCTCTACCCATCGTCCGAACAGGCCAGCTGCGTCAGCCGCGCCTGCGGGGAGTTGGCCCGCCGCCAGGGCCCCAGCGCCGTGCTGGCACTGCCGCTGCGGCGGTCAAACCATGCAGTTGCCGTGGTGGTGCTGGAGCGCGACTTTGAAAAACCTTTCACATTGGAAGAGGCCGAGGCAATCCGCCTGGCGATGGATCTATGCGCAGCCAGGCTGATCGGCCTGGCAGAGACCGACCGGTGGTTGGGCGCGCGGCTGGCCACCAGTGTCGACCATGCGCTGGCCAAGGCGTTGGGACCCAAGCATACCTGGGCTAAGCTTCTGGCCGTAGGCGTCTTGGTGGGCATCCTGTGCCTGATCTTCATCCAGGGCGACTATCAAGCGGAAGGCTCTTTTGTGACCGAGGCCTCACAGCGGCGGGTGATCACGGCGCCTTTCGACGGTTATCTTGAAAAGAGCTTCGTCGAGCCCGATACACGCGTGGAGGCCGGCGCGGTTCTGGCCCAACTTGAGACGCGAGACCTCCGGGCCCAGCTTCGCAAGGCCGTCGCCGACGGGGGCAAGTACGCCAAGCAGGCCGATGTGGCGATGGCCCAGGGCAAGACCGCCGAGGCGCAAATCGCCCAGGAAAACGCCAAAGCCTCCGCAGTCGAGGCCGAATTACTGAACGACCAGATCACGCGGGCGCGCATCACTTCACCGGTAGTCGGGCTGGTGTTGGTGGGCGATCTCAAGAAACGCATCGGCGTGCCGGTCTCAAGGCGGGATGTGCTCTTTGAGGTGGCGCCGATTGAAGACCTGTATGCGGACTTGTCGATCGGCGAGGACCAGATCACGCCGGTGCAGGCCGGGCAGAGCGGCGAGCTGGCCAGCGAGTCCTACCCACAGGAGCGCGTCACCTTCACCGTCGAACGGATCACGCCGGTGGCCGAAGTGGTCGAGCAGGATAACGTGTTCAAGGTCCGCGTCAAGCTGCACCGCCCGCCGCAGTGGCTCAGACCCGGAATGACCGGCGTGGCCAAAGTGGATCTTGGCCGCAAGCCTTTGGGGTGGCTATGGTCGCGGCGGCTGGTGAACTGGATTCGAATGAAGATCTGGCTCTAGAAGTGGTTCCCGGCGACGTGCAAAATGCCCATTCAACGCCCGACATTCAGTGAGTCCTGGTACCGCGTGGCGGCTCTATCGCCGCGGCTGCGTGGGACGGTTCAGGTCAGCCGCCAGTTCTTCCGCGGCCAAATGTGGCACGTGCTGCAGGACCCTTCGAGCAACCAGTTCTTTCGCCTCAACGAACCGGCGTATATGTTTATAGGGCTTCTTGACGGGCGGCGGAGCATCGCCGACACCTGGAAGATCTGCAATGAAAAGCTCGGCGACGATGCTCCCACACAGGGCGAAGTCATTTCGCTGCTGGGCCAGCTTTATACCTCTAATTTGCTGTCGGCCCAGGTGCCGCCGGATGCTCGGGGCCTGTTCAACCGCTACCACAAGCGCGTCAGCCGCGAGATGCGCGGGTATCTGACCAACCTGCTGTTCGTGCGCATCCCGCTGCTTGACCCCAACAACTTCCTGGATCGCTGGGTCGGCGCCGTCGGTCCTCTGTTTGGCCCGGCCGGGCTGGTCATCCTGCTGGCGCTGCTGGGCGTAGCGGGGTATTTACTGGCCGGGCGAGGCAGCGAACTGATGTCGCGCGGGGCGGGGGTGCTTGACACCGACAATCTGCCGCTGCTGTACGCCAGTTTCATCTTCATCAAGCTCTTCCACGAGTTCGGCCACGCCTTCGCGTGCAAGAAGTTCGGCTTGGCCTCGGGGGGCGGCGGCGAGGTGCATGCGATGGGCGTGATGATGTTGATCTTCACCCCCATGCCGTACGTCGACGCCTCCAGCGCGTGGGCCCTGCGCAGCAAGCTGCAGCGCATCGTCGTCGGCGCCGGCGGGATGCTGGTGGAGTTGGGCGTGGCTTCTATTGCAGTGGTTGTATGGGCGATGACGCACAGCAAAACCCCCACCCCGCTCAACGCCATCGCCTACAACGTCATGTTCATCGCCGGCGTCTCGACGCTGCTGTTCAACGCCAATCCACTGCTGCGATACGACGGCTATTACATCTTCTCCGACCTGCTGGAGATCCCCAATCTCGCCGGCCGTTCGACCCAGTACCTCTATTACCTGGTCAAGCGGTACGCCTGGGGCGTCAAGAATCTGCAGTGCCCGGCCCATTCAAGAGGCGAGAAGGCCTGGTTCATGTTCTATGGCCCCGCTTCTATCGCCTATCGCGTCGTGGTCTGCGTCGGAATCCTGACCTTCATCGCCGATAAGCTGTTCTTTGTCGGTGCGATCCTGGCAGTTGCGGCCGTAGCCGCGTGGGTGCTGACCCCGGTGGGCAAGTTCGTTCACTATCTTGTTTCAAATACGGAACTGGCCCGCTCCAGGGCCAGAGCGGTCATAAGCACGCTGGTACTGGCGGCGCTGCTGGCGGCGGGCCTGGGGCTGATCCGCGCCAGCGACACGACGCGCGTCGAGGGCGTAACCGAGCCGCGGGACATGCGCGTGATCTACCCCGCCGCCGAGGGTGTGCTGCAGCGCATCGCAGCGACGCCGGGACAAAAGGTCCTGCAGGGGCAGACGCTGGCCGTGCTGGTGAATCCGGAACTCCAAACCAACCTCAAGACCCAGCAGCACAGCCGCGCGGCACTGCTGACTCAAAGGGAAATTGCCCGCACAGACAATGCAGCCGAGGTGCAGGTGCTCGACGCCATGATTGAGGCGATGGACAAGAAGATCGCCGACCTGCGCCAGCAGATAAGCTCGCTGACGATTACCGCTCCCATCGCGGGCCTGTGGGTTGCGCCGGATCTGGACCGCTACGAGGGCAGCTTCTTGTCTCGCGACAAGCAGATAGGCATGGTAGTGGACCTCGACCACCTGCTGATCCGGGCGGTGGCCAAGCAGGATGTGGCCGCTGTGCTGGTGAATGAAGAAGTGCAGAATGTCGAGCTTCGACTCCAGGGGCGGCCGGACCTGACGGTCGACGGGCGGCCGCTGCACGGAAGGATCGAGGCGATCTTCAAGGCCGGCCAGGCGAACCTGCCTTCAGCCGCCTTAGGCTACGCCGCCGGCGGCTCGGTGCAAACCAAGGCTGACGACCAGCATGGGACAACGGCGGCGCAGATGTTCTTCGAGCTTCGAATCGTGCCGGACCTGACGGCGGCGGCCGCGGCGCAAGGCCTGCGCCTGCTGCCGGGCCAGCGCGTGGTAGCCCGGATCGACCTGCCCGCCAAGCCTCTGGCGGTGCAGTGGTGGCACGAATTGCAGCAGGTAATTCAGAAGAGATTCAAGGTATAGACATGCGTCACAGCGGTCGCCGCGGTCAATCGGATCTGTAAATCGGATATTGGAATTGCTTCTACCGAGCACAACCTGGCGAATGTTGTCCCAGTCCACGGCCAGCGACCCGCTACCCCGCACGCTCGATGCGGCTTGGGATACCGCCATTGGCTTGGCCACTAACCTGCTGCCCCGCACCCGGCGGTTCCTGGCGCAGGCCGATGCCGTGCTGGCGATGGAGAAGCAGTTCGCTGATCTGACCGACGCGAAACTGGGCGAGCAGGCCCAGCGTCACCGAGAGCTTTTTAGACGCAATCGCCAGAAGAAGAGCGACCTGCTGGCGGCTTTTGCAGTTGTTCGCGAGGTGGCTTTCCGCCACCTTGGCGAACGGCCGTACCGCGTGCAGGTGGCCGGAGCACTGGCGATCGAGGCCGGCTGCATCGCCGAGATGGCCACCGGCGAGGGCAAGACGCTGACGGCCACCATGCCCGCGACGATCGCCGGCTGGCGCGGGCGCGGCTGCCACGTGCTAACGGTCAATGACTATCTGGCCAAGCGCGACGCAGAATGGATGAACAAAGTCTATCGCTTCTGCGGCCTGCGGGCAGCGTATATCGAAGGTGAGATGGAGAACGACGCGCGGCGCGATGCGTATGGGGCCGACATAACCTACTGCACCAACAAGGAAGTGACCGCCGACTTCCTCCGCGACCGCCTGGCGCTGGGCAAGCTGCGCGGCCTGACCGACGCGCTGCTGGCCAAGATCGTCGAAGGCAGCGGACGCGGCACCGACCGGCTGCTGCAGACGGGCCTGGCCTGCGCGATCATCGACGAGGCCGATTCGGTCCTGATCGACGAGGCCGTCACGCCGCTGATCATCTCCGGCGAGGCGCCCAACCAGGACCAAGTAGCCGCCTTCTCGCAGGCAGTCGCCCTGGCTCGGCAACTCGATGCCGAAAAACACTATCGCATCAACGAGCGATACCGGGAAGTGGATATCACCGACGACGGCCAGGAACGGCTGGACGAATTGGGCCGTGGCCTGGGCGGCATCTGGACTGGACGGCGCCGCCGTGAGGAACTGGTCGTGCAGGCCCTGACCGCCGAGATCTTCTACCGCCGCGATAAACAGTACGTAGTCGACGATGGCAAGGTCGTCATCGTCGACGAATCAACCGGCCGCCTGATGCCCGACCGCGAGTGGCGCGATGGGTTGCACCAGGCCGTGCAGGCCAAAGAAGGCCTGGAGGTGCTGGCCCCCAAGGACACCTACGCCCGCATCAGCTTCCAGCGATTCTTCCGCCAGTACAAGAAACTCTCGGGCATGACCGGCACAGCCGCCGAGGCTTCGCTGGAGTTCTGGCAGATCTATCACCTGCCCGTGGCCGTCATCCCCACCAATCGCCCCTGCGTTCGTAAGGTTGCTCCCGACCGCGTCTTCGCCGCCGAGACTGCCAAGTGGGCTGCCGTCGTCGAACGGATCAAAGCCATTCATGCCGGCAGCGCCCCCATCCTTATCGGCACCAGAAGTGTCCGCGCCAGCGAGCAGCTTTCGGCGATGCTGACAGCCCAGGGCCTGGAGCACCAAGTACTCAACGCCGTCCGACACGCCGAGGAAGCCCAGATCGTCGCCGGCGCGGGAGCGCCAGGGCGCATTACCGTCGCGACGAACATGGCCGGCCGCGGCACCGACATCAAGCTAGGCCGCGGCGTGACGGAACTGGGCGGCCTGCATGTGATCGCCACCGAGCGCCATGAGTCAAGGCGCGTCGACCGCCAGCTGATAGGCCGCTGCGCCCGCCAGGGCGACCCCGGCTGCGCCGAAATCTTCGTGAGCCTGGAGGACGAATTAGTCCGCCGCCACGCCCCCACCACCAGCGCGATCCTCCGCACCCGCCACGCCACCCGCACGGCAAAGGTCGCCAGCATCCCTGAGGTCTCATCCTGCATCACCCGCCGAATCTTCTCCTCAGCCCAGCGCACCGCCAACCGCCAGGCCCTGTCCCAGCGCAAAGGCGTCCTCAAAACCGATGACTGGCTGGATGAATATCTGGGGTTCGCCGGTGCTACAGGCAATTGACATTCTCATCGGAGCGCCCACAGTTGCAGCGGATGCCAGAAGGTGAAACAGAATGACCAGAATAGGTGGTCAGAGCACTGCTGCCGCGGAGCCGTGCGATGGACCTCTTTGAGAGACCGGAGGAACTGGGATGCCCTCAAGTGCGAAAAGCGATGGACGCAGTAGACCGAATTTAGATTCCCAACTGTCGGAGCGGCATTGCTGACCCGGGCTCCGCGTCAACCAGATCATATTCCATTCTGATTGTCACCGATTCCGGCACTCGTGCGCGGGGAAAAGCAGGAAAAGCTAGGCTGATGCATGGGTTAGAACTAGCTCACATCGCGTTGCCAACGTGAATTCGTGAATTCGAGCCTCATCGCCCGCTCTTGAGAAGGGCCGGTGCCGCGAGGTGCCGGCCCTTGTCGTTTCTTGCCAACTCTTGCTGATGCATTGGCTTGCGACCTGCCAGCGTGACGTTGCCCCCGGCTTTGTGTTCTATCTGCATCTTGCCCACTGTTGCCCTCTCTGGCCTCGGTTTGCCCCTTTGGGCGGACAGTCTGCTGCATCTGTGCTGCGAGAACAATGATCATCTATTCAGCGGCCTGCACTTGGGGCGAAAGATGCGGCTCTCGTCGAGGCCGAGCTTTTCGGCGGCGTTCCAGGACCACTCGATCTGCTTGAGGCCGTCGTAGCCGTGCGAGTCCGAGCCGGTCGAGAACGTCGCCCCCTGCTCGGCGATAATCGCCAGGTAGTCCATATACGCCGCCCGCCAGTCGTCGCCGCCCATCGCCAGAAAGCACGCGCTGGCGTTGATCTCGATAGCCGTGCCGGTCGCAGCAGCAGCCTGGCCCAACTCGCGGGCGTAAGAAGCGGGCACCGTCTTGAAATCGTTGACGTCGAACATCGCCCAGCCCTTTGGCGCGAACGACCCATACCCGAACCAGTACGGATGCACCAGCACGTCGATGAGCGGATTCTCGCAGATGATCAGGTGCATACGGTGCACGGCGTCGATAATCCTGGGGATGTCGCGTTCTTCGAGGTAATGATGATGCGGGCCGCCGATGGCGAACTGCACGCCGTATTGCTCCTTGAGCTCCTGCGTAAACGGCAGCGGCTGGGCCGGGTCGAGAAAGTTCACCTCGACGCCGAAGAAGATTTCCAGGTCGCTGCCGGCGGCGCGGATGTCATCGGGCACCGGGCGGTGCTTCTCGAGCATCGTGACGTTATTGACGTGGTCGGTGATGGCCAGCGCCGTCGTGCCTGCCGCGGCGGCATGGCGGGCGATCTCGGCCACCTCCATGCTGCATCCGCCGCAGGCGCAGTACTTGGCGTGAATGTGGAAATCGTAACGCGGGATCTTGCTGCCAGTGGCCATGTGCGTCCTTAGGTTGCCGCCGCGGGAGAAATCGCCGGGCGCGGTTCGCCGGCCTCGATCATCAACTGCGTCAGCCGCGCGGCCAGTTCCGCGCGAATGCTTGCGAAGCCGGCGTCGGCGGCGAGGTTGGTCTTCTGATGCGGATCGGCGAGGTTGTCGTAGAGGTACGCTTCGGTGTAGTCGTGCCCGTGGATGCGATACCAGTCGGTGTGTTTTGCCTGGATCTCGTACGTCCATCGCGCGGTGCGCAGAGCGCGGCCGGTGTGGTCTTCGCTGATCTGGATGAAGACTTCCGCCGGCCAGTCGCGCGGCGTGTTCTTGACTACTTGCTGGAGCGGGCGGCCTCGCATGAAAGGCGGCACGGCCACGCCGGCGGCCGCCAGGATCGTCTCGGGAATGTCGATCAGGCTGGCCAGCGGCTCGATGACCTTGCCGCCGCTGAATCCCGGTCCGGCGATCACCATCGGGATGTGGATGCACCCGTCGTGGCAGGCCCGCTTGTACTCGCTGTTGCGCGTGCAGAAGTGGCTGCCGTGGTCGCTGGTGTAAATGATCAGCGTGTTGTCGGCGAGGCCCAGCTTCTCCAGCCGCGCGCGGATGCGGCCGAGATTGAAGTCCAGGCTGTTGCACTGGCCGAGATAATCGGGATAGTTCTTGCGCCAGTCCCCGCCGGTACCCACAAGGTCGCCGGGCACGAGATAATCCGCCCAGCGGTCCTTGCTGCCGTGCGGGCCTTCGTAGCGGGCATGGTCGTTCTGGTGGTGCGGCTCGATATAGCTGGTCATCAGGAAGAACGGCCGGTCCTGGCGACGGGTCTCCAGGTACTCCAGCACCCAGTCGGTCTGGGCGTCGACACGGTAGCGTCCCTTGGGGAAGTCGCGCTGGTTGCCCGCGCCGTCCCACATGTGCCCGTCGTGGCCGTGGCTGGTGAACTCGAGCACGTCGCTGGCCAGCCAGTAATCGTCATACCCGCCTCGCAGCTCCGGCGGGACGGGGCGGTTGTAGTAGCTCGTGCCGGCCCCGGCGTAGCTGGCCAGGTGCCACTTGCCGATATACCCGCACTCATAGCCGGCGCCGCGCAGCAGTCGCGCAATCGTCGGGTGCTCGACGGGCAGGCGGCAGCCATTCGTCGGGCAGCTCAGTTCAGTGGCCCAGCGTCCCGTCTGGATGCACGCCCGCGCCGGCCCGCAGACCGGCTGGCACGTGAAGGCGTTGGCGAAGCGCACGCCATCGCGCGCCATCGCGTCGAGGTTGGGCGTCACGCCCAGCGGTTGACCGTAACAGCCGCACGTGTCCCAGCGCTGCTGGTCGCTGAAGAAGAACAGGATGTTGGGGCGGGCGCTTTTTGCCATGTCGATCTGCCTGACTAGAGGTGTTTGGCGAACCATTCCTGCGCGAAGGCGTGCTTGTACGCGTGCGGACCCGGATGCACCGCCAACTTGCAGCGGTCGGACGCCTTGAGCAGGTCGTAGGCCCTCTGCACGGTGGCGAACTGCTCGCGCACGGCCGCGACGGGGAATATCTCGTCCTTCTCCCCGGCGATGAACATGGCGGGCCGCGGGGCGAGCATCGCGGCCACGTCGCCCATCTCGCACAGGGCGGCGATGCCGGGTACGTAGTTGCACTCGCAATGCGAGATATCCATGATCGAAGCCTTGAACGAGCACAGGTAGCAGCTTGTCACCGAGCAGGTGATCCGCTCGTCGAGGGCCGCGGTCCAGAGCGTCGTCGTGCCGCCGCCGGAGTGACCGGTCATTCCCAGCGCGCCCTGAACCAGGTCGTCGCGCGTCTGCAGATAGTCGATGGCGCACATCGCGTCGTGGCAGCGCTCGCCCAGCAGCGTGCGCCCCATCATCTGCAGAAAGAACGCCATGTGCCGGTCGGTGCACGTCCAACCGTTGGGCTGCACGGTCTGGCTGAGCCGCTCGCCGAAGCCGCGCTGCTCGAGGGCGCAGACGAAGTATCCCGCCTCGGCCGGCGCCTGGGCGTAGTTGTCGTCGATCGCCAGGGCGGCCTGAGCGGCCTTGTCGTCGGCGAAGTGGCCCAGCATCGTCTGGGCACTTGGATTGTGGCCGTGGACGACGAGGATCGGCTTCCACGGCGGGGGCGTCTTGGGGATCAGCAGGTACATCGGCGCCGCGACGCCCTCGCCGACATCGAGCGACCACTTCTGCTCGACATACTTGCCGCAGTCGGTCTCGCTGAGTTTGCACGCCGCCGGCCGCGGACGCTTGCGAGCGGCGATCCCCAGCAGCCGCAGCATCGCCGCGCGAAGCTGAGCCTTCCACAGATTGAATTGCGCGATCGTCCCGGTCTGCAGCCCCAGCGGCCGGGCGGTTCGGCGGTACAAATCCTCAAGATGCTGATCAAGGCGAAACAACGGTTGCGACATTACACCCTTCTATCTACCAACCGGCAACTTTCGAACCCCGGATAGAGTCTTCCTTTATAACAACAATGGACCCTTGAAGGAGATGTTCCTCAAGATTTGGCAAATTCTTAATAAGCAGCACAGCCTGTTCGCCGGGGCGGCGATCACTGGTTCGTCGCAGGAGCACGAATGATGGCTTGGCCCGTCTTCCCAAAGCCAGCAGAGTTGCGAAATCGCTGTCCGCAGAAATGATGATTCGATCTTCTGCTAACGCCCGTTCCATGACCTGCATATCAGGAGCGGACTGCAGCCCGTATTGCTGAACATGGACGCAATCATGTCCGGCCTCAGATAGTAGCCGAGCAACCAAAGGGGAAAGCGGGCTGTCGATCAGAAGTCTCACGCCGATTTGGTCAAGGGAAGCTCCCGGTCACGAACGGCCTCGGCCGCATAGCGCAGGGCTTCTTGGATGTCTTCCGGCTGCAGATCAGGATAGGCCTCAAGAATCTCCGCAGCCGTCATATTATCGGCTACCATTTCGACGACCGTCGCGACAGGAATGCGCAGACCTCGGATACACGGGACTCCGCCCATCTTCGCAGGATCAATGGTTATTCGCGTATAGACCATAAGCCCCGAAACCTCTCTATTTATTATACAGTCCTTTGTTCCGCGGGCGGGTCATTTCTCGCCACTTGGGCTCGACGTTCTTGTTCATGGCGTACCAGGCGTTGGCCATATACAGACCGTCCAGCACGGCGCAGGCGCTCATGGCCTCGGCGACGGGGTACCACCGCGGCAGCAGCGTGATGTCGCGGCGGGTGATGGCCGCGAGTTGCTTCTCCTCGATCTTCACCATGTCGACGGTGGCCTGGGGCTTGGAGATCGTCGGCGTGGGCTTGACGGCCACGCGGAAGATGATGTCCTCGCCGCTGCTCATGCCGCCCAGGAACCCGCCGGCGTTGTTGGTGCGCCATCGCACGCAGCCGTCTTCGAGATACGGCTGATCGTTCCACTGGCTGCCCGTCGAGCGGGCGGCCTTGAAGCCGGCGCCGAACTCGATGCCCGTCATCGCGCCGATGCTGCAGATGGCGTGGGCGATGGTGGCCTTGAGCTTGTCAAAGACCGGCTCGCCGACTCCGGCCGGGACGCCGCGGATGACGACTTCGATGGCCCCGCCGGCCGTGTCGCCGGCGTCGCGCACCTTCAGCAGGTCGTCGATCATTTTCTGCGCCACCGCCAGGTCGCAGCAGTTCAGGTCGTTGCTGCGGTAGTTGGCCTTCATCTCCTCGAAGGTCATCGTGCCTTCGCTGATGCTGCGGCCCTTGATGCCGTGCGACTCGATCACGTGGCCGAGGATCTCGATGTCTTCCAGCGCCAGGATCTGCTTGGCCACCGCCCCGCCGGCGACGCGCCCCACGGTCTCGCGCCCGCTGGCGCGGCCGGCGCCGCACCAGTCGCCATGCTCGCCGTAGCGATGAAAGAAGTTCACCTCGGCATGGCCGGGGCGGATGACATCCTTCACGTCGCGATATTGGCCGATGTGCTCGTCCTGCGTGTCGACGTTGCGGATCAGCAGCCCCACCGGCGCGCCGGTGGTGATGCCCTCCAGCAGCCCCGAGACGACCTCGACGCGGTCGGTCTCCAGGCGCGGCGAGTCGATCTTGCTCTGGCCCGGGCGGCGCTTGTCCAGCTCGCGCTGGATCGTCGCCACGTCGAGCTTGATGCCGGCCGGAACGCCGTTGACGATGCAGAACAGCGCCCCGCCCCAGCCGGACTTCTCGGCCGTGGCGTGCCACCCGTAGGATTCGCCGCAGGTGGTGATCTGGAAGATTCTGCCGAACGTGTTTCCTAGCATTTGTAGCTCCTTCGTCGCGTAGCCAGTAGCCGGTAGCCAGTGGGGACCTATTCCTCTACTTGTTTCTTCTTTTGCAGGTAAGCTATGTATCCATTGAGCAGCTTGAGTACCTTCAAGACGTCTTTCGTCTTCAGTTGTGTCAGATGTTTCGCTTCTGCATATTCCTCATCGAGGCACACGTTGATCTGATCGATCAACTCCATCAATGAACCACGCGAGTGCCGGCAAAACTGCGTGTTCTCTTGCCAGTGGTGGCGACCATATCCTTCCGCAATATTGCTCGTAATCGAAACAGCCGCACGTCGCATCTGCTGCGCAAGCCCATATTTCTCTTCCGGCGGCAGTAGTGAAGCCAGCTTGTACACCCGCTGCCGGAAAGCTCTAGCCGCCTTGTATACTTCTAAATCCTCAAAACCAAACGGACTTTTTGCATCTTCATACCGAGCCATCCGAATCCCCTTCTTTACTGGCTACGGGCTACCAGCTACTGGCTACTGTTTCTAGTCCACTTGCAGTTCGGCGCCGATGCACTGCATCTGGTGCACGAACTCGGGGAAGGTCTTCTTGACGCAGTCGATGTTTTTGATGAGCGTCTTGCCTTCGGCCACCATGCCCGCCACGGCCAGGGTCATTACCATGCGGTGGTCGTTGCGGCTGTCGTGTTCGGCGCCGCGCAGGCGGCTGCGGCGGATCATCAGCCCGTCGGGTCGTTCCTGCACTTCGGCGCCCATGACCTTGAGGGCCTTGGCCATTTCGGCGATGCGGTCGCATTCCTTGTGGCGGCAGATTTCGGCGTTGGTCAGGACCGTCTCGCCCTCGGCGCAGGCGCCGACGACGGCCAGCAGCATGAACTGGTCGATGAAGTCGTTGCAGTCGATGGTGCGGCCTTTGAGCTGCGACGCCCTCGCGGTAACGCCCTCAGGGGTGACGTCGATCTTGGCGCCCATTTCCTGCAGGATAGTGATGACGCCCTTGTCGCCCTGGCTGTCGTTAAAGTCCAGGCCCGGCAGCGTCACTTCGCTGTCGCGGCTGAGCACGGCCGCGGCGATGGGGTACAGCGCCGCCGACCAGTCCAGCGGGACGGTAAAATCGAAGCCCTTCCAGGCGCTGCGCCCGCGGACGCGATAGTGGGTGTAGTTGTCGTTGCTGAACTCGACGCCGCAGCGCGTCAGCCAGTCCAGCGTCATCGCCACCCAGGGTTTTTCGCCGGGGTTGGAGACGATGATGTCGCTGGGGGCGTCGGCCAGGCTCGTGGCGATCAGCAGCGCCGAGATCGGCTGGCTGTCAGCGCCGTCGATCTCGCAGCGCCCGCCCTTGAGGTGCCCGCGCACCACCACCGGCGCGTGGCCGTCACCCTTGGTCGAGACGGCCCAGCCGCCGAGGTGGTTGATCGCATCCAGCAGCGGCTGACAGGGGCGGATAAACCGCAGCGAGTGGTCGCCGGTCAGGACGGTGTACCCGCCGCAGCACGACGCCAGGGCTGTGAAAAATCGCAGGATGATCCCGCTGTTGCCGCAGTCGAGGATGTCCTCGGGGGTCTTGAGCTTGCCCGCCACGCCGGTGACTTCCCAGACCTGTTCGGCCTTGGGAGAAACCTGCGCGCCGAGCATTTCCAAGGCCTCGATCCCGCGCATCCAGTCGTTGGAGACGGCTGGGGCGGTGATCTTGCTGACGCCTTCGGCCAGCGACGCCATGATCAGCGCGCGAAAGGAGTGGCTCTTGTTGGGCGGGAGTTTCGCTGTGCCCTTCAGCGACGCACTTTTCCAGACGGTCAGGTCCATTCAGGGTCCTCGTTGAAAAGCACCGTATGGTATGGCAGAACGACTTTTCTTGCAAGATCATCGCTACGATCCCGGGTTAGAACCATTGGTAGCCAGTGGCCCGGTTCAGCACATTCATTGTTGTTACCGGCTACTGGCCACGGGCTACCGGCTACCAACACAGAGAAAGATAATGCTCGCACGAATGGTGATTTTAGCGCTCGCCCTGCCGGTTTTTGCGCTGGCGACGGCCCTTGCGGTTGCACAGCAGCAGACGCAACCGGCCACGGCATCGCAGCCGCACAAGACCGACTGGATGCACAAGGCCAAGTGGGGCGTGATGATTCATGCCGGCAGCACGCTGCCCAAGGGAACGTGGGCTCAGGCGATGGAGGGGTTCGACGTGGCCACGCTGGCGCGGCAGGTGCACGAGGTCGGGGCGGGCTACCTCATGATCACATCCATCCATGCCGAATATCCCATCGCCCCCAGCGCCGTCTACGAAAAGCGGTTCCCCGGCCAATGTCCCAAGCGCGATCTGATCATGGACCTGGCCGACGAACTGGCCAAGTACGACCTGCCACTGATGCTGTATTTCAACACCAACATCAAGTGGAAGCCCGAGGATGCCGAAGTGCGGTTCCATGCGGCCATGCTCGAAGAGTTTTCTCGCCGCTACGGCACGAAGGTCAAAGGGTGGTGGTTTGATAACAGCTTCGCCGCCCTCGACCCGGCCAAGAAGATCGATGCCGCCAGGAACACGGCCTTTCAAAAGCTGATGGCCGACGCCGCGCGGGCGGGCAATCCACAGACGATCCTGGGCTTCAGCCCGCCCCATGGCACGCAGCGCAACACGCCCTTCGACGACTACACCGCCGGCAACTTGCACAAGCTCAACAACGTGACGTGCCCCGGTCGGTTCGTCGACGGCTGCCAGTGGCACACGCTGTGTTACCTGGGCACCACCTGGGGCAGCGCCCGGCCGCGATACCAGGGCGATGAGGCCGCCGTCATCACCAAGCGCCTCACCGACGCCGGCGGCGCGGTGACTTGGGACTGCCCGCACGAATCCAACGGCCGCCTGACGGCCGCGATCATCTCGCAACTCAAGGCCATCTCCAAAGTGACCGGCACCGGTCCCAGATAATTTCGCGCAGTTTTCGCCGGTGCCGCGGGCCATGACGACTTTGCCCTGCAACTTGATGCGCACCTGTTAATGCGGTACATAGGTGGGCATCACGGCCGCCGGGGGCCGGCAAAATCGACAGGAGTTACCCATGAGCATCGAACTTCGCAAAGACTGCAAATACGCCCTGCTGGTGCCCACGAGCATGGGCGTGCGCCTCACTCCGCCCAACGGCCAGCCGATGCACTCCAGCAACACGTTCTTCATGCAAGCCACCAGCGCCGAGACCAACGTCGCCAGCGTCTGCTCGTACCTGGGCCTGCCCGTCAAGGTGCTCACCACGTTCGTCAAGGGAAGCCCCATCGCCCGGTTCATCCAGGATGATCTCGCCAGCCGACACATGGACTACGAAGGCAAGCAGGTCGAGCAGGGCGGGCCCTGGGGCTATCGCCACCAGTTCAACCTGGCCGATTGCGGCAGCGGCGCCCGCGGGCCGCGCGTGCATAACGACCGCGCCGGCGAAGTCGGCCGCACGCTCAACGCCGCCGACTTCGACCTCGAGCGCATCTTCGGCGCCGAGGGCGTGCAGATCGTCCACCTGTCGGGGCTGATCGCGGCGCTGTCCGAGCAGACCAGCGAGTTCTGCCTGGCCCTGGCCCGCGCCGCCAAGAAGCACGGCACGCGCGTGTGCTTCGACCTGAACTACCGCGCGTCGTTCTGGAAAGGCCGCGAGACGCAGCTCCGCCGCGTGTTCACCGAGATCGCAGCGGCGGCAGACATCCTCGTCGGCAATGAGGAAGACTTCCAGCTCGCCCTGGGCATCGAAGGCCCCGAGGCCGGCGGCAAAGACCTGGCCGACAAGATCGAGAGCTTCAAGGGCATGATCCAGGCCGTCAAGCAGCGATTCCCCGCCGCGACGGCGTTCGCCACGACGCTGCGCGAAGTCGTCAGCACCGAGCGCCACCTGTGGGGCGCGATCCTGCTGGCCGACAACGCCTGGCATGTCGCCCAGCCGCGCGAGATCACCGTGCTCGACCGCATCGGCGGTGGCGACGCCTTCGTCGGCGGAATGCTCTACGGCATTCTGCGCCAGTGGGACCCCGCCAAGTGGGTGCAGTTCGGCTGGGCCGCCGGCGCCCTGGCCACGACGATGCTGACCGACTACGCCCAGCCCGCCGACGAAGAGCAGGTCTGGAGCATCTGGCAAGGCAACGCCCGTGTCCGGCGCTGAAGCGATTGCGGGATTTCACCGCGGAGGTCGCAGAGGACGCTGAGGGAAGAAGGAAGGGAAGGAACTCTCACGGCTGGACGCAGCGCAGCGGAGCCCAGCGTCTGCCCAGATGGCAACCCGCCTGGTTCACTCTTGCTTCCAGGCTTCCACTCTTCCATCGTCCCGCGATTGTCTTATAATTGACGCCATGCGGATTATGGTTAACGGCGAGTGGACGGAGCAGCCTGAGGGGCTGACGATGGCGGCGCTGCTGGAGCGGCTGGACCTCGAACCGCTGCGCGTGGCGGTCGAACGCAACCGCCGCCTTGTCCGCCGGGCGGAGTTCGCCCAAACCCTTTTGACGGCCGACGACCAGCTTGAAATCGTCACCCTCGTCGGCGGTGGATAACACTATGAGCATCGCAGTCCCGAATCTGAAGATCGGCCCCATCGAGTTTGCCAGCCGCCTGCTGGTGGGCACGGGCAAGTACGTCACGTACGAACAGATGGCCGAGGCGCTGGCCGAAAGCGGCTGCCAGGTCGTCACCGTGGCGGTGCGCCGCGAGCGCATGAGCGACGCCAAGGGGCGCAACATCCTGGATTTCATCGACCCGGCGAAGTACACGCTGCTGCCCAACACGGCTGGCTGCTTCAGCGCCGACGACGCCGTCCGCACAGCGCGCCTCGGGCGCGAGCTGCTCGAGGGCATCGCCAATCCCGGCGCGGCGTGGGTGAAGCTCGAGGTCCTCGGCGACAAGAAGACGCTGCTGCCCGACCCCGTCGGCACGCTCGAGGCCCTCAAGGAGCTCAGGGCCGACGGCTTTGTCGTGCTCTGCTACACCAGCGACGACCCGATCATGGCGATGCGCCTCAAGGACGCCGGGGCCGCGGCCGTCATGCCCGCGGGCAGCCCCATCGGCTCGGGGCAGGGCGTGCTGAACCCCTGGAGCATCCGGATCATTCTCGAGCAGCTCAAGGCCGGCGACGAGAGCTATCCGATCATCGTCGACGCCGGCGTGGGCACCGCCAGCGACGTGACGGTGGCGATGGAGCTTGGCGCCGACGGCGTGCTGCTCAACACCGGCATCGCCGGGGCGAAAGACCCGCTGGCGATGGCGCGGGCGATGCGGCTGGCCGTCGAGAGCGGTTACCTCGCCGCCCGCGCGGGGCGGATCCCGCGCAAACTTTACGCGACGGCTTCCTCGCCGCTGGAAGGGGTCATCGGTGCAAAGGCTTGACACGCTGCCTGAGGACGACCAGCTCCCCCAGGGCGCCGACCGCAAAACGCGCGTCGCCGTGCTGGTGATCTTCCTGGGCCTGGCCAACTTCATGCTCTTCACCGTCGGGTACGTGATCGTCGGCGGCGAAGCCATCAACGGACGCGTCCGCAGTGACGCTGACGGCAGCGTGCATTACTATCTCAAGAGCGCCGTCTCGGGCGGGCCCGACGGGGGCGACATCATGCCCGAGCGCTCGCGGGCAGTCTTCATCTACTCGGCCGTCCACTCGATCAGCATCTGGCCCACTGTGGGCATGGTGATGCTGGCGATGCTGGCGCTGGCCAAAGACCGCATCGTCTCGGCGATGCACTCGACCATCGTTCGCGGCCGAACATTCATCACCATCCTGGCCACCGTCATCGTGCTGGCCGTCATCCTGGCCACCATCGTGTTTATCGGCCAGTTCGTCGACCTGCTGTCCAGGCCCGAACCCTTCCAGGCGACGACGCGCGCGGTCGCCTGTGGCACAGCCTTGCCAGGCTGTGGGGCAATCGTTTCAGCCCTGGGACACAGGCTGGAAAGTCTGTGCCACGTGGCGACGGCATGGCTTTGACCGTCGAGCAGATCCTCGGGCCCGATGGTCTGATCGCCCAGCGTCTGGGCGGCTACGAACACCGCCGCGAGCAGCTCGATATGGCCCAGGCCGTCGCGACGGCGCTGGACGACCGCGAGCACCTGATCGTCGAGGCCGGCACCGGCGTGGGCAAGAGCTTCGCGTACCTGGTTCCGGCGATCCTCGCCGCCGCCGGTGGCGAGGATGACGACGACAAAAAGCTCCGCGTCATCGTCTCGACGTACACCATCGCCCTGCAGGACCAGCTCATCACCAAGGACCTGCCCTTCCTGCGTGAGGTGCTGCCGATCGCCTTCACCGCCGAGCTGGCCAAAGGGCGCAGCAACTACCTGTGCTTCCGCCGTCTCGGCGCCGTGATCGAGGGGCGCGACAAGCTGCTGACCCTCAACGAGCACGAGCAGCTCGAGCCCCTGGCACAGTGGGCGATGGGCACGCAGACCGGCACGCTGCAGGAGATCGACTTCGAACTCGACCGCTCGCTGTGGTCGCGCGTCTGCTCCGATCGCAGCGTCTGCCGCGGCGCCAAGTGCTCGCACAACGCCAAGTGCTTTCTCCAGGCCGCCCGGCGCCGCGTGCAGAAGGCCGACATCGTCGTGGTCAACCACGCGATGTTCTTCTCGGACCTGGCCCTGCGTAAACGCGGCGGCGATCTGTTGGGCGACTACGATGTCGTGATCCTCGACGAGGCCCACACCGTCGAGGCGGTCGTCAGCGACCACTTCGGCCGCTGCGTCACCTCCGGCAGCGTGCAGTTCCTGCTGCGGGACCTCTTCGACGAGCGCACCGGGCGCGGGCTGCTGGCTTTGGCCAACGACCAAGGCGCAATCAACGCCGTTATCGCCGCCGATGCCGCGGCCGGGGCGTTCTTTGAAGCCCTGGCCGACTATCGCGGCGAAGCTGTGGCCTCGAGTGGACGCATCAGCCAGGCCGGGTTCATCACCAACCCCCTCACGCCGGCGCTGAAGGAGCTGGCCGAGGCCCTTAAACGCGTCACCGGCAGCCGCAAGGACGAGACCGCCTTTGAGATCGGTGGCGCGCGCGACAAAGCGATCGAACTGGCCGACGAGGTCGCCGACATCGTCGACCAGACCGAGCCCGATCATGCCTACTGGGTAACGCTGCGCGAGGCGCGCGGCCGCACGCGCCGCCGGGCCGTCACGCTGGCCTCGGCCCCCATCGACGTATCGCCGATCGTGCGCGACCTGGTGTTTCACGAGGTCAAGTCGGCCATCCTCACCAGCGCCACGCTGGCCACCGCCCGGGCGGGCAAGCACGGGTTCGACTACATCCGAAGCCGCCTGGGTCTGGAGGAAGGGCGCGAGCTGCTGCTGGCCAGCCCCTTCGACTTCCGCCGCCAGGCCAAGCTGTACATCGAGACAGGCTTGGGCGACGTGAACGATCCGATCTCATTCATACCCGCGGCCGCGCGGGCCATCGAGCATTACGTCGAACTTTCGCAGGGCCGCTGCTTCGTGCTGCTGACGAGCTACCAGATGCTCAACGCCATCGCCGGCGAGATCGAGCCCTTCTGCCACGAGAACGAATACCAACTCCTCGCCCAGGGCGGACCGCTGTCGCAACAGGCCATGCTGCGTCGCTTCCGCAGCGAGGGGCGCTCGGTGCTGCTGGGCACGATGAGTTTCTGGCAGGGCGTCGATGTGGCCGGCGACGCCCTGCAAAACGTCATCATCGCCAAGCTGCCCTTCGCCGTCCCCAACGAGCCGATCATCGAGGCCCGCATCGAGACCATCCGCCGCAGCGGCGGCAACCCCTTCAACGCCTACCAGCTTCCCGAGGCCGTCATCCGCTTCAAGCAAGGCTTCGGCCGCCTGATCCGCTCCAGCGTCGACACGGGCTTCGTCGTCTGCCTCGACCACCGCATCGTCAGCAAACCCTACGGCAAAGCCTTCATCCAGGCCCTGCCGGATATCGCCGTGGCCATGGATGAATGGTGCAAGTCGCGATAGTTCTTCTTCTGCCGGGCATTCCGCCAACAGCGGTTCGTCGTTATACTGTTGGCCATGTCACTGAATCCCCCAGAACTGGATAAGCTGGTCCGCCGCGCGGTGTCTTCATTCTGGAGGATCCGCTTCCGCCAGGCCGCTTTACAGAAGACCAAGGGCTCTGCGGACCAGGGGGACCGGGCCGCCGTGACGGGTGGCGCTCAAATGAATGGGTTTGCCCGCCTGATCTGCAAGCTCGTCAAGGATGCCGGCATTCCGGACGCGATGATCTTCCGCGACAAAAGCCTCGAACTGCCTGGCTATTTCCGGCCTACAAAGAAGTGGGATATTCTGGTTGTTGTGGATGGGGTATTGCTGGCGGCAGTGGAGGCTAAGTCCCAGGTGGGCCCCTCATTCGGGAACAACTTCAACAACCGATCCGAAGAAGCCATTGGCAGCGCCGTGGATCTCTGGTCGGCTTTTCGTGAAGGCGCATTCGCCGGCTCGCCGCGCCCATGGGTCGGATATTTGTTTCTTCTGGAGGACTGCGAGAAATCACGGGCTCCTCTGGGCGTTGCGGAACCGCACTTCCCGGTCTTTCCCGAGTTCAAGAACTCGTCATACATGAAGCGATATGAGCTGCTCTGCAGGAAACTGGTGCGAGAGCGGCACTACGAAGCGGCAGCCTTTCTGGTCGCGCAGCGGACAGGCAAAGGGGCATTCGTGCAGCCGGCCGACGACTTATCTTTTTCTGTTTTTGCCGCATCGCTTGTAGGTCATGTTTCGGCGATCGCGGCTGCTCGGGGGAAAAAGAGATGAGTGGATTGCCCGCCACAACACACAGGATCGTGCGCGGCGACGCGCGGAATCTTTCGTTCATCGCCGATGAATCGGTGCATCTGGTTGTCACGTCACCGCCTTATTGGACGTTGAAGGAGTACGAGCCTCACGTCGATCAGTTAGGGCATGTCGCGGATTACGAAGAGTTCCTCGAGGCGCTGCGGCAGGTATGGTCGGAGGTATATCGCGTGCTCGTGCCCGGCGGGCGGCTGGTGTGCGTTGTCGGGGACGTTTGCCTTTCTCGCAAGAAGAACGGCCGCCATGTCGTGGTGCCGCTGCACGCGGACATCTGCGTGATTTGCAGGCGGCTCGGGTTCGACAACCTTAATCCGATCATCTGGAACAAAATCGCCAACGCGAACTACGAAGTAAACAACGGCGGCGGGTTCCTCGGCAAACCGTATGAGCCCAACGCGATCATCAAGAGCGACATCGAGTTTATTCTGATGCAGCGAAAAAGCGGCGGCTATAGAAGCCCCTCGATGGAGCAGCGCGAGAAGAGCAAGCTGTCCAAAGAGGAATTCCGCGAGTGGTTTCAGCAGATATGGACCGTGCCGGGCGAATCCACCAGCAAACATCCCGCTCCCTTTCCGCTGGAGGTGGCGTACCGCCTCGTGCGGATGTTCTCGTTTGTCGGCGATACTGTCCTGGACCCGTTTCTGGGGACGGGCACCACGTCTCTTGCGGCAATGAAGTCCGGGCGCAACAGCATCGGGATCGATGTCGCGGAGAAATACCTCCTCATGGCGCATCATCGCCTCGAGAAGGAAAGCGGTTCACTGTTTGCCGACACTGAGGTGCATTTCGAGCGCCAGCCACTGGACAAGATCGCGTAGCTATTCTTCAACGGCGGGGGCAGGCTTATCTGGCTTGGGGTTTTCCAGCATCGTGACGCGCATGTCGCCGTAGCGGCGCTGGCGCCAGATGGCCAGATTGGACAGACCTTCGGGGACGGATATCTTGCCGGGGGTGCGGAGGACGATCAGGCCGTTGGGGCTGAGGCGCTGGGCGATCGGCGCCAGCAGGTCGCGGCCGATCTCGTCCCAGTCCCATGCCCGCACCGTCGCATAGGGCGGGTCGACGAACGCCACGTCCACCGCGCCGCCGACGTTCGCCAGCCAGCCGCCGACGCGCAGCGGCACGTTGCCTTGCCAGACCACGCTGCGAGCGGCAGCGCCTTCCAGCGAATCGATGTTCCGCTGCAGGCAGTCGACGACGGCCGCATCGTTGTCGGCGAAGTAGCACATGCGCGCCCCGCGCGACAGGGCCTCGAGGCCCAGCGTTCCGGTGCCGCAGTAGAGATCGAGCACCACGCCGTCGTTGAGCATGCCGGCCAGCGTGTCCATGACGGACTTCTTGACCAGCGATGTGATGGGGCGCGTGTTGGCGGCCGCCGGCGGCGGCAGCAGATGGCGATGCTTGTATTGACCGGCGAGAATCTGCATGGATGGCCTTTTGGTGCTCCTGTATATAAGGATACATGCGGCGCTTCAAGAGTCTTGGATGGAAGCTATTTCAAAGGGTGCCCTGGGGGCCGTTTCGCAGCCGCCATGCTTGCGCAGAAAGATCAGGGACCCGGCGGCTGGAAAACGGCCCCCAGGGCGCCTTTCGCTCAAGGGCGAGTTAGGATATAATCTTCAGCCGTGCCAATGGCGGGGCGATCTTTCTGAGCCCTCGCGGAGAAGTTATGCGAACCTGGATACTCAGCCTTGCGGTGGTGTTGCCGGCGCTGGTTGCGTGCGGTTGCGGCGACGACTACAGGCAGCCGATCCGCATTCCGCGGGAGTTGGCCCCGGCGCCGGAGAGTTTCGACAACTGGTGGCTGGCGTCGGAGTTCGTGCTGCGCAAGTTCTATTTTGAGGAAGACTACAGCGACCGGCGCACCGGCGTGATGACGACGGCCCCGCTGACGGGCAAGCAGGTCTTCGAGTTCTGGCGCAAAGACGCGATCACCTGGGACGACGCCTACGAGAGCACGGTCCAGACCATCTACCGCATCGCCACGGTCAACATCGTCAAGACCAAGACGGGCAAGTACGAGCCCAAGGTCACGGTGACCGTCGGCCGCTCCGACCTGCCCCGCCAGCGCATCACAACGCTCTCGCAGGCGTACGGGGTGGCATCGGAAGGGCAGCATATCACGCGGCACCCCCAGAAGGACTATACCCAGTCCGGCGCGGTCGACGAAGCCCTGCGCGAATCGCGCCGGACCAACAAGCCGATCCAGGCCACCTACCCCGATTGGTTCGTCATCCTGGGCGAGGACGAACTGCTGGCCGACCGCCTCCGCATGGATATCGTCGAGGCTGCCGGCCTGCGATCGTATGTCGCCGGCATCACCGATCCTTCCCAAGACTGAGCGGGGATCATTTCCCTGCCTTGGGCGGCGGGAGAGTCTGGGACTTGCCCACGAACCAAACCTTGAGCGCCGTCTCGTCGGCGGAAATCGCCGTCGTTCCCTCGGCGTCAAATGCCGCCGAACGCACCCATCCGCGATGGCCTTCAAAGGTCGCCAGGCACTTGCCCGTAGCGAGGTCCCATAGCTTGAGGGTCGTGTCGCGGCTGCCCGAGAGGGCGCGCTGGCCGTCCGGGTGCAACGCCACGCACAGCACCGCCGCGTCGTGGCCGATGAACGTCTGGAGGCATCGCCCGTCGACGAGGTCCCAGAGCTTGAGCGTCTTGTCGGCACTGGCCGAGATGGCCGTGCGACTGTCGGCGCTGATCGCCAGAGCCGTCACCGCGGCGCCGTGCCCTTCAAAGGTTCGCAGGCATCGCCCGTCGGCGGTGTCCCAGAGCTTGACGGTGCGGTCGGCCCCGCCCGAGACGGCTGTGCGCCCGTCGCGAGAGATGGCGGCCGCTCCGACGGGCCCGCTGTGACCGCTGAAGGTCCGCAGGCATTGGCCGGTGGCGGTGTCCCACAGGCGCAGCGTCGCATCTTCCGAGGCGGACATGGCCGTGCGCCCGTCGGCGGCCATCACCACCGCCGTCGCGCAGGCGGTGTGACCGGTCAGCGTGCGGATGTTTCGCCCCGCGGCAGTGTCCCATATCTTGAGCATGGCATCTTCGCCGGCCGAGAGCACAGCCGTGTCGGCCGGGCCAAATGCCACCGCGTTGATCGGGCCGCTGTGGGCGGACCAGCCTGCCGAGTTGACGCCATGCCAGAGGTCCCAGATCTTAATGTCGCCTTCTTCGCCGCTGGTGGCGGCCTGGTCGCCCGAGGGTCCCACCGCCGCCGCGAGGATCCACCCCTTGTGCCCGCCGAAGGTGCGCAGGCACGAGCCTGTCTTCAGTGGCACAGCCAGCACCTGCGCTTGGGCGGCCAGTTCCTTGGCCTGGGCGTTATTGGGGCGCTGGGCCAGGGCCCGCGCGGCCTCCTCGCCCGCCATGGCGGCCCGCGCGACGTGCTCGGGCGTTCGTTGGGAGGCCTTGATCGGGATGCCCGCCAGCAGCGACTTGGCCTGCGCGATCGCCTTGTCGCAGACGCTGGTGCGGTAGATGTTCTCGACCTTGGCGGCCACCGCCGGCATGGCCTGGGCGGCCTTCTTGTAGCACTCGATGCGCTCGGCCTGCTCGACGCCGTCCTGCTCGGCGCGGGCCACGAGGCCTTTGATCGTCTGCCACTCGCGCCCGCCCAGGGCGTCGAACTGGTCGTAGTATTCCGTCGCGACGTCGGCCCGTGCCTGCTGCCATGCCAGCACGCCCTCATAGACCTTCTTCATGCTCTCGACGTAGGCCGGGGCGTTGGCGTAGCCCTCGACCAACACCTTCCAGTGCGAGCGGGCGGTGTCGAAGTCGGCCTTGGCGTACGCCCCTTCGCCCGCGGCCAGGGCCTTCTCATACTGCTCCCATCGCCGTGGGGCATACCGGCCGATCTCCAGGGCTATCACCTGCTCGCGCTGTTGGCGGAGCTTTTCGCGGGTCTGCGACAACTCATTGCGGCCGATCTCGTCGCGCAACTGTTTGGCCACGCTGCTGCGCGAATCGATGGCCAGCGCCGCGTCGATCGATGCGATCGCCTCGACGACCTTCTGCTGGCCGTGCAGCGTGCGGGCGGCGATGACCGCCTGGCCCATCTTCACAGCCGCCGGTGCGCGGGCCTGCAGATCGTTCCACTGCTTTTGCGCTTCGTCGAACGTGCCCGCGCTGAACGCCGATTGCCCGGCGTTGTAAGCCTGCTCGATGGGCTGCCACAACTGCGGCGATGACGAGTTTACCTGTGCAACATTGAGGTCCTGCCAGGTCTTGGCTGCCTGTTCCTGGAGCTTGGCCAGTTCGCCGCGGCGCGCCTCCAGAGCGGCCAGCTTCTCGCACATCACGATGGCGGCGCGGTGGGCGGGGTCTGACTCGTCGAACTTGCGCTGCTCGAAGAGCGCCTCGGCCGCGCTGTGCTGCTGGCGGGCCTCGTTCTTCAACGCGGCAAAACCATGGCTGTCGGTGAGGGAGCTGATCGCCGCGACAGCGGCGACAGCCTTTTGGCGCAGCGGCAGCGACGCGGCCCGGCGGCGGTCGATTTGAGAGATCACGTCGCACTCGACGACCACCTCGCGATAGACCGCCACGGCGTTGTCAAACTCGTTTCGCTCCAGCCTCTGGCGCGCGTCGGCGAGCTTCGCTGCGATCTGCTGCTTCATGCTCTCCACGCCCTGCTCGCCGGCGACCTTGGCCGACGCCGCCTGCGCCGCCTCCGCGGCCTTGATGATCGGCTGTGCGTCCAGCCGTCCGATGGCGAAGCGGATATTCGTCTCGAGCTGCTGGGCGGGCGAACTGTCGCAGGCTACGAGCCGGGCCTTGACGATCGTTTCCAATGCCTCGGGCAGCTTGCCCGCCGCCAGGTGCTGCTGGGCGGCGGTCAGCAGCGTCGTAGCGGCATTGCCTTCTTCCACCGCATGGGCGGCGGCAGCCCACCACAGCCGGGCCGTGGCGAAGTCGCCCCGCGTGAACGCCTGCTGGGCGGCGGCCTGGAACTGCTGGGTCTGCTGCCAGCTCGAAGGGACTTGAGGCGACAGCACCGCCTGCGCCTTGGACGCCAGCGCGTCGGTCTGCGTCCGTACGGCGTCGAGTTCCGCCCGAAGCGACTCCTGCCGGGCCAGGGGCTCGTAGAGCTTCATCGCGGCGCGGTAATGGGCGTCGGCGTCGTCAAAAGCCCGCTGGCTGAAGCAGGCGCCCGCGGCCGTCAGTTCCGCCGTCACGGCCTGCTTGAGGGGCTGAAAATTGTGCTGGTCGCTGATGGCCGATATCTTCGCGGCAGCGGCGTCGGCTGCGGTCTTGACCGGCAGCGAGGCCTTGCGGCGCTCGTCAAGCTGGACGATCTGATCTCGCCCTGCGACGACGGCGTCGTATCCGGCGCCGGCCTGCTCGTAGCGCCCGGCTGCAAAGTCCGAGTCGGCCGTGCTGGTCAGTTGAACCAGCGCTTGTTTGAGGGAGTCGAAGCCTTCCGTGGCGGCCAGGGGGGCGAGCGACAGGACCGCCGCGGCGGCCTGCTTCTGCAGCGTCTCTGCGGCCGCGCGGCGATGGGCGGTCTCCATGGTCTGCCAGGCCTGGGCCGCCGCGCCGGCGGGCTCGGCCGCCAGAATGGGAATCATCGCGACCTGGGCTTCCTGCGTCTTGCCGGCGGCGTGCAAGGCAGTGGCCTTAGTCAGGACGGCGGCGATCTCTTCCGCGCGCGTGCAGGCGGTGGCGAAATCTGCCCACAGGGCGGTCGCTTCGTTGAACGCGCCCTGCTCAAATAGCTGCGTCGCCGCGGCGTTGGCAGCGGCCGCGCGTTGCCAGGCGGCGGGAGCAGCCTTGTCCGCCTGCGTCTTCTGCGGCAGTTCCTGGATGCGTGCGGACGCGGCGGCCTTCAACTTGGCCGCCTCGGTTCGCTGGGCGTCGAGCTTCTTGATGGCCTGGCACAGGGTGATGGCTTTGTCGTACTGGGCACCCGCCTCATCAAACTCGCTGCGCGTTTGGGCGTCAGAGGCCGCCTGCAACGTTGCTGCGACGCGCGCCTTGAGCGGCGCAAAACCCTGCGAGTCGTTCAAGGCGTTGACTTCTGTAATAACCGGACCAGTCGCAGCGGCGATTTTGGCCAAGGACTCGCCGTCGGCGGCCTGCCGCGCTTCCCGCAACAACTGCCGGGCTGCATCGTTGCCCGGGGCGCCGACCAAGATCGCCCGCAGCGCTTCGGCGGCGGCGACGTTCTTCGCCTGGATCTGCTTTCGCGCGTCCTGGATCTTCGCGGCCGCCGCGGGCACGGCGTCATACGAGGCCGCGGCAAGCTTCCAGCATGCGGCCGCGCTGTCGAAGTCGCCCGCCTGGAAGAGCTTCTCGGCGGCAGCAGACTCCTGTGCGCCCTGCTGAACGAGCGAAGCGGCGTCAGACGCTGCGGGCATGGCCTTCTGCTGCGAGGCCGCCGCCTGCACGCGGAGTTTCGCGGCGTCCTGTCGGCGGGCATCAGAGGCCTTGACCTGTGCCGCCTGAGAGACGATCTGCCGGTACAGCCGCTGAGATTTGTAGATGGCGTTGGAGCCCCAGGCCGAGGCGGCCGCGGAGTTCAACTGCACCACGGCGGCCTTCAAAACCGCGAAGCCCTGGTTGTCGTCGAGCGAGACCACGGCGGCCGCATCGCTCTCGGCGCGGGTCTTGATGATCGTCGTCTCAGCGCGGGCGGCTTCCAGCGACGCATCCCGGATGAGTTGTCTGGCCGCTGCGTTATCAACGTCCTGGCCGATTGCGCCGCGCGCTGCGGCCACAGCCTCAGGATATTTCTTGGCCGCAAGGGCGGTCCTGGCCGCGGTAACGGCCGCCGCCGCGGAAGCGCCCTTTTCGTAGATTGCCGTAGCGGCAATCCATCGCGCCTGCGCGGCGGAAGAGTCGCCGCCCTGCAAGGCTTGCCCGCCCGAGGCGGAAAGCTCCTGCGCCTGCTGCCACAGCGCCGGGGCGTCCTGCTGTGCAGCGCCCGCCTTGCCTGCGGCAGCGCCCATCGCGGTGCGTGCGGCCTGGGCCAGCTCGGTCGTGACCTTGGGGTCCTTCTGGCGCTTGGGGGCGTCCGCGGCCGCCTGGGCGTATTGGGCCTGGGCGGTCTTCCACTGAGCGGCGGCGGCAACGAAATCGCCGGCATCGAAGGCCTGCTGCCCTTGTGCAGCCGCTTGCTGTGCCGCAGCCCAGGGGGCCGCTGCTGCCCAGTGCGCCCCGGCTGACAGGGCGGTCTGTCGCGAGGCGGCCATCGCCGCGCGGACCTGGTCGGCGGCACTGCGCGGCGGCAGCAGGTCGGCGACCTGCTTGCACTGTGCAAGGACAGCGTCGTACGCTGCTGCGGCCTTTTCGAGATCGTCTTTATCCAGCAATGCGTCAGCCAACTGGGCCTGGCTGAAAGTCTTCTGCTTGAGGGCGTCGAACTCGGGAGCGTCGAGGGCAGCCGCATCGATCGCCGCATCCACTTTCGCTCGCGTCGTCAGAAGCCCTTGTCGCGCCAAGGCCCGCACAGCGTCCTGGCGACCCTGCCTGGCGGCGGCGTTGGCGGCGTCGACCGCCAGGGCTGCCTCAAATGATTTCTGCGCCTCGGCTGGGCGACCGGCGGACAGGTGCGCCTGCCCCTGCGCCATCGCGGCCGTCAGCTTTGCGATTTCGTCGCCGCGCGGCGCGACCGCGGCCCAGGCCTTGGCAGCGGCGTCCATATCTCCCTTGGCGAAGGCGTCCTCGCCGGCGGCCAGATCGTTCTGGAGTTGCGGCCATTGCTGGGGCGCCAGGCACTCGGCGCCGGCGCCCAGTGCCTGCTGCCATACGGCCTGGACGGCTTGGCGGGTCGCAAGCAGCGTTTTGCGTTTGGCGTCGAGCGTTCTGATTCGCGTGCATTCGTCGGCGACGGCTTTGTACGCGGCGGGCAAATCCTCATAGCGGTTCTGGTCGAAGAGCGTCTCGGCTGCGCGAAGCTGTTTGCGTAATCGCCGCTTAAGCTCGTCGAAGGTCTGGTTCTCGTCGATATCGGACAGCGCCTTGACTGCCGCCTGTGCGGCAGCGCGGGGCGCTGCAGCGGCGGCTTTGAGCGTCGCCAGGCGTACTTCTTCGACCAGGGCCTTGGTCGGCTCGCTCTGGTTTTCAGAAATCATGAGTTCGGCGGCGGCCTTGGCGGCCTCGGGGAATCGTCCCTCGGCGGCCGCCTGGCGCACGGCCGCCATCCTTGCCACGACGGCGGCAGCGGCCTGAAGGTCTGTCGTCGCGGCAGTCCAGGCGGTCTTGGCGGCATCAAAGTCTCCGCTGTGGAAAGCCCGCTCGCCCTCGTCGAATCGGCCCTGGGCCTGCTTCCATCGCGCGGGGGCGTAGTGATTGGCGCCGGCAGAAAGAACCGTCTGCTGCTGCGCTGCGAGCGTCTCGCGCGTGCGGACCATCGCCTGGCGGGCGACATCGAGGGTCTTGATCCGCGGGCACTCGGCCGAGACGGCCTGGAACTCCTTGAAAGCTGGCTCGTACTTTCGCCGTGCCAGCAGGCCCTCTGCCGTCGCCAGCCGCGCCGCCGCAGCGTTCTTGAGTTGAGAGAATCCCTGCGCGTCGTCGAGCGAGGATACACCCGACAGCGCGCCGCGGGCCGCTGCCTGGGCGGTGACGGCCGCGTCGCGAGCGTCGGTTTCAACAGTTTCGACCAGCAGCGCCCGGGCGGCCGCGTTGGCCGCGTCGGCTGTCAGCACGGCTTGTGCTGCCTTCTGCGCTTCAGCGAACTTCTTGTCCTGGATGTTCTTTCGGGCGGCCTGCAAGGCGGCGGCAATTACGGCGCCTTTGTCGTACGCTGCCGCGGCGGCTGAGTAATGCTGTTTGGCGGCGTCGAAGTCGCCTTTGGCCATCGCCTCGGCAGCGGCTGCGGCGCTGTCCAAGGCTTTCTGCCACTGGGCCGGATCGTCGCGGACGAGGTCGAGGCTGGCGGTTCGCTGTCGTGCGGATTCGGCCGCCGCTTTCAGCGGCGCGACAGCCTGGCGTGCGGCGTCGCGGGTCTTGAGTTGCTCGCACCGGGCAACTATGGCCTTGTACGCCTCGATGGCTTGGTCGAATTGCGTCTGGGCCGCCAGGCCATGGGCCCGCGAGAGCTGGCGGCGCAGGTCGATCTGGAGCGAGGCGAAACCGTCGCCGTCGCTGAGGCCCATGGCCGCGCTGACGGCGGATTCGGCGCGAGTCCTGTCCGGATCGACCGCCTTGGCGCCGCCGGCAATGCGGATGTCCTCCTGCAACGCTACGGCACTCCTGCAGGCCGGATCGATCTTGAGTGCGGCGACGGCAGCCGCGGCGGCATCGGGATATCGAAGGGCGGCCAGATGCTGACGGGCCTGCGTGAGAGAAGCGGCCAGTTGCACAGCCTTGGGATAGATTTCGGCGGCTGCGGACCACTTCTGATCGGCCGCGGGGAACTCGGCTTTGTCGAACGCCTCGGCCGCTTCGGCTTGCAGTTGCTGAGCCTGCTGCCAGAACTCGTACGCCTCGCGGTATGCCAGTGCGGTGCGGGCCTGTTCCCGCCGGAGCAGGGCGTCGGTGCGGGCCTTTTCAGCCGCAGCCTGCGTCGCACTGATCGAGCGCTGCCGCTGAGCCTCAGTTTCGGATCGCGACTGTGCGAGCCTGGCGGCGGCGAATTGGCGGGCCGCTTCGTCTTGAGTGGTCGCGGCGGCTTGGCTGGCCGGGACCGATGCGCTTTGCGCCGCCGGCGCGCTGGCGCTGGAAGGCGCTGCCGCTCGCGACGTCGCTACGGCAGGCTGCGACGAGGGCGCGGGCTTCTCCGGCGCAGGCGGCGTTTTGCCGCAGCCCCAACACAGTGCGGCGGCCGCGGCGGCCCAGAGCGTCAGGATGTATTTGCCGAGCCTGTGCATGCGTTACTCTTGAGGCGGCTGGGTCGCCAGTTCGAGCCCTTCGACGGCCTGGCCGCTGAGGGCGTCGCGAATCTCGAAGTAGAACCCAAACGCCGGACCGGTGCCCTGGCCGACCTTGATCATGATCTCACTCCACCCGGCCGGGAGCATCGCATCGGCGGCCGTGTCGCGCGGCGATACGCTCGTGCGCCCACGGGCCATGTGCACCAGGCGGCGGTTGACGCGCACGTCGATGCTCTCGGCGCAGCCGACATCGAACCGCACGTGCCGCGGCTGGGGAACATACACCCAGCAGACCGCCACCGCGCAGATCATCTGGTGGAACGACGTCTCGCCCAACAGGTTGACGTACGGCCCGCGCGACCGCAGCAGCCGCCACTGGCAAGGCCCGCCTTCGGCCGGCCAGACGCCGTAGCGCTCTGTCCGGTCGAAGCTCTTGAGCTCGGGCTCCCAGAGCTGCAGAAAGCCACTATGGTTGGCCGGGTTGTTGTGGAAGCCACCCACGATCTGCCAATCGCGCACGGCGGCGGCTTCGTCTTGCTCGCCCTGCTGCGGCACGGCGCCGCCTTGAAGCCGCCAGAGCAAGTCGCCCATGCGTGCCGCGATGCTGCCGCCGCGCAGGGCGGGCAGGTTCTTGACCAGCGCCGCGACGGCGGCCTCGCGGTCGATGGGCAGATGCCCTGTGATGGGTGCAGCCAGGGCGTCGGCCATGTGCACGCAGCCGCCGGCGCCGTCCTTGAGCGTGTGAGCCTTGCGACCAGCCTGGGTGAGCCATTGCCACTGGGCATCCGCCGGCGCGGGCAGCACATCATCGAAGGTCCACTCCATCACCAGCGCCTGGCGCAAGGCCCGAGGCAGCGGCCGGCCGGGGCCTTGGTAGATGCTTTGCACTCCGGCGGCTGAGAGGGCCCGCTCGTACAGCCGCACGTCGTCCAGGCAACCAGCGAGATAACCTTGCCCCGCCGCGCCGCGGCGGCCGATGAACAGCGGCGTGGGACCCATGGTGCGCGGTTCGGCGGGCACGCCTTGCTCGGGGGCGATCTTGAGAGGCTGGCCATCCACATATATCGTCAGGGTCGCAGCATCCCAGGTCATCGCCACGTGCTGCCAGCGACCCGCCTGCATGACGGCCTCAGCCGAGGTCGCCACCACTGACCGCGCCGCTCCGGGGATAAACACCCGCCCGCGAAGGCGGCCGTTGATCACCGCCAGGTCGTAACCCAGCGAATCGTCAGAGGCCTCGTTTTTGCTGACCAGCCATTGCGGCTGGGCAGTGAACGGGTCGAGCTGCACCCAGCCCTCGACGCTAACCTGCGGTGAATGCAGCGCGGCGCAGTCAAGCATAGCGATGCAGCCGGTGCGGCCGTCGAATCGCGCGCCCTTGCCGCTCTTGCCATCGGCGGCAGTCACGCCGCCAATGAACGCCGAGCGGCCCGGTCGCCATGCGCCTGCCGGTGCAGTTTGCGGCGTGACATCGCTGACGACGGGATAACTCTTGCCGTCGACCAGCAGCGTCGCAGCGCCCCAGAACACGCGACCGTCGCCTTGGTCGAAGGCGATACCCGTGAGGGGGCGGTCGCACAGGTTCATCTGATCCAGAGGCGCCCGCAGCTCCTGCCACGCTCCCGCCGGCGGCAGGGGCAATGCGCCGGTGTCGGCGCCGCCCCAGACGATGCACTGCCACGCGCGGCCGTCGCTGAGATGCAGCGCCATGGTCGTCGGCACGCGCGCGGGGTCGATGTAGACCCATTGCGACAGCACGGCCTTGCGGGGCGCCGCGGCGAGGTGATCAGCAATTGGGGTGCTGAAGATCACCGAATGCGTCTGCACCTGCTCGGGCGTCTGGGGCGCCGTGCCCTCGTGCGATTTGGCGCCGCTGTGCTTGAGTTCGGCGGCCCAGGTCCACTGCCCACCGGCCGATCCCGGCGGCAGATCGTCCTCGAGAATGACGCGCTGGCCGGTGGGCCAGATGAGCGTCGTGCTGTCCCACAGAACGCGGCCGGGGCCCTCTTGGCGGAAGGCCAGCCCTTCGATGGGCTTGTCCTCGAGATCCAGGATGCCCAGTGGCACGCGAACCTCGATCCACTGCCCCTGGATCGGCACGGGCCCGGCCCACCAAGGCAGGAAGTTGCGCTGTGCCCAGGTTGGCGGCGCGGGCGGCACAGCTACATCGTGAAGGCTGACGTGCCGCCAGTGCCCCCCTGCCAGAAGCCCCACCGCCAGCGAGGTCGGGCGCGGGCCCGGGGCAATGTAGATCCACTGCGACAAGAATCGTCCGGCTGAGGCGCGGGTGCCTCGTGCGGGCCACTGCGCCATTGGGCCCAGCGCCTTGGCGATTTCCTGCGCGGCGGCCTGGCCGCCAGGGGCGAAGGGCTGCAGCACCACCGGCTGCGGCGAGCCGTTGGGCCCGCTCCAACTCAACGTGCACGAGGCGCCGCGAATCGACACGGACAGCTCGACCCGCTCCGGCTTGGCGGCCAATGAGTCCCTCGGCGGCAGGGGAATGGCCAGCTCGTATGCCCCGCCCGCAGCGGCCACTTGCATGTCGAGGGCCGCCTGGCCGCTCGCGTCGCGGGCGATCGCCCGGCCTGTCGCATCGGCCCCGATGAGCCAGCGGTACTTTTGCCCCGCCCATTGCATGGCCACTTCAATGCCATGGCCACCGTCGAACATTCCGGCCCCTTGCATGGCGGTGCGGCGCCGATCCGGGGAGGCGATGCACATCAGCAGGCGGCGGTTGTCGTGGGCGAGCTTGACGGTCCCGCTACCACCCGTCATCGGCAGGGGCGCGAGGGCTTTCCAGTCCGACAGATCGCCGTCGACGGCGATGGGGATGTTGCTGGCTGGCAGGACGATGTCCGCGGCCGGCGGGGCGGCGGGGGCAGGCACAAACACGTGGACGCCGTCGCGCGTGGTGATGATGAGGCCGTCGTCGAGCAACTCGGCCTGGGTGTCGTAGCCGATGCGCTGGAACTCGTCGCACTCGACTCCGGGCAGCTCCTGCGAACCTTGGTGAGCGCCCGAGGCGCGATCGAAGACGTCGACGAAGACGCTGGTGGCGTCCATCGGGTAATCGTCCGAGCGCCCGCGCATTCCCGAGACCACGAACAATCGCCCGCCCATTTCGTGCATGTCATAGATAGGGCAGATTCGCCCCGTCGTGCCCAAACGCGGCAGTGGATAGACGGTCTCGCGACCCGTGGCGGCGTCGAAACCGACCAGCTCGCCCGGCGAGCGGGCGTACAAACTGGCGGCGGTGGCGGACAGTCCGGCCGCGGCGGCGCCGTAGCGGCCGATGGGGCCTAAGTCGGCGATGCGTTTCGTTGCGGCCAGCGGGTCGCCGCCGGCGTAGAGCTGCAGACGCGGGTGGAATAGATTATCGACGTACTGAACGCCGCGCGGGCCGAAGTCGATTTCCCTCGGCCAGCCGTCCTGCGTCGGCAGAAAACGGCGAACCTCCATCAAGCGGCCGCTGTGGGCGTCGACGATCATCTCGGCGGGTCGAAAGCCGGTCTCACCGTTGAGGACGCCATTCCAGTACAGCCCCAGCGTGAGGGCAGCGGCATCCTCAGTCCGCACGCGGGCGATGCGGAGCGGCTGGCCGCAGCAGATCGCCGGCACGGCAAAATCCTTGCGCCACAGTTCCTTGCCCGAGGCCAGATCGAACGCGGCCACAAAGCCCGCACGGGAGGCCTCGGCGACCATTGCGATATCGCCGCCGGCGTCGAAGTAATCGACGGCGAAGCCCGGCCGGGCTGTCCAACGCATAGCGCCGCCGGCCAGATCGATGGCGGTCAGGTCGCGGCCGTCCGACAGCAAAAGTGAGCCGCCGGCGTAGCAGGCGGCGCTGGGTCGCATCGCCAGCGTCTGTTGCCAGGCGACGGCAGGCGAGGGCGTCCTCTTTATACACGTGACGGTTCGCCCCGAGAGCACGCAGAACGTGTCCTGCGGCTGGGCGGGCGGCGGGCAGACGAGCGTCGGGCAGGCCGCCGGCAGCGACCAGGCCTTCTTCAGCGGCAGCTGCAGCGGGCCGGCCGCCGGGGCCGCCGGCGCCGCCACGGGCGCGGCGGGTGCGGGCACAAGATCCAGCACCGTGCCGGCGTCGAGCAGCAAGTGTGCGGCCGCGCCGGACTCCAGCGGCAGTTTCTCGATGACCGCCCCATCGGCCTGCGAGAGACGCCAGAGCGTCTCGTCCGAGAGCATGAGGATGTCGGTTCCGCAGGCGAGGGCCTGGTTGATCGGACCGTCGTAGCGGCGGTGCCAGAGCTCGCGGCCGCTGGCGAGATCCAGGGCGCTGAGTTCACGTTCGTTGTGGGCGATGACCTTGCCGGCAACGACACAGACGAGTTCATCGGAAGCCGTCAGGACGCTCTGCCAGAGAAGCTTTCCGCCGGCTGCACTGAGGGCGATGACGCCGCTGTGATCGCGCGGGGCCAGGATCACCTTGTCGCCGACGATTGTGACCCCGGCTCCCTGGCGGCGGAACTGCACCAGGCTTCGCCCGGACTGATCGGCGGGCGGGTAGGTCCAGATCCAGTCGATGGCCCCGTCGCGGGCGTCGCAGCGGGCGACGATGCCGAAATTCGTCGAGCAGTACAGCCACCCATCGTGCAGGGTGAGGGGCCGGCCTTCCTGGGCCAGTTCCACCAGGCGCATATTGGGCTGGGCCTGGCTGCCCAGGAGTTTCTTCCAGATCATGCGCCCGTCGACGGTGTCGAGGCACGTCAGCCAGACCGCTGCGGCTGCCTGCTGCTGTTGGGGCTGCATGGCGGCGGCGGGCATGGCCATCACGTAGACGTGCCCGGCTGCGGCGATCGGGGCGTTGAGCGGTTGAAGGTCGGTCCACTCGGGGCGGCCGGCCGTGGACCAGAGCATGTCGCCGCTGCGAACGTCGAAGGCGGCGACGGCCTTGCGCGCCGCGGGGTTGGGATTGTCCTCAACGAGTGCGAAGAAGCACGCCCCCGCGGGTCCTTGGCCCACAGCGGAGGATCGCCCATCCCGCAGGGCCGGCGTTCTTCGCGCGGGCCTGGCCCAGTCAGGCAGCACAGGGCTCAGGGCGCGGCGGGCGCCGTATCCCGGCGGCGCGCTGCGGGTCCATGCGGGGGAGGCCTTTGCGGCGTCATATCGTGCCGCCAGCGTCGGCCCACTGATCAGCAGCGGTGCGCCCGGCGCGGCCAGACTTTCCACGCAAGTAACAGCCCACGGGCCCAGCGTTGCCGGAAGGGTCGAGCTCTCGTAGAAGTTCTCTGCCCAGGCCTGATCGGCCGGTATCTCGATTCGCCGCGGCACCAGGGTCTTCAGCAGTTTGGCCGCTTGGGCAGGGGCTGTCGCGGCCGCCAGGAGTTCTTTCTTCACAACCGCCGCAGTCGCCCTGCCGCCGCGCCAGGGAAGGTCGGCCGAATCCGGCACGGCCGCCATTGCCTGCCGCAAGGCCTCGATCGAGTCGCCCTCGCCGGCCAGACATAGCCACAAGCCAACGTGGGCAGCCGGTCGCACATCGCCGTCCGCGGCGAACTGGGTGAGGTCTTCAAATGTCCGCAGGGCCCAGTCGCGCTGTCCCCGCCGCATGGCCCGCTCGGCCAGATCGAACAGGACATGGTGCACGTTGGCCGCCCATGAGTACCGGCGGAAAAGCCGCATCGCCTCGTCAAGGTCGCCACTGGCGGCTACGGCGGCGGCCGTGGTTGCCGCCGCACGCTGTTGGCTCTGCCGCAAGCGTTCGAGGACGGCCGGCGGCGACGCCATGAGCGTGCGCTCGACCACGCGGCGGTAGGGTATATAGGGCGGTTCTTTGGTCTTGGGAAACGCTCCGATAGACTCGCACATGTCCAGGATGTTCTGCAGGGCCGCGGCGTCGAGGGCCGCATCGCCCGGCGCCTCGCGGCGGATTGCCTCCCACCGCATCTCCAGTTCGATGTCGCGGGGGTAGTCCTGCACGAGGATCATGGACGTGCGAAGGCTCGTGGCCTGGTCGACGTTGCCCTGGGCCTCCCAGATATCGGCGGCCTGCGACAGATGCCCCGCCGACTGCAGCAGCGAGGCCCGCGTGAGCTTCCAGTTCTGATCGGCGCCGGGGCGCGAAGCGTTCTGCTCAAAGAAGTGCAGTGCCTGCTCGTAGTCGCGGTTCTCGATCAGCATCGCCATGCGGTATTGCCAGTAAAAGTTCATGGCCGGGTGCGTGTCGGGCACCCCTCCGCGCAGCGACTGGAGCCCCTTGAGGGCGTACTGCTGCCATGCGCCGGCCCCGGAGTACGCGTACGGCTGATTCGTCGGCGTGTGGGCGAGGATCTGCTGGTACGCCTCGGCCTGAAGGTCTTTACGGCCGTTGTACGCGGCGATCATCTGCTTGTAGGCGTCATTGGCTCGCGGCAGGTCGCCGAGATTGCGGTACGCCTGCGCAATGCCGCGCCAGGCGTCGACGTGCTTTGCCGTATCGGCGGGAAAGTGCTGGATCATCGCCTTGAACAGCTCGGCCAGGCGGAGGTTCATGATCTGTCCGCCGGCCTGGCTGAGCGATTTATTGTCCTGGATCTCTTTGTTCCAGGCGGTCTGGTTGGCGGCGAGGGTAGCGTCCCACGTCGGCTGCCAGATGGGCGTGAAGGCGATCCACTGCGGAGGGACATTCTCCATTGCCCGCGGCGGCGGCGGCTGGGCCTCTTGAGCGGCCAGCGCCGGGGCGATGCCCAGGATCAGGCCGACGGCGAAGCTCATAGCGGGGGCATTCATCTCGCGTCCAATTCTACACCTGGACGGGCGCCGTGAGGCAGGATTGCCTGCCAGCCCTTCGAGGCTTCTGTGGCGGGGGCCCGAGGACACCAACCGCGGGCATTTGCTTCTGCGATATTCAACCCGAGCCGCAGCGGCGCGGCAACGACAAAGATTCGTCTAGGCTTCCTGGAACTTCTCGCTGGTGAAGAGATAGACCTGCGTGCCTCCGTCGCGCCAGGCGCCGGCGGGCAGTCCGGCCTTGTGCATGCAGCAGTTGTCCAGGAACTCCCTGGCCGACCAGCCCATGTCCGTGGCGACCTCGGGCAGAAAGCACCCGGCGTAGCCGCCGCGGATAATGTAGATGCCGTGCACGCCCACCGTCAGGGCCGCTGGATCGTCCGTCAGCTCCAGCGGTGAGAGCACCGAGACCTCCACACTCAACTGGTCCAGTTCGGACGGCGTGATCGGGTCGTCGTAAAAGCGCGGGTCCTGCGTGGCCGCGGCCAGGGCCATCTCGCAGATCATGCGTCCCAGCGGCGCGCGGGGCTGAAACGTGCCGATGCATCCGCGCAGGTGCGGGCCGTTCTTGAGCGTGACAAAGCACCCGCGGGTCTGCGCCAGGATGCCCTCGTCCGTCGAGGGCTTGATGGGCCCGTTGCCCCGAACCGCCGCCTCGACGGCTCGGCGAGCCAGCGCCAGCAGCGCCTTTCGCTCGTGTTCTTCGATGGCCATAACCGCTCTCCCGTACGGCGGTAATTCTACCGCGCGGGCAATTCAAGTGGGTCTGTCAATCAGACGACATTGTCTGTGGAGCCGATCGCGGGCCTGGAGGGCCCTGTCCCGCAGGAAGATCAAGAGAGGAACACTATGTCTGCCACCGCAACGGGCACAATGCTTGGATGGTATCTCGAGCGAATCAAAGACACGCCGCTGTTGACCGCCCAGCAGGAGCGCGACTTGGCGCGGCGCGTCCGCGACGAGAGCGACGCCTATGCCCGCGAGGAGATGATCCAGGCCAACCTGCGCCTGGTCATCAACATCGCCAAGGAATACTCCAGCCCCGGCATGACGCTGGCCGACCTGGTGGCCGAGGGCAACCTGGGGCTGCTGCGGGCGGTGGAAGACTTCGACCCCGACGCCGGCGTGCGATTCAGCACCTACGCCGCATGGTGGATCAAGCAGTCCATCAAGCGAGCCCTCATCAACGCCGGACAGCCCATCCACATCCCGGCGTATCTGGCCAAGCTCATCAGCAAATGGCGGCGCACGTCGCGGCGGCTCGAGGCGAGCTTCGGCCGCCAGCCCACGCTGGAAGAGATGGCTGCGACACTGCGGATTTCGTCCAGGAAGGCCCAGATCGTGCAGCAGGGTCTCACGGCCGTCACGACTCCGGGCCAATCGGCCGGCGACGAATCGCAGACCCTGGCCGAAATGCTGCCAGACACGCGAGTCGAAAGCCCCGACCAGAGCCTGCTGGATTCGTCCAATGCGCCGCTGGTCAAGAGTCTGCTGGCCAGGCTCGACGCCCGCGAGCGGCGCATCCTCGAGCTGCGGTTCGGCCTGGGCAAGAGCGAGGAGTCTCCGCAACTGACGTACAAGGAGATCGGCCGCCTGATCGGCCTGACGCGCGAACGCGTGCGGCAACTCGAGCGCCAGGCGCTGCAGCGATTGCGGGCGCTGGCACAGGAAGTCATCTAGCGAATGGATGACTATCGATCTGTCTGGCTGCTATCTGGGTTGTGGTTTGTTTCTTTGGTCATTGGGGTCTTGAGGATTGTTTGTGATTCGGTGCTTGGGCTTTGGGATTTCCCGACCGGCGATTGCCAATCTTTGATTTCGGATCATTTCGGATTACGCCCTGCGACACACTTCATGTCTGCCTCGCCGGCGGATAGAATAGCACTGCGCCTGGGGTGGTGAGTTCGGGGCAGAGTTATCCTTATTTCCGGAGCGGCGATGAGTGAGATCGTGAAACCTGATGGCAAGGAGGCTCCTGCCGGCGGCCGCGCGCGGCGGCTGGGGCGGATGCTGCTGGACCATCGCCTTCGCGCTATCTGGGTGGTGCTGGTATTCGGGTTGCTGCTGTTCAGCGTGTCGCGACTGGCGCTGTTCCTGGCGCGGTCGGGTCAGATCGATCTGCCGCCGGCGACGTGGGCATGGTGCTTCGCCTTGGGGGTTCGCTACGACCTGATGGCGCTGGGGTACGTGCTGCTGCCACTGGTGCTCGTGCTTTCGACCGTCCGCGACGAGACGCTGAAGCGAGACTGGTTCCGGCGGCTGGTGACCGGGTACGTCACCTTCGTGGTGGTGCTGGGCATCTTTGAGGAGATTGTCGGCGGGTACGTATTCCTGTACGAAGGCACGCGCCCGGACTGGATGCTGGGCTACCTGCGGCACCCCCACACGATTATCTCGCACATCTACAACGAGTACCCGCTGTGGCTGGTGTTGACGTTTACCGTGGCGATGAACTACGCCGTATACGTGGTCCTGCGCAAGGTGCTCTGGCTGGGCCGCCCGCCGCAGGGCAGCAAGTGGCGGCGGGTGGTGCAGCCGATCACTTTGTCCGCGATGTGCCTGCTGGCCGTTCACGGGACGTTCACCTTCCAGCCCCTGCGCAAGGGCGCGGCGTTCATCACCGCCAACAACATGGCCTGCCAGTTGACGATGAACAACTTCTTCACCATCGCCGACGCGGCCAAATACTGGCTCACCGAAGGCAACAGCGACTACGACGACTACGCCTACCCCGACATCGACGAGTCGCGCCGCGTCGTGCGGGACATGCTCTATCAGAACCAGGACACGCACATCGCCGGACCGGTCCTGTGGCGCACGACCCACACCGGCCGACCGCTGCGGCGCCCCAACGTCGTTATGATTATCATGGAAAGCCAGTCTGGCGAGGCGGTCGGGGCGTACACGGCCGACATGCCCTCAGGCGAGGCCCCCGGCGGGCAGGACTATCTTCCCAGCTTCACCCCTCGCATGGACGAGATGTGCCGCCAGGGATTGTTCTTCGATCACATGTACGCCGTCGGCCACCGCACCGTTCGCGGGCTGATCGGCTCGCTCTGCGGCCATCCCGACCTCAAGGGCTCCAGCCTGATGGAACTGCCGCTGGCGCAAGGCAGGTTCCTCACGCTGCCGCAGATTTTCCGCCAAAGGGGCTACCAGACGATGTTCGTCTACGGCGGCGGGGCCGACTTCGACAACATGCGCAACTTTCTGAGCGGCCCCGGCGGCATCGACCGCGTCGTCGAGCGCCTGCACATGGACCAGACCAAGGTCCCGGGCAACTGGGACGACAACGCCTGGGGCCTGCCCGACGAGGTCGCGCTGGACAAGGCCGTCGAGGAGTTCACGGAGCTGGACAAGCGCGGCCAACCGTTTTTTGGGGGGATCCTGACGATCTCGAATCACGACCCGTACCGGATCCCGCCCGGGCGCGTCCGGGCTCTGCGGGGCACGAGCGTAGAAATTCGCCGCCTCAACGCCTACCTCTACGCCGATTGGGCGCTGGGTCGGTTCTTTGACCAGGCCGCCAAAACCCGCTGGTACAAGAACACGCTGTTCGTGTTGGTCGCCGACCACGGCCATCCGCCGCTCAACCAGGCCGTCATGCTCGACGTGCCGGGCTTCCGCGTGCCGTGCCTCTTCTATGCCCCGGGCATGGCGGACCTGGTCAGCCCGCGCCGCGTCAGCACGATCTGCAGCCAGGCGGACGTCCCCATGACGCTGCTGAGCCTGCTCGGCGGCGACTTCGACCACAGCTTCATGGGGCGCAACGTCCTGGCCCTGCGCGAAGACGAGGGCTGGGCGATGATGCACCGCGGCAATCCCTGCCTGCTGATGGGCCAGGACGCCCTGGTGCTGCCGCCGCTGCCGCGAGATCCCAGGTTCCCCCTGCCGCTGATGTATCATGTCAAAGATGATCGCATGGACCCCATTGCCCCCGCGGCCACCGATCCGGTAAAACTGGCTCGCATGCAGGAGATGCTGCTGTCTTATTTTGCTGTTGCTCGCGACGTGTACGTCCAGCAAACTTACCGCATGCCCGCCGTGCCGACGAGCGGCCCGGCCCAACCGTGAGGCCACATGCCGATGATCGAACTGGCAAAAGTGATTCGCGACGTCCCGGACTTCCCCAAACCCGGGATCATCTTCAAGGACATCACGCCGCTGCTGGCCAGCGCCGAGGCCATGGACCAGTGCATCGGCGACCTGGTGGCGCCCTTCCGCGACAAAGGCATCCGTGCCGTGGTGGGCATCGAGAGCCGCGGTTTCATTTTCGGCGCCGCCGCCGCCTGCCGGCTCGGTGCGGGATTCGTGCCTATCCGCAAGCCCGGCAAACTCCCGTCCAAGACCCTGAGCATCAGCTACGAGCTCGAATACGGCACCGACAGCATCGAGATCCATGCCGACGCCCTCGCCCCCGGCGAGCGAGTGCTCATGATGGACGACCTGCTGGCCACCGGCGGCACGATGGAGGCCGCCTGCAACCTCGTCGAGAAGCTCGGGGCCCAGATCGTCGGCGTGGCCTTCGTCGTGGAACTGTGTTTCCTGCCCGGCCGCCAGAAGCTCTCCGGGCGGAACGTCCACTCGCTGATCAAGGTCGCCGGCGAATAAGCCGCGGCGCTGACCCGTGCAGATCTGGGCAATCTTGATGGTGGCCGCCGGCTTGGGCATGGACGCGATGAGCGTCTCGATGGCTATTGGCGTGCGCTGGCACGGGCGGCGGCAGATATTCCGCCTGGCTTGGCACATGGGCCTCTTCCAGTTCCTTATGCCTCTGGCCGGGAGCTTTGCCGGTCGCGAGTTGGCGGGGCTGCTCAAAGATGTCGGCGCCTATATCGCTGCCGTGCTGGTGATTGCCCTGGGCGTCAAGATGCTCTACGAGGCGCTCAAGTCGCATCCCGGCGCCGCGGCGGAGAAGACCGAGCACGCCATCGAGCATGGGCGCATCGCCAAAGACCCCACGCGTGGATGGTCGCTGATCGCACTGTCGCTGGCCACCAGCGTCGATGCGCTGGTGGTGGGGATCTCCATGGGCCTCAAGCAGGTCAGCGACGTCGTCTGGCCCTCGGTGGTCATCGGCCTGGTGGCCGGGGCGATGAGCATGTCCGGCACGCTGATCGGGCGCCGGCTGGGTAAAGCGATCGGCCGCTATGCCGAGATCGCCGGCGCCTCGGCGCTGATCATCCTCGGCGCGATCTTTCCGTGGATATAAGAATTGGCTTTTCATTCGGTTCATGCCCCATTACCGGGAGCGTTACAGGCCCCGTGCAGACCTGGGGCCCCGCCCCAGACCCCGGAGTGAACCTTTCATTTAGTGCCTCCGCCGCGATTTTTCGTCCATATAGCTGAGGGGCTGCCCCACATCACTGCCACCATTGACAGTAGCCTCAAGTTGGTCTAACTTCCTGAATAAGTTTCCTCTCTCAATGCCTTTTTGAAAGGGATTCCGGGTGGACTGGTACTATGCCAACGGCGGCAGGCAGAGCGGGCCGGTGTCGCAGGAAACATTTCAGTCGCTGGTCGACAGCGGCACCATCACCATCAACACGCTGGTCTGGCATCAGGGCATGCCCAACTGGCAGACCTGGAGCGCGGTGCAAGCCGGCGAGACGGCCGCCGCGTCGCCGGGCGCCCCGCCCCGACAGGAGTTGTGCAGCCAGTGCGGGCTGTACTGCTCCACCGACGACATGATCCAGTACCAAGGGCGCTGGATCTGTGCCACGTGCAAGCCGGCCTTTGTTCAGCAGGTGCAGGAAGGCACGCCCGTGGCGCCGCCGCTGCAGGGCCCCTGGGCGGTGGGCGAGCGCACCAGCGGTTACAGCGTCGCCGCACTGGTGCTGGGGATTCTGTCGATCCCCGGTTGCCTCTGCTATGGGTTGCCCGGGCTCATCTGCGGGATCCTGGCGGTGATCTTCTCGAACATGGCCCAGCGCCAGATCGAAGCCGGCGGCGTGGCTCCCTCATCGGCGGGTCTTGCCAAGGCCGGCAGGATCTGCGGGTGGATCGGTCTGGGACTGGGCGCGGTGTACCTGGTCGGGATCGTCGTCGTGATCATTATCGCCGCGATCAACCATCCATGAGTGCCGGTTCATACGTCAGTGCTCAAGCGACCGCCTCGGCGGCAGCTCGCTGCGGCAAGTGCTATGCGTTGCTGCCGGGCGACCTCTGCAATCGTGATGAACCGATCCCCTGCCCCTCCTGCGGAACCCTCCAGATGGCGTGGGTGTTTCCCGCCGCGGCTCGTCCGCACGAGGCCGGACGTAGCGGACGCACGCTCCTCAGCGACGATCAGGCCGGTTGCTTTTACCACCCCAACAAACAGGCATCCGTCCCGTGCGACCGTTGCGGGCGGTTCCTCTGCGACCTCTGCGACGTGCGCGTCGGGCAGCGCCACTACTGTCCGCAGTGCCTGGACCAGCCCAAAGAGGGCATGGTGAACCTGCAGAACTCCCGGGTGCTGTACGACAAGATCTGCCTGAGCCTGGCCGTCGTCCCGCTGGTGCTGGGGCTGTTCCCCTCGCTGTTGGGGGCGCCGGCGGCCGTAGTGATGTGCTTCATTTTCTGGCGCCGCCCGCCCAGCCTGCTCGGCGGCAGCGGCCTGCGGCGACTGCTCGCGCTGATCCTGGGCGTGGTGCAGATATTCTGCTGGACCTGGTTCTTCTACAGCAAAGCGGGGGCCTGACATGGACAACGCCTACACTCGCGCGCCCGGTTCTGCCCGAATCGGCCGCAGCCGCCTGCTGCGGGGCAGCGATCACCTGCTGTCGGTGACGTGCCCGTGGTACTGGCCCTTCGTGGAAAACTATCGCCGCTTCTTCTTCCGCGACATCCGCGCCGTCACGGTGCACCAGACCTCGACCGGCACGCGGTGCAGCGTCGTTTTCGCCATCCTGGCACTGGCGCTGCTGCCTTGGCCGTTCGTGGCCGACGACCGCTGGGCGCGGCTGATCCTGGTGGTTCCGCCGGCCCTGTTCATGCTGGCGCTGGCGTTTAACATCGCCGCCGGGCCGACGTGTTGCTGCACGATTCACACCGCCGTACAATTCTGGCAGGTGGGCGCGCTGACGCGGGTGCGCCAAGCGCGCAAGTTCCTCCGGGCGATGGGGCCGCTGATCCTGCGCGAGCAGCAGAACCCTCCGGCGGCGCCGGGACCGACAACGCCATGAACGCATTGACGCATCAGCGCTGCTTCCACCACGCCTCGCGCGAGGCGGCCGCACGCTGCCCGCAGTGCCGGCGGTTCTTCTGCCGCGAGTGCGTCACCGAACACGACGGGCGCGTGATCTGTGCCGCGTGTCTGGCGGCTCTGGCGGCGCCTCGGCGGCGGGGCAGCGGGCTGCTGCGCGGCGCCGGGGCCGCCCTGTTGGCCCTGACGAGCCTGCTGATCGCGTGGATGTTCTTTCATTACCTGGGCGAGATATTGCGAAGGCTGCCCGACACGTTCCACGCCGGCGGCTGAGCGAGCTTCCATGAGCAGCGCATCGAACAACCTGTCCTCCGGGGCGACGGTCTCGTCGCCGGGGCGGGCTCCCGCGCGCCCGCGCGGCAGGGCTTCGGGCGCCCCCGCGGCACTGCAGATGGTCGAAGAGGCCATCCATCTGCTGCGCATCGCGGCCCCGGGGACTCTGTGGCGATATTACGCCGGGGCGCTGCCCTTCGTGGCGGCGCTGCTGTACTTCTGGTCGTACATGCTCTATGCCAACAGCGCCGCTGCGCGAGGCACGCCCCTGGCCCTGGGCCTGGCGCTGCTCTACCTGTGGATGAAAATCTGGCAAGGCGCGTTCTGCCGGCGCCTGATGACTGCCGTGCAGAACGGCGGCCGGCCCGCCGGCGCGACTTCCTGGCGCGACGCAGCCCGCACCGGAGTGTTCCACGCGATCGTGCAGCCGCTGCAGTTGCTGCTGCCGGCGGTCCCGCTGATGATGATCGCCGCCGAGAACAACGTCACGGTCGGCTACGTCATGCTGGTCGTCCTGCCCTGGACGGTCGTCGCCTGGGGACTGCTGGTCTGGCTGTACGCGTTCTGCCAGAACCTGCTGGCGCTGGCCGCTGCGGGCCAGGCGGCCGGACCGCTGCTGCGGCAGGCGTGGCGGGCAGTGTTCTTCAGCGTTTCCACGCATGCAGCCGCCCTGTTGATCGTGGCGGTGCTGACGTGCGTGGTCTTCATCAACGTCTGCATCGCGCTGGGCCTGCTACCGTATCTGCTGCGGATGCTCACGGGATGGGAGACATCGTTGACGCTGAGCGTCGACTCGCTGCTGAACACGACATTCTTTGCCATCGCCGCGGCCCTGACGTTCCTGTGCATCGATCCGGTCGTCAAGGCCCTGTACGTGCTGCGATGCTTCTACGGCCAGGCGCAGTTCACGGGGCAAGACCTGCTGGCCCAGATTCGCCGCCACGTCCTGCGCCGCGGGGCCCCCCTACTGGTCGCTGCCGCCGCTGCCCTGGCGGTCAGCCTGGCGGCCGCACCCGCCTGTGGCATGGGCGAGACGGGTGCCACGCACAACCCCGTTGTGCGTGTCCCTGATCGTGAAGGTCTGAGGCCGGGGGGCATGGGCGAGACCTGTCCCTTGGGGACGCCCACGCCATCTGAGAGCGGCAAAGCGGCCTCGCGGGCCGATCAGCTCGATCAGAGCATCGATAAGACGCTCCAGCGCAGCGAATATGACTGGCGCAGCGCCAATGAAGACAAGGCCGACAAAAGCAAAGCCGCCTCGTTCTTTGGATGGTTGACGGAAAAGACCAACGGGTTCTTCCAGGCCGTGCGCGATCTCTGGAAGGAATTTCGCCAGTGGTTGCGCGAGCTTATGGAAGAGGAGCCCGCCCGCCGGCCAAAGGATTCGCCCTCCGGCGACAGCGGCAGCAGCAGCTTCGGCAGCGGCGCCGGTATCGGCGGCGGATCGATCATCATCAAACTGCTGCTGTACGTGGCCCTGGCGGTGGTGGCGGCAGCGGTGATCGTGCTGGCAGTCAAGCTGATCCTGGCGCGGCGAAAGAAGAGCGATGACGACGCCGACGCGCCGGCCGCGGGCAGCGAGCCTGCCCCCGACGTCGCCGACGAGACCGTCACCGCCGATGCCCTCACCGAAGACGGATGGATGACGATGGCCGGCGAGCTGCTGGCCCGCGGCGAGCTGCGACTGGCGCTACGGGCGATGTACCTGGCCAGCCTCAAGCAGCTCGCCCAGCGAGGGCTGATCCGGATCCAGAAGTTCAAAAGCAACCGGGACTATCGCCGTGAGCTGCAGCGACGCGAGCACGTCGCCGGCGAGCTGCTAGGCGCCTTCGCCGAGAACGTCAACCTCTTCGAGTACACATGGTACGGCCTCCATGACGTCAGCGACACGATCCTGAACTCTTTCACCGCCAACCAGGAAAGGATGCGATCGCATGTCGAAGTTTGATCGCGTCCTGCGCGTGGCGGTGCTGCTGGCAGCGGTGGCCTTCGCCGCGGCCATGGTGGACTTGCTCGTCGGCCGCCTCGGCCGCGGCGACGTCTACCCGCCGTATTCCTCGTACCGCGCCGATCCGATGGGCATCAAGGCGCTCTATGACAGCTTCGCCGCGTTGCCGGGCCTGTCGGTCAGTCGCAATATCGATGCGCTGGAGCGTCTGGGCGATGGCGAGCGCAAGACGATGATCCTGGCCGGCGAAAGCGGCAACCGGTTCGACGGCGCGCAGGGAGCCGACGCCGTCGAGGGGCTCGAGCGGTTCGTCAACGGCGGCGGACGGCTGGTGATCGCCCTGGTGCACCAAGCCGATTCCTGGGATGCGGCGGACTGGGACCGCTCCGCGTCGCGCCCCGCGCGGAGCAAGAGCCGTCCGGCCTCGGGCAGCACGAGCCAGCCCGCGACGAGCAAGCCGGCCTCGGCTTCGTCCCGGAGCGATTCCGATGATTTCGACGCCCCCCGCAATATCGAGTTGGGGCCGCGATGGCGTTTTGCCGTAGGGGTCCACAAGGCCCCCGAGACCGAGCTGCGCGAAAGAAAAGACACGCGCCACAGCCTCGTCCGCAAACAGGCCCGACTCAGCGCGCCGCTGGCGGCCGAAAAGGAAGTGAGCTGGCTGGGCGGGCTGTACCTCGAGCCCAAGGACCCGTCCTGGAAGGTGATCTATCGCACTGACGCGGGGGCGGCCATCATGGAACGCCCCATGGGCCGCGGCACGCTGGTGCTGTGCAGCGACAGTTTCTTCCTGAGCAATGAAGGCTTGCGACACCGCCGCAGTCCGCGGCTGCTGGCCTGGCTGCTGGGCCCGTCGGCCTCGGCTGTGGTGTTCGACGAGACGCACCTGGGCGTCGAGTCGGAACTGACGGTGATGGCCCTGCTGCGCCGCCACCATCTCGAGACGGCCCTGGCGGCGCTGGCGGTAGTGGCGGGGCTGTATCTGTGGAAGAGCCTGTCGCACCTGGGGCAGGTGGCCCGCCCCGAGGGCGTTATCGACACCGGCGCCGTCGCCGGGCGCGACTCGATCAGCGCCCTGGTGAGCCTGCTGCGCCGCGCCATCCGCCGGCGAGACTTGCTGACGACGTGCATCCGTGAATGGTCGCACCCGGCCAAGGCTGCCTCAACGGCCAAGGCCGGCGACACGGGCGACGCCCGCGCCGCGCAGTTGCGAACCGCCGCCGCGGCGGCCGCCGGCGGCGATGATCGCACGCTCGTCAGTGCCTACAGAACAATGTGCCGGATTCTGGCAGAGAGGAAGTGACGCAATGGACGTGTCCGTGAAAGAGTTGCTGGACGTACTGGCCGCCGCCCGCGCCGAGGTGGGCAAAGTCATCATCGGCCAGCAGAAGGTGATCGACCAGGCGCTGATCGTGATCTTCAGCGGCAATCACGCGCTGGTCGAAGGCGTGCCGGGCGTGGCCAAGACGCTGCTGGTGCGGTGCCTGGCCCGCGTGCTGGGCTGCGAGTTCGGGCGCATCCAGTTCACGCCCGACCTGATGCCCACCGACATCACCGGCACCAACGTGTTTGATTTCCAGAACCACCAGTTCACCCTCGTGCGCGGGCCGGTGTTCACCAGCTTCCTGCTGGCCGACGAGATCAACCGCGCCCCGGCCAAGACGCAGGCGGCCCTGCTCCAGGCCATGCAGGAGCGCCGAGTCACCATCGACCGCCAGACGCACGAACTGGGCGACAACTTCACCGTCTTCGCCACGCAGAACCCCATCGAGTACGAAGGCACGTACCCGCTGCCCGAGGCCCAGAAAGACCGCTTCATGCTCAAGATCATGATGGACTGCCCCGCCCGCGAGGAGGAACTGGCCCTGGCGCGGCGGATGCTCGGTCCGCAGTCGCCCGAGGCCGTTCTCGACGCCGGCGGCGTCGCGGCCGTCATCCAGGGCAGCCACCTGGCGGCGTTTCGCCGCTGCCTGCAGACCATCATCGTCAAGGACGAGCTGCTGGCGTACGTGGTGGACGTCGTCCGCGGGACGCGCGAGCACGAGAGCGTGCTCGTCGGCGCCGGGCCCCGCGGCACGCAGGCGCTGCTGGCGGCCGCCCGCGCCAGCGCTGCCATCGCCGGGCGCGACTTCGTCACCCCCGACGACGTGCGCGACATGGCCGGTCCGGCCCTGCAGCATCGCCTGATCCTGCGTCCCGAGTACGAGATCGAAGGCCTGACCGTCGATGAAGTGATCTCCCGCATTCTTCAAGGACTCACGGTACCGCGCTGATGGCCCCGCAGAACCGACTGATCCGACTGGTGGGTTTGACCGCCGTCCCGCTGACGGTGGCGGCGGCGCTGTCGCCGACTCTGGCGACGCCGGTCATCCTCATCCTGGCGATCGTGATGCTGGTGGCCGCGGGCGACGCCGCGGCCGCCATCGGCATCTTTGGCGGCCTGAGCATGAGCGCCCCGCACGGGGCTCGCCTGACGCGGGACGTCGAGGGCCAGATTACGCTGGTGGCCATCGACTCGCGCGGACGGGACCTGCGTCTGCGGGCGGTGCTGGCCTTGCCGCCGGAGATCTCGTGCCCCCAGGCCGACATCGACTTCAGGCTCAAGCCCCAGGGCGGCCCCAGCAGCGCCTACGCCGTCTGGACCTGCCGCCCCGCGCGGCGAGGGCGGTTCGCGCTGGAGACCTGCTGGGTCGAAACACCCTCGCCCCTGGGCCTGTGGGCGATGCGCAAGGCTCTGCCTGTCCACGGAGAGATATGCGTCTACCCCAACCTCGGCGCCGAGCGACGCAGCGCGGCGGCGCTGTTTCTCAACCGCGGCGGCTACGGGGTCCACGCCCAGCGCCAGGTCGGGCAGGGGCGCGACTTCGAAAAGCTCCGCGCGTACATCCCCGGCGACAGCTACGCGGACATTCACTGGAAGGCCACCGCCAAGCGAGGCCGCCCCGTCACCAAGATCTACCAGATCGAGCGCACGCAGGAAGTGTACGTGCTGATCGACTCGTCGCGCCTCAGCGGGCGGGCCATCGCCCTGCCCGGCGCCGAGCGCGGCGACGGCGTGGAGGACCTCGGCGGCACGACCAACATGCTCGAACGGTTCGTGACGGCCTCGCTGGTGCTGGCGATGGCCGCCCATCGCCAGGGGGACCTGCTGGGCCTGGCGACCTTCACGACGCAGGTGGACCGCTTTCTGCGGGCCCGCGGCGGGCGCGGGCACTTCCGCGCGTGCCGCGACACGCTGCTCAACGTCCAGCCCAGCGCCGTCACGCCGGACTTCGGCGAGCTGTTCTCTTTCGTGCGCACGCGCATCCGCCGTCGCGCGCTGCTGATCATCCTGACCAACCTCGACGACCCGATCATCGCCGAGCAGTTCGCCCACCACGTGCGGGTCGTCAGCCGCCAGCACCTGGTGCTGGTCAGCTCGCTGAAGAACCCCGACGTGGCGCCGCTGTTCGAGCGCGAGGCCGCCAGCGTCGAGGACATCTACGCCGGCCTGGGCGGGCACCTGCAGTGGCGCCGCCTGCGCGAGCTGGAAGCCGCCCTCCGCCGCCGCGGGATCAGCTTCCACCAACTCGATAACGAAACGCTCAGCGCGCAATTGATCTCGCAATACATGGCCGTCAAGCAGAGGCAGCTCCTGTGATCATCGACCTGCGACAATTTGTGGACGCCGAGCAGCCGTACTGGCAGGAGCTCGAGTCGATGCTGGGCATGCTCGAGACCGACCCGGCCTGGCGGCTGGTGCGCCACGAGCGCGCGGAGGGGCAAGAGCCGCCGGCCGACTACCTCGCCGCGCAGATCGAACAGGTGCGGCGGCTGCATTACCTGTACGAGCGGGCCTCTGCCGACCTGGCGCGCCTGGACACGTTCTGCGCCCAACCGCAACTTCGAACGCACGTCGAGGCGCTGGTGGCCCGGGCATACGCCGTGATCCACGTGACGGCCGCGCCGCGCCGGCGGGTCCGCCCGGTCCACTGGTTCTTCAACACCTTCCCGCAAACGTTCCGAAAGCACGCCAATGCGTTCTGGCTGTCCCTGACGGTTTCGCTGGCCGCGGCGCTGATCGGAGCGCTCCTGACGGCCATCGACACCGAGGGCAAGCCCACCATCCTTCCCTTCTCGCATCTGCGGGGCGACCCGCGAGACCGCGTCAAGCACGAAGAGCAGCAGGTGCAGAATCCCTTCGCCGGCCACAAGACCGAAGCGGCCGGCATGTACATGACGCACAACACGCGCGTGTCGATCAACACGATGGCGCTGGGCATCACCTGGGGCGTCGGCACGATCGTGATGCTGTTCTACAACGGGCTGATCCTCGGCTCGGTGACGCTGGACTACTTCCGCGCCGGCGAGGGCACGTTCCTCGTCGGGTGGCTGCTGCCGCACGGGTCGATCGAACTGCCGGCGATCTTCCTGGCCGGTCAGGCCGGGCTCGTGCTCGGCCGCGCCGTCATCGGATGGGGCGACCGCCACCGCCTCTCGGCGCGGCTCAAAAGCGTCGCGCCCGACCTGGTCACCCTCATCATCGGCGTGGCCGTCATGCTGGTCTGGGCCGGGCTCATCGAAGCCTTCATCTCGCAGTACCATTGGCCGGTGCTGCCGTACTGGGCCAAGATCACCTTCGGCTGTATCGAACTGACAGGCCTGGTGCTGCTGCTGGGCTTTGCCGGGCGCAGCGACGCCGGAGACGCCGATGGCTAGCCGCCGCACCAACACGCTGGTCATCCGTACGCCCGAAGGGTACGCCTTTTCGTATCCGCTGGCCGGGCCGGCCGCCCGAATGCTCGCGTGGTTCATCGACCTGTTTGTCGAGATCGGGCTCTACATTGTCCTCTCGATGTTGCTCAGCCCGCTGGCGCCGCTGCTGGGCGGGCTGATTAACGCCCTGTACGGTATCCTGGTCTTCCTGGTGGGCATCGGGTACGGCGTGGTGCTCGAGTGGCGATGGGGCGGGCAGACCCTGGGCAAGAAGGCCCTGGGCCTGCGCGTCATGGACAACCAGGCCATGCCCCTGACCTTCAGCCAGGTGCTGATCCGCAACCTGCTGCGCCCCGTCGACTCGATACCGGCGATGTATCTCGTCGGCGGGCTGTCGATGCTCCTGAGCCGCCACGGCCAGCGCCTCGGCGATCTGGCCGGCGGAACGGTCGTCGTGGCCTCCCCGCGGACGTACGAACCGGACCTGAGCGTCGTACTGGCCGAAGACAAGTTCAACTCCTTCCGCGCCTGGCCCATCCTCGAAGCCCGCCTGCGCCACAAGATCTCCGCCGATGAGGCGCGCCTGGCTGCCGAGGCCATGCTCCGCCGCGAAACCCTCCACGCCGACAACCGGCTGCAGGTCTTCACCGAATTGGCCGACCACTTCCAGTCGCTCTCCTCCTTTCCCCAGGAAGCCACCGACGGCCTGTCGAGCGAGCAGTTCGTCCGCAACGTCGTCGACAGCCTCTATCGCCCGATGGTGCAGAAGGCAAAGAACGCCAAGGCGCCGGCCTGAGCTTCGCCCCTTCACGAAAACTGGAAATTGGAAATCGAAAGGGAGTACAGTGGCGGCATGGCTCGCCCGAAGATCACCTTTATCCTCGGCTGCACCGCCAGCGGCAAGGGCTCGCTGGGGCGCGAGCTGGCGCGCCGAAGCGGCGGGCACATCATCAGCGTCGACTCGATGAAGGTCTACCGCCGCATGGACATCGGCACGGCCAAGCCCCCTGCCGCCGTGCGGGCGGCCATCCCCCACCACTGCATCGATCTCGTCGAGCCAAGCGAGAGCTTCTCGGTCGCGCAGTATCTCGACCATGCCGATGCGGCCGTCGCCGGCATCGCCGCTGCGGGCCGGCCGATCCTGGCCGTCGGCGGCACGAGCCTGTACATCAAGGCCCTGTCAGAAGGGCTCTTTGAAGGCGCGTCGGCCGACGCCGGTGTCCGCGGCGAGTTGCTTGCCCGTGCGGCCGTCGAGGGCCTCGCTGCCCTGCACGTGGAGCTGGCAGCTGTAGACCCGGAGGCGGCCGCGCGCATCCATCCTAACGATCAGCGCCGCATCGTGCGGGCGCTGGAGGTGTATCGCGTCACGGGCAAGCCCATCAGCGCCCATCAGGAGCAGTGGGACGCCCCCGGCGGCGCGGCGCGGTACGAATGTACGTTCATCGGCCTGCGTCGCGACAAGGCCGACCAGGCCCGCCGCATCAACCTGAGGGCGAAGCTCATGATCGAAGCGGGTCTGCGCGACGAGGTCGCCGCCCTGCTGGCCGAACCGGCCGGCCTGAGCATGCAGGCCGCCCAAGCCGTCGGATACGCCGAGATGATCGAGCACCTCCAGGGCCGATGCACCCTTGATGAGGCCGCCGAGCAGATCAAGATCAACACCCGCCGCCTGGCCAAAAAACAGCGTACCTGGCACCGCCGATGGGCCGCCGTCCAGTGGCTCGACGCCGCACCCGACGAAACGCCCGAGCATCTGGCGGACCGGGTTCTCGATAGTGCGGATTAGATCAACGAAACGGGCAAGGTCCTGGACAAACGAACCTTTCTGCCGCCAAAGAAGTAGTCGCGATCTCAGAAGCCGGCGCTACTGCCTTTCGATCTTGAAGGAGTCGATGCGCGTCAGATCGGTGCCCCACCAGAAGTTGGGGTGGATCACCAGGCGGATGTTCTTGCCGCCGCCGATCTTGACCTTCTCGATCTTGAACTCGGTTGAATCGGGTCTTCCGTGGCCGTCGCCGGCCTGGCCCTTGCCCAACAGCACGCCAGTCTCGCCGCCCTCGGCGATTTCGATCTTCCACGTGATCCCGTCGCACTTGACGTAGTTGTTGACGACCTGCAGGTCCGTCACTTTGCCCGAGAGGGTGTAGACGCCCGAGGCCGGCACAGTGTATGTGACAGCGACCGCGTGGTGGCCGTTCTTCTCGACGTACGGATGCATCAGCACGCAGTTGGCCCGCTTGTTGCCCCAGATGCCTTCGTAGCGGCCGTCCCAGTCGGTGTGGAAGATCCATCCTTCCGAATCAATCAGGTCCGGCAGCGAAGAGGCGATCGGGCCGGTGACTTTGCCCTGGTGCCCGGCCGGCGAGTTCGGGTCGCGGATTCCGTTCTTTCGCTGGTCGTCGGGCATGGTCCAGGTCGGCAGGTCCAGGCGATTGTAGCGGTGGGTGGGGTCGGCCAACATGAACCAGAAGCCCCACGCATCGTCGTCGGTGTTGGGCTTGGCGTCGGGTCCGTCACCTTTGGGGTCCAGCACGATGGCGGCCGTGAGTTCGGCCTTGGCTGCGGCGGGCTTGTCCTTCCATCCCTCGACGGCCTGCTCGGCGGGCGTGGCGGTCTTGACCACCGGCACGGCGGCGAGGATTTCCGGTTGGGGCGGGGCGTCTTTGCCGGTCAGCGCCTTGTAGACCGTCACGGCGATAGTGGCATAGCCGCGCTCAGTGGGGAAGACGCCGTCCATTCCGATCATGTCGGCCTTGCCCTTGATGGGCGTGTGCGTGTCGATCAACGGGACGGCGGTCTCCTCGGCCACCTTTCGCACCGCCGGCACGACGTGGTTGTTGAGCGTGTCGGCCACGATCCCGAAGTAGCACTCGTCCATCGCCGGGATCGGCAGGCAGATGTAGAGCTTGGGCTTGGAGGCGACCTTCGTCTGCAGGCGGGCGATGAGTTCCTTGTAGTCGGCCAGGAAGGCCTTCTCGTTCCACTCGCCCTTGCGACTGGCGGCGTGGTCGTACATCAGGATCATGACGTTGGGCTGCCACTGGCAGGCATGGGCCATCTCGTAGCGCCGCCAGATCGAGCGGATGTTCGAGCGGATGATGCCCGTGCCGTTTGCGGCGAAGGCCTTCACCTCGTATCCCTCGCCCAGCAGCTTGCCCAGCCGGTCAGGCCAGTGCGGCTGCGTCGAGATCGAGTCGCCCAGGACGGCGATCTTGATTTTCGGACCGACCGGCGCCTGGGCCTGGCCCGAGGCAATGCTGCTCCAAATCGCCATCACGGTGATCGCCGCAAATAAGACTCGCCCGGTCCCGAACCTGGGATAGTCCATCTCGCTCTCCTGCAACCTAGTGAAGCCCTTTGTGCTTCAACCTCACGGCAGAGCGAAAGTTCTTATAGTTGTCGGGCCTTGCGCTGGGGCAGGTAGCGGGCCGCCTCGGCCAGGGCGGCGACTACAGCCGTCAGCACCAAGGCGGGCACCAGGCCCCAGAGCACCCATCCGGCGACGGCCAGAACCGCGTAGGACACGATCCGCGCGGCACTGCCGGCCGAGGGTCCGCTGCGCTGCACGTGGCGCCAGATCCGCAGCGCCAGCGCCAGCAGCGTCAGGAGGATGACCGCCCCGGCGGTCGATTCCCACACGCCGGCGGTGGAGTCCTTGATGGCCCAGATGGTGACGCTGACGTCGCTGCCGCTGCCGGCGAAGTCTTTGGACACGCCGTCGGCGCGGGGCAGGCTCACCGGCAGAGAGAAGGTGCCCAGCGCCACGGCGGCCTGGGCGGGGATAGCGTCGCCGGCGCGTTCCGACGCGGGCCTATCGACCGGAGCGGGGCCCCCGCCGCCGGGTTGGCCGGCGACCGGGCCTCGCACGCCCAATGCCAACGGTTCGCCCGCTGCTCTTGCCTGCCCGCGCCCATCGTAAGCCCAGCTTCCATCAGAGGACTGAGGCTGTTCCGGCCGCGGCGCCGCCGGCGGCGATTTGGCGCCCCCCTGCAAGTGGTACATCTCGCCCTTGCCCTTGCCGCCGGGCTTCTTGGCCAGGTCCTTGCCGTCGGACTGGCTGCGGGTGAGGCGGTTGAACTGCAGTTCATCCTGCTGCTGGCGGAGCTGGACGCGCTGTTTGGCGAAGTTCCGGCGACCTTCGTCTTCCAACTGCTTGGTGAGTTCCTTGAGGGCTTCTTCTTTTTTCTCATCGTCAATGCCGGCGCGCCCGCCGCCCTTGGCCTGTTCCTGGAGCTTGCGGCCTAGGGCTCGCTCGACGATCTCATTGCCGCCGGCGTCGTTCTTTTCCAGCTCGCCGGCGATGCGCCGCTGCTGCTCGTCGTTGGCGCGGGTGACGAAGTCGGCGGATCGGCCGAGCCATTCATTGGTCAGCGCGTCCGAGACTCCGCTGTTGCTGAGCGAGCCGTTGAGAAAGTTGTTAACGCCGGTGACGGCGGCGGCCTGCTCCTGCCGCTGCTGCCAGACCGTGTTCAGTCCGTACTGGGTGTTGGAGTCGTCGGTGAGCGTCCTTTCGAGGCGTTCGGCCTCGCGGCCCAGAGTCTCGCGGTTTTCGACGATGAACTGCCGCGCCTCTTCGCGACTCTTGTTCCATTTGTCATTCTGCAGGCGAATGTTGTCTGTCCAGGAGTTCGAGCCCGTGCCGTTGCCGGCGCTGGAGTATTCGTCTGCGTCGAGGAGGCGCTTGGTTTGTTTTCCCCGGGCGGCCACGCGGCTCACGAGTCGATACGCCTCTCCCCGTTTGGCCTGTTTCTCTTCGTCGTCGGTGGTGCCTCGCCTGGCCATTCCGCCGCCTTCGCTGTAGCGGTATCCGCGGGGCAGTTGCAGGTTCCACGTGGTCTGCTCGACGGGGATCCCGATAATGCGGATGCTCGGGGGCGTGATCTTGGTGATGCGCCCCAGCGACTCGCTGGCCCGCCCGGCCAGGTAGAGCTTGACCGAGTACGGCAGACCCGTCGCCGAGGTCTTGATCAGCGGGATGAGCGTTTCGCCGGCAGAGGCGCCCTCGGCGGCGGGCTTGACGGCCTTGCCGTCGACGTACGCGCTCCAGAGTTTCAACTCGGGGGGAACCTTGACGTGCAGGAACTGCTCGCTGCGGTTCTGCAGCATCAGCTCGACCTCATAGCGGCTGTTGCCCTCGAGGTCGATCGTCGTCGCGATGGCCATCAGATCGATGATGGCCGTGGTGCGTTTGGCGGGCTCGGCGGGCTTGAGCTTCAGGGCCAGCGTCCAGGTGTCGCTGAAGGCTTGGAAGACATACTGCAGCGACGCGTGGGCGGCCCCGAGCAGGTCGCGCTGCTGGCTGGCGGGCAGGGCCGACATTTCCGATGCCGACTCGACCGACAACTCGTGGCGCGAGAGATTCTGCACGGCCACCACGCAGCGATACCCTTCCGGGGCGGCCGTGACCACGCGCGGCACCGTCAGGGCCGTCGTCTGGGCCGTGATGGGCGTGGCGAAGTTCACCGCCACGTCCAGCACGCCGGTGACTTCGTTGATCAGCGAGACGGTCCACCGCGTCCGCGCGCCGCCGGCGTCTTCGGTCTTGACGCTGCGCATGGCCGGGCAGGTGACGGCCGCCAGCGAGGCGTACTGCGAAGGCAGCGTGAAGCTGATGTGGTCGATCGGCGAGCCGCTGATGGCGTATCGCAGGCGGTAGGTGTACCAGGCGGCGGTTGGCTGCACGGTCACGCCGGCGACGACCTCGACGCTGGTTCGCGTGGGCTTGGCCCGCACGTCCAGGTCCAGGGCGATGGCCGGGCGGTCGTACTGGTAGGCGAACTGGGCGGCGCGGATGTCGTCGCTGCCCAGCCACCCATCCAGCACGCGGGCCGGCGGGGCGCTGGCGAGGTTCTCGCTGGTCAGGGTGTGCGCCTCGAGCGAGGCGGCCAGTTGCACCGCCAGGCGCCCGGTCTGCTCGGCCAGCGGCGCGCCGGCGGTATCGAGCAGGGTGACCTTGGGCACGCTGAGGCGCCCCAGGCTCAGCGGGCTCTTTACCAGCACCAGCGCCAGGCTGGTGCTCGTGGCACCGCCGCGGAGGTTCACGTAAAGCCGCCGCCCCGCCGGCGCGGGCTCGACGTGGAAATCTTCCACCGCCGCCCCGGCCGCGCTGAGCAGCTCATACCCGTCGGGAAGGGCAAACGAGGCCTCGAACAGCCGCCCGCGCCTGGCCGTCAGGTTCGCCTGCACCAGGAGCTGGCAGCGACGCGCGTCGATGCGGACAAGCTGGTTCACGACGGCCGCGGTCTGCGTTTCGCTACGGTGCAGCTTGAGCGTCAGGGCGAAGGGGCGGTACGGCCAGTAGTAGGACGAGACTTCGCGCGTGGCGTCGGCGGCGGTTTCGCCGCTGCGGCCGCCCTCGCCCAAGCCGCGTCGCCGCCCGCCCTCGACGCCGATCTCGGTGAGCGTAATGCCGCCGGCGACGCGCAGGGTCGCCGCGCCGCTTTCGCGCGCCACGTCGCCGGCCTGGGGCAGCGGCAGGGCGAAGGGCTTGTCCAGCGCCGGAAGCGCCGCGGCCCATTTGGCGGTCATCTCGTACGTCTTGGCCGCGGGGCGGTGCAGGCGCACCAGCACCACGTCGTAATTCTGGCCCTCGGTATTGGCCGTCGCGACGATGGCGAAGTCGCGCAGGTTTGCCCCGGTCAGGGTGGTCAGGCTCATGCCCGCCGGAACCAGCAGGCGGAACTGGTCGTAGTCGGTGGCGCTGAAGGTGAAGACCATCTGCGTGGCGCCGATGATGCCCCAGTGATTGAAGCTCACGTCGTGGTTGGCCGCGGCCGACAGAGTGCGGTCCACCGTTCCCCCGCCGGCCTTGGGGCTCCATCGCAGCGTCAGCGCGCGGGCCAGGCCCAGCGGAACGGTCCATTCGACACCGCCATCGGCCTTGCGGGTGGTGAGGCTGCCTTGGGCCTGGGGCACTTCGAGCACGAGGTCGTCGGCCGGCAGCGCTACCGTCATCACGCCCGCCGGAAGCGGCGGCAGCGTGAGGTTGACCGTCGGCCGCCCCGCCTGCGGCTTGGCGGTAGTGACCGCCGAGAGTTTCAGCGTGCCCTTGGCCGCGGCGGGCAGCGTCAGCATCATGCCCTTCTCGCCGGAGGAGATGGGCACGGGTTTGTCGTCGAGCGAAGCGGCCGTCAGGGCCACGCCCTCGAACGGGATCGGCACGACCACCAGGCCCTTGCCCAGCGTTTGGGCCTGCGCGGTCAGCGTCAGCGTGAGCGTGTCGCCCTTGACGGCCGCGGCGTAACGCACGTCGGCCAGCCAGAGCTTGCCCGCGGCCGGGACCAGGTCGATGGCCTGGTCGGGATGGGCGGCGTTCCAGAGCTCGACGAACTTCGCATACGAGACGAGAACTTTCTTGGCCTGGTCGGCCTTGGCCGCCTCGCCCTCGTAGGGGATGACCAGCGGGGCCACGACAGGCTTGCCGGCTTGAACAGGCGCATTGTTGGCCTGGGCGTCGCCCGCGCGTGCGGACTGGGCCATCAACAACACCGCCGCCAGGAGCATCACGGCGCGGGCCAGCACAGGGATTGGCCGCGGGCGAACGGCGCGAAGGATGATCCGCACCAGGCCCACCGCCGGGTAGAAGACAATGAGCAGCATCGCGGCCCAGAACATTCCGTTCATGAACGGCGCCGCGTCCTGCCACCACACGGCTACGAGGCTGGCGCCGATGAGGATGGCGATGATGAACCTCGCCTTTTGCCGCGCCCGCGCATTGACGCGCAAGAGCCCGGCCAGGCCCGCCAGAACGAACCCCAGCAGCGCGAAGCTGTCGAGGCTCGACTCCTGCGTGATCCCCACCGCCAGCGGCAGCGGGTCGAGCGAGCTGAACGTGACGCGGTCGCCGTAGTCGCCGGTCTCTGAGAGCTCCACCGGCAGCGTGTACCTGCCCGCGACAACCAAGCCGCGGCCGTGGTCTAGAACAACCGAAGCCGGCAGATCCGCCGGTTTCTGCGCTGGGGCCGATTCCTTCTTTGCGTCCTTGCGCATTGCTTGCGACTCCATCGAGACCTCGGCCGTTACTTCCCCGTCAGGCCGCTTGCTCGGAGCGTTGTAAGGTGAAGACGCGATGACGTTTGCTGAGACCCTCTTGAACCCGAAAGAGAGCTCTGTCATCTGCTGGTATGCCGGGGCGACGCTATAGAGCCCGTCGCTAGTCATGTTGGAATCCTGGGCGGTAATGCAGAAGCCCGGGGCGGTCAGGACCGTCCATGAGACGGTGTTGATCTTCACGCCCGGCAGCGACGCCGCGGCCAAGGCGTGCATGTCGCCGGAGTTGCCCGTGGCGCCATAGACCACTTTTACCAGCGGGCTGCGAGATGAGCGCGGCAGGTGCACCATGTAGTTGCCCGTCGTGTCGCGCTGCGGCTTGGACGGTTGCCCGTCGACGGTGATCGACCACAGCGTCGCGTTGGCGGGCAGTTGGATGCTGACAAACTGCAGGCCCGCGTTGACGAGCTTGAACAGCGCCTGCGTGCGCTGGTTGCCCTGGCTGTCGAGATACGTCGTCAGCTCGGCCGAGCCCGCCAGCGCCGCAGGGATGGCGACGGTCTGGTACACGGTGGTCGAGACGTTCACCGCCGGCTCGGCGGCGCCGTTTTCAAATCGCCACGCCGCCAGCAGGCGGGCTGCCTTCTCGGGCAGAGAGGGCAGGTCGGCGCTATCGATGCCCCGCCCGGCGGCGTTGGCCTTGGCATCGACAGCGAGCTCTTCAGCCGCCTGAAGCGCCAGGTACTCGGTGACCTGGTCGGCTCCGTACGGCCGCACCAGCGGCAGGGCGAACCCCTTGACCGGCAGCGGGCGGCTGTACGTCACGTCCACGGCCACCTGTCCCGAGGCCTCGGCGTCCAGCGTGATCTTCCAGAGACTGTAGCCTTGGGGTACTTGCGATCTCTCTGATCCCTCCAGCGTCATAAACTTTTCTGCGGCATCTTCCTTCCTCAATCCAGCCTCGATGCGACGCTTGGCAGCGATTCGCCGGCCGGGGACTTCGATGGACACCTCTTCGCCAAGCGAATTGTCGACCAGCAGCGCCAGCTCAGCCGTGCGGGCGCGGGTGATGTTGTACGTCACGCGCCAGTGGCCGCGCATGTGTTCAGCCGTCAGCGAAACCAGGCCGACGGACTCGGCCGCCAGTCGCGCGGTGCGGCGGCTGATCGCCACTGCCACGTTTGCGGCCGGGGGCTGCTGGTCGTACGTCCAGGCAAGCTGCACATCGGAGCTCAGGCCCATCGAGGTCATGCGTCCGACGTTGACGGCCTTGATGGCGTCCAGCACGGCGTCGGGCGCTGCGTCCAGATCGTCCGAGGTCGAAACGCTGACGACGCCGGAGACCTGGTCGGCCTGGCACGCCAGCAGAGGCATCACGATGACGCGCGGCGTGCTGCCGGCGCGCCAGAGCCAATTCTGCGGCACGTGCTGGAGCGTGACGGACACATTCGCCACGGCCTCGGGCTGCACCGGACGCGCCAACTCGATGCGCAGGCGCCGCCCCGCCGCCGGGGCCGAAGCGGCCGGTTGCGTCGCGGGCGTCGGGTCGTCGGTCACGTGATACTCAAAGCCCTGGGCGCTGCCGTTGACCGTCACGCTTACCAGTTCCCACGCCGCCGGCGGCAGGCGGAAGTTCATGTCGAACATCTCGCTGCCCACGGCCGTGACTTGGAAGTCGCCCGTCAGCGTGAGGCTCTTGTCGCCCACGGCGAGGCGCTGGCGGTCCTGGCTCTCGCGGCGCAGCGGCACCTTGGCGGTGCGCAGCTTGACGGACCAGTCGGCCCCCCAGTGATAGTACAGCCGCCCGGTGAGCAGGCCAAACAGCGCCGGGACCTGCGTGGCGCCGGCGTCTTCGCGGCGGGCATCGGACAGGTCGTGTCCGCGCACGCGCAGGTCGCGCTGCGTGTTGACCAGCAGGTAGCCCCGTTGAAACGCCGCGTCCTGCAGGATCACGCGGGGGCTGCGCCAGTCGCCGCCGATCTTCTCCACGGCGGTGGCCTTGATGTGCAGCGCCTGCAATCCGCGGCTGGCCGAACCCAGTCGCACGGTCAGGATATTCGCGCCGCCCTTGCCCGCCTCGACGGACCAGCGCACCAGGCCCGGGCACGTGACGGCCGTGATCGTCCACGACGCATCCACCGCAAACTGCAGCTCGCGAATGCTGCGGCGCAGCACGTCCACCATGTACAGGCAGTGCAGCGTCTGGCTGTCGGTCTCGACCTCGACGCTGCTGGTGCTCTCGCCCAGCAGGATGGGCTTCTGCGCTTCCTGTCGGCCGTTGCCCAGCAGCACGGCCGTCACCGAGTCGCGTCCGCCGATGGTCAACTCAACGCGGGTGCGGTCGGTCGCGCGGTCGTAGGCGCTCTTGCCCATGGCCGCCGAGGTGGAGATCTCCAGGTCGCCCGGCGCCGTCAGGGTCATCGTGCCCGCCACGGCCGGGGGAATCGAGATGCCGAACTGCAAGCCCCCGGCAGGAAAGCGCGACAGGGGCAACTCGGCCAAGGCGGCCGAGGCCTCGATCGTGACGGCGTGCTTGCCCTTGCCGCTCACCAGCAGCACCAGGGCCCCGTCATCGTAGCCCAGCGGGGCGCTTTTGCCGTCGAGGGTGACTTTCAGCAGCCCCAGGCGCGCGAACGCCAGCGGAACCGCCACAGGCCTGTCGCTGAGGGAGATCACTTCCAGGTCGCCCGTCAGTCGCAACGATTGGCCGGTGACGTCGGCCTGATAGCGGGCAACCGTCACCTGACCGAGCTGGCGGCTGTCGGCAGCGGCCTGGTTGGCCTTGGCGGCGGTGAGCAGGGCGGCGAACTCGCCGCGGTCCATGAGGATGCTCTTGGCGGCCGGATCGAGCGCTGCGGCCAGGTCGCGATAGGGCACGTAGAGGTTGCCCTTTTCGGCGGGTTGCTGCTGGGCGTTGGCGGCGCCGACGCCGGCCAGCACAGCCACGGTGATCAGCCACGTCGGAAGGTTCTTCATGGTGTTACTCCTTGCCTGCCGGCGTCTGCGGCCGATCGCTGACGGGCGTTGCGACGGGCATCGGCGGCGGGCTGCCGGCGCGGCCGGCGCGGCGGCGCAGCATGGCGAAGAACCACTGCCCCGCCCACAGCGCCAGGACCACTACCGCAGCCAGCAGACCATGCCAACCCAGGCGGAAGGCGAACTGCGGCCAATACAGGTTGATCACCGCCAGCAGCACGATGGCCGCCAGCACGATCACCAGTCGCGGGAAGCCCCGCAGCTTCAGCATGGCCGCTCCGGCGGCCAGCACCACCAGCCAGGTCGCCACGGCGAAGCCCTCGCGCCCGACGGTCGTCACCGACAGCGTCCCCGGCGCGCCTTGGCGCTGGAAGGTCATCGCCCACCCTTGACCGGGCAGAGCCCAGGTCACCTGCACGGGCTGGTTGCTTGCCAGCATGGCCAGTTCGCCGTCGCCGCGAACGGGCGAGAACGCCCGGTCGTTGCCCAGGACGATGTCCTGCTCGGGAATCCACAGCCGCCACAGCGTCACCTGGAAGGCCACCTCCTTGGGCAGCGAAGGCACATCGAGCTTCGACGCCGAGGCCTTGTCTTGCCCAAAGCGGATGTCCAGGACGACATTGGTCACCTGCCCGGCCGAGGGAGGCAGCCGCACGATGCTCTGGTCGGCTGCGGTCGAGGCCTCGACCGGCGCCTCGACGCCATTGAGCAATACCTGGCGGAGCTTGGCCCCGTGCAGCGTGATGGGCAGGCGGTCGCCCTTGCTGGTCTTGAGGAGGTACACGACGCGCCCGTTAAGCTGCCCGTCGTAGCCGAGCACCTGCTCGACGATCGTCGCGGTGGCCATCGTCGTGATGACGGCCGCCTCTTCCTGCGTCACGACCGGCAGCGACAGCTCGAACGGAGGGCGGGTATATCGAAACGCCAGTGAAGCGGCGCCGCGGTGCGGGGCGTAAGGCAGGTCGACGGCGCTGGTCGGGTCGCCGGGGGTGAGGTTATTGGCGAGGGGTTGGCCGAGAGCCAGCGTCTCGCCCTTGGCGATAGCGACAAAGCCGCTCTGGTCGCTCAGGCGTCCGGCGGCGAGGATCGGCTCGACGTTGACGGTGGCGGCCGAGCCGACCGCGCCGGCCTTGAACGGGCGGCGCACGTTGGTGTACAGCCAGTACGTGCCCGTCATCGGCGACTGGAGCACAACCTTATAGTACACGACGCCGGCCTTGGTCGCCGGGGCGGTGGCGGGGGCGGCCTCGCCGGCCGAACCCTGCGAGGGACCGGTAGCCGGCGGGGCGTCCACGCGGGGCGTTTCCTTGATGTTCTCGCCGGTGAGGGTCAGGCCCGCATCGGCCAGTTCGACCGGGACCTGAACGTAGAACACATCCTGCGGCGAGTAGAGCACGGTGTAGGCGATAGCCGCCTGGTCGACGATCGCGCCGGGCTGGATGTTCACCAGGCGGTTCACGACGGCCGAGACCTGCGAAGGCTTGACGGCGATCTTGAAGATCGCCGCGGCGGGCTTGTCGGCGGCGATGGCCCCGAACTGGAACGCCATTTGCGGCGCCATGCCGAAGGCGCCGCGCTGGCCGATCTGCCGCAGCGGCAGCGACTGGAACTGGTCGAGCCGCTCGACCTGGGCGCTGAGGTGGGCGGGCACGTACAGCACGAACTGCCCGCTGTAGTGGCGCAGGTTCGTCTTGTCGGGCTGGGGCAGCGTAAAGGTGACGCTGTCGTCGAGCTTGGCCCGCGGGCGGCGGGCCTGGATCGCCAGCGAGACGTTGCCGATGATCTCACGCTTGAGCAGGATGTTGAGCTGCCGCGTGTCGCCCTTGCCGCTGAACTGGTGGTCGTCGACGACGTCGGCCGGACCCACCGACAGCACCTCCCAGGGCTCAGGCAGCGTCATCGAGATGCGGAACAGGCCCGCTCGCTCGATGCTGTAGTTGATGTTCCCCTGGAGTTGCTGCCACGAATCGTTCACCGCCAGCGACCATTGCTGGAACACGGCCACCCGAGGCTCAACCGTGCCGATGACCAGGGTGGCGGCGTAGTCGGCCGAGACGAACTGGTACGCCGTCGCGCCGCTTTGCCCGCTGAGGTTGCCTGGCAGGCGACCGGTGTCAACGCGGGAGAGGTTCTTGAGGTCGCGCAGCTCCACCGACCGGCGCGGCGAGTGCGTCACGGCCAGCAGACCGCTGCGCCGCAGCACCTCGTGCGTCAGCACCGGCGTCAGCGGCAGGTCCACCTGCGTTTCCTTCAGCAGGCGCTCCATCTTGAGCACGAGGGTGTAATTGTCGGTGACGGCGGAAAACAACTTCACCTTGAGCAGTTGACCGGCCGGGGCCTTGGCGCCGGCTGCGGCGGCTGGGGCGTCGGCGACATCCCACTTGCCGATGTTGGCGCCCTCGACGCTGGTGACACGGAAGCCCGCCGGCAGCTCGATGGTGAAGGCGTCGACGCCGCGGCGGCGGATCTCGTAGTTGAACGTGACGTCATACGACACCAGCGCCTCGGTGACCAAGAGGTGCTGGAGCTGGTTGGAGATGATCACCGGCTGCAGGTCCGCGGCGGCCTGCGTCTTGGGCTTCCACGAGAGCTTGACGCGCTGGGCCGCGCCCAGGAACGCCTGCAGACGCGTGGCGCTCTTGCCGGCGGCGGTTTCCTGGCTGGTGGTGGCTGCCAGCATCGGCTCGACGTCCACCTTCATGTTCTCCTCGGGAATGACCAGCTCGAAGGTGGTGATGGCCGCACGCGGCAGGGCCAGATCGAGGATGTTCAGCCCTGGCTGCGTCTGGATCTGGCGGACGAAGTCGATCTGCACGACCTTTCGCCCTGCGCCTTTGGCCAGCAGGACATACTGCCCGTCCACGACGCGCAGTAGCGGCTGGGTCTTGTCGTCGCCCTGGATCGCGGTACGGGCGATGGCGGCCTCGCCAAGCCCCAGCGGCACGTTGACCCATCCCTCGGCCAGGATGTCGACGGTGAGTTCGAGCTTGAGCGCCGCCAGCTCGCCGCCGACGCCGCCGCTGAATCGGGCGGTGGAGATCAGATAGTCGCCCGGCGCGGCAGCGGCGTCGGCCGGAGAGGCCTGGGCCGCCTGCCAGAGGCGCTGGAAATCTTTGTACGGCAGGAAGACGCCCTGGCCTTCGTCGTCGAGGAGGCCCTTGAGCTTGTCGTAGGGCACGTAAACCTTGTCGGGGGCCTTGGCAGGCTCGGGCGGAGCAGCCCAGGCCGCGGCGGCAACGGCTGTCAGCACCAGCAGCGAAACGACCGGGCGAAGCGAGCGAGAGGCATTCATGAGCGAATCTCCAAGTGATTGTGGACGCGTGCATCGCATGGCAGACGCCATCCGTGGGTATCGTACCGCCAAGGCACGGAAAAAGCCCGGCCCTGCCCGACATTGCTGATGAGACGCACACGCAGCCGATTTGTTTCAAGAAATCTTGACCGTTCTGTGGCGGCGATGCTAAACACGAAAGGCCGCCTCTGACGCCCATAGCTTTCTGGACAGCGTCAGAGACGGCCCTTTCGCACGACCTGGGGATCAAGGATTCGAACCTTGACTAACTGATCCAGAGTCAGTCGTGCTACCGTTACACCAATCCCCAGTATTGGGGACCCGGGAAAAGCTCCCGGTCCTGGCGGTTGGATTCCTCCAATCCGCTCCACACACGATAGTGAATGTTATAGTGCCTTCCGCCTCCGAATTTCAATCATATTCGCGCCGCGATAGCGCTCCGTTGCAGGGGAAAAGTCGCGGCGGAGGCACTCAATGAAAACGACCATCCCGAAGTTCATAATGATGACCAGCCAGCGTCCAGGCGGCGCGGTCACTCCTGTCGCCACGGTTTGTTCGCACGGTAACAGTCCCGCCGCTGGAGCAGGTTGTCGACCAGTTCCCTGCGCTGCGCGCGGGCGGCCGCGATCGCCTTTTCGACAGCCGCCAGCGCGTCGGCAAATCGCCCCGCCTGGGCGTAGGCGGCTGCCAGCGTATCCAGCGTGTACGGCGAGAGGGTCGGGGAGAGCCGGCAGGCTTTTTCGGCCAGCGCCACCGCCCTCGGGCCGTCGAGCACTCGCGGATCGGTCGACGTGGCCAGAATCCACGCCAGCGTGTCGCGGACCTTTGGGTCGGCGGGGTTGAGCGCCAGGGCCTGATCGAGCTCGGCGACGGCCTGGGCGGCCTGACCGCCGCGCACCAGGGCCGCGGCCAGCGACAGGCGCGGACCCACCTGGTCCGGCGACAGCTTCAAGGCCGCCCGCCATTGGGCCACGGCGCCTTGCGTGTCGCCAAGGCGCCAGAGGCATCCGGCCAGTCGCGTGTGGGGCACCGGGTCGGTGGCGTTGAGGGCGATGCTCCTGCGATAGCAGTCGATGGCGGCGCCCAGGTCGCCGGGCCGGTTTTCCAGCACCGCGCCCATGCTCGTCCAGGCTTTGAAATAGTTCGGATCGAGTTCGACCACCCGCCGCAAGTGGCGCAGGGCCAGGTCGCCGCGGCCGGTGTTGGCCAGGATATTGCCCAGGTTGTTGTGCACGTCGACGTTGTCGGGGTTGATCTGCAGGGCCTTCTCGTAGGCGGCCTCGGCGCGGGCCAGGTCGCCGCTCATCAGCGCCTCGTTGCCCGATCGGAAGTACGACACGTCGTTGACGAACTGCTCGCGAATGGCCGCGATGGCCTGCGGACCGGCCGACACAAACTCCGGGATGTTGGCGGCGCGATCGACGGCGGTGAACTGCTCCAGCAGCACCGGCGGACTGCTGGCACCCGAGGCGTCCACGTGCGCCAGCCACAACTGCGTGTAGGGCCCGCCGGCCTTGGAGGCGAAGACCAGCCAGCGGCTGTTGGGCGACCAACTGTGCCAGGAGTTCATGCCGCCCACGTTGCATCGCATCCGCCGGGCCGCCCCGCCGGCGGCGGGCATGATGTACAGCTCGCTGTCGGCCTGGAGGAGCATGAAGCTCTTGGCGCGGCAGAAGACGATCCACTTGCCGTCGGGAGAAAAACGCGCGAAGTAATTACTCATGCCGTTGTCGACGGCGCCCTCGACCGGGACCGCCGCCCCACCGGCCCCGTCGTTGAACGGCACGCGGCACAGGTCGAAGTGGAACTGTCGGCGCCCCTGGACGAACTCGGCGCACTGGTCGGGGCGCAGCAGCGTCTCGCTGCCGACGCCCTGGAGCTGGTAGGCGCGGCTGCGCGCGAAGACGATCTCCTTGCCGTCGGGGCTCCAGGCGGGATTGCTCTGCACATACGCGGGGTCGTCGGCGCCGGGCAGCGGGCGGAAGGTTCTGCTCTGGCGGTCGTACACCACCAGGATGCCTTTGACCGGAAAGAACAATTGCGAATACGCCAGGTCCGGCATGGGCACGAACACCGAGCGATCCTTGACGGTGCTGACAACGTACCGCCCGTCGGGCGAGACCTGCGATAGCAGACCGAACGTCAGGTCCTTATCCTCGCGGCGATAGTCGGCCCAGGTGATGACCGACTGGCTGTCCAGGACGATCTCGCTCTTGACCGGCACCAGCGCGTACGAGCCTTTGTCATTGGCGTAGTCGATGTCCATCCCCAGAACTTTCCCGTCGGCCGAGAACGAATGGCAGTTGCCGCAGACGGGCAGGTTCTCCAGCACGACCGGCGGTCGGGTCGACGAGACGGGCCCGAATCGCCAGCGGATCTGCCGCGGGTCCTTCACCGCCTCGACGAAAGGCAGGTTCACCTCCCGGTAGAAGATCGGCGCGCCAACCGGGTCGGTGCTGGTCTGAAAACCAAGATTCCCGAACGAAACCACGCGGGACAGGTCGGCGCGGCGCAGGCCCAGCACCAGCGCCCGCCCGTGCGCCTGCGCGGCGCTGCTCTTGAGGCGCTGCCATTGCAGCTCTTGGGGCGTCCATCGCGGTTGCGACAGCAGGGCGCTGACCTCCTGCCTGCCCTCCGCGCCGGCTGTCACGACCCACGTGTCGGCGCCGGAAGAATCGACCCAGCGAAAGGTCGGCGCCGGCAGTTCGGGCGGAAAGACCGTCCCGTGGAGTGGATATGTGATGGCGATGGAACGGTCAGCCGCACCGCACCACCGGGCCAGGATCTGCTCCGGCGTCGGCGGGCGCGTCCACCGTTCGATACCCACGACGGCCAGGCCTGCACAGACAACCCCCGCCAGGATGAGATATCGCCGCCGCGGCCAAGTACGCTTCTTCTTCACAGGGAGCATTATAGAGCAACGAAGGCAGAGTTCGTCACTGTCGGTAGCGCCATGGGGACCCGCCAGCAACAACAGCGCGTGTCGCCCCACCCGACAATGAGTAGATTGGAAATTCCAAATTGGAAATTGGAAATGCTTTTACGCCGCCGCCAGCGTGCTGACGCCCACCCACTGGTCGGCCGAGGCCGAATCGAACTTCAGGCCGATCGCGTAGCCGCCCTGCACGCCGCTGCTGCGGACGATTGTGGCGTAGAGATTGCGATGCCCGTGATTGCCGGCAACCGGCAGGCAGATCACCAGCCGCTGACCGGGATAGTACGAGCGGCTGGAAAACGCCCCCACACCGCTGCGTGAGATGTCGATACCCGAGAGGGTGTCCATCGTGTTGACGCCATCGGGGTCCAGACGGACCGCCTGGAAGCAGTCTTCCATTTTCACGCGGCCGTGCCGACGACGTTCGCTGCCCGAGCTGTTTGCGATAACCATGATAAATACTCCCGGCGGTTCCAGCTTCGCTTCATTAACTTCGTCGGCAAGGGCTGCAGCGGCCTTCAATAACGCGCGATTTTTTCCGCAGGAAATCGCCCGCCGTCGTCGGTACGGCCATGGGTGATGGCGCTGTGACACGTCTTTTGGAGACGCTTGAGCTTTAATTGCCCTCGCGCGCGTTGATATCCGCGCCTCCAGGCCTTAGCATAGCGATTGTTCAATTGGAAATTGCCAATTGGAAATTGGAAATCGATTATGTCCATGACCATCACAGAAAAGATCCTGGCCCGCCACGCCGGGCGCGGCAGTGTCAGCCCCGGCGAAAATATCTGGTGCGATGTCGACGTGCTGATGACGCACGACGTCTGCGGGCCCGGGACCATCGGCATCTTCCAGACCGAGTTCGGCAAGACCGCCCGCGTCTGGGACGCCGACAAGGTCGTCATCATTCCCGACCACTATATCTTCACCGCCGACCCCAAGGCCCATCGCAACATCGAGATCCTGCGGGCCTTCGCGCACAGCCAGGGTCTCAAGCATTTCTACGACGCCGACTTCGTCAAGAGCGGCCTGACCGGCTGCCCCGCGCCGTACAAGGACGCCGCCAACACGCCCTACCGCGGCGTCTGTCACGTCGCCCTGCCGCAGATGGGCCACACGCGCCCGGGCGAGCTGCTGCTGGGCACCGACAGCCACACCTGCACGCACGGGGCCTTCGGCGAGTTCGCCACGGGCATCGGCAACACCGAGGCCGGATTCGTGCTGGGCACGGGCAAGCTCTGGCTCAAGGTGCCCGCGAGCATGAAGTTCGTCGTGCACGGCAAGCTGCCGGCGTACTGCATGGCCAAGGACCTGATCCTCGACATCATCGGGCGCATCGGCGTCGACGGCGCCAACTACTGCGCGATGGAATTTGCCGGCTCCGCGATCGAGGCCCTGGACATCGACGAGCGCTGCACGATCTGCAACATGGCCATCGAGGCCGGCGGCAAGAACGGGATCATCGCAGCCGACAAGAAGACTACCGCGTTCGTCAAGAGCCGCACCGACAAGCCGTTCCAGGCTGTCGCCAGCGACCCCGGCGCAAAGTACGCCTCGGTGATGGAACTCGACGCCGACACGCTCGAGCCCACCGTGGCGTGTCCGCACTCGCCCGACAAGCGGGCTCTGGCGCGAGAGAAGAAGTCCGTCAAGATCGACCGCTCGTACATCGGCTCATGCACCGGCGGCAAGATCGCTGACTTCATGGCCGCCGCGGGCGTGCTGGCCGGACGCAAGGTCAAGGTGCCCACGTTCATCGTGCCGGCGACCATCGAGACCGACCAGGACCTCGACCGCTGCAAGATGGGCAACAAGACGTTGCGAGAGATCTTCGCAGCCGCCGGGTGCAACATCGGACAGGCCGGTTGCGCCGCGTGCCTGGGCGGGCCCAGCGACACCTTCGGGCGGGCGAACGAACCGATCACCGTGGTGGCGACGACCAACCGCAACTTCCCCGGCCGCATGGGCCATAAGGAAGCCAACGTGTATCTGGCCAGTCCGTTGACAGCGGCGGCCAGCGCCATCGCCGGACACATCGCCGACCCCCGCGACGTGAAGTAGAAGATTGGGTGGCATGGTGCCACTTGCCGCTTGTGGCTTGGCAGCTTCTGCTTACCAGACAACTGCCAAGCCGCAAGCGGCAGAGGGCCATGACACCGGGTATAAAGGAGCCATGGCATGTTCGAGTACAGCGGGTATCAGCTTCGCAGGAAGGTGCTGACGTTCGCCGGCGCCAAGGTACACGTGACCGACGAGCAGGGCATTCTGGCGGCTTTCGTGCACATGAAGGCCTTCAAGCTCAAGGAAGACATCCGCGTCTATCGCGACGAGCAGCGGGCCGACGAGCTGATGCAGATCAAGGCGCGGAAGATCATCGACTTCTCCAGCGCCTATGACGTGGTCGAGTCGGCGACCGGACGTAAGCTCGGCGCCCTGCGCCGCCGCGGGCTCAAGAGCATCGTGCGCGACGAGTGGCAGATTCTCGATTCCCAGGACAACGAGGTCGGCAAGATCGTCGAGGACAGCGCGGCCTTGGCGCTCGTTCGCCGGTTCGTCGAGTTCGCGGCGCTGATCCTGCCGCAGAAATATCGCGGCACCATCGGCGACGACCACGTGATGTCCTTCAAGCAGAACTTCAATCCCTTCGTGATGAAGATCGCTCTGGACTTCGCCCCCGAAGCGAAAGGCCGCATTGAGCCGGGCTTGGCCATCGCCGCGGGAATCCTGCTGTGCGTCATCGAAGGCAAGCAGAACTGATCTACTTCAGCAGCTTCAGTTCCACCACGCACAAGGCGTAGCGCGAGCCGGGCGGGTCGGCGGGCAGCTTGTGCTGCCAGTTGGCGGAGTACCACAGCCAGAGCGTGCGGCCGTCTGGGCTGATGAATTTGCTGGGGAAGTTCAGGAAGTAAGCCTGGGCGCCGAAGGCCGGCAAGTGGGCGATCAGGCGATAGGGGCCGGTGATGGCGTCGGCTTCGAGAATCGTCGTGTCGAACGTGCCCTCGCCGGTAATCCCGCCGTTGGTGGTGCAGAGCAGGTACTTCTTGAGCGGGGCGTTGTAGGTGATCGTCACGCAGCCCAGTCGCTCGTTCCACTCCAGCAGCGGCTTGATCTGCGAGAAATCCTTCGCCCAGATCGGCTGGCCCTTGACGTCGTGGCCGGCGAAGAACTCGTACTTGCTGATGTCGTTGATGTTCTCCGGCGAGGGCGTCACGCGGGCCATGTAGATCTGGTCGCCGCTGACCCACGTACACGGAGCGTCCTTGCGCGTCGCGCCGTGGCCGACGAGGTACATCTTGCCGTCGGGGCTGTGCTGCATGTCGCGGCCGAAGTCTACCACGTGCGGCGTGCCCATCTTGATCTTGCCACCGTTCTTGCCCGACTCGCCAAAGAGCGGCTTGGCGGGCGTCAGCGGCGTCTCGGTCCAGGTCTTGCCGAAGTCTTTCGATACGCGAAAGCCCACCATCGGCCCCAGCGTGTCCCACTGATACGTCGCCTTGTCCAGTGCATACGTGGCATAGTACCACACGCCCTTGTAGACCAGGCTGCCGCAGGGATAGCGGCCCTGGTACGGCTCGGCCAGCGCCTTGATCACGCCCAGCGGCGTGACGGTCAGCTTCATCGGGTCCTCGCCGGTGATAACGGCGTTGCCGGTCTTGAGCGGCCCGGGCACCGAATAGCATCGCATTCCGTTGACGACGCCGTCGGTCCATGGCGAGTATAGATTGCCGTCGGCCGCCCAGGAGGGGTACCACGTGTCGGCGTCGGTGTAGGTCTGCATGCGCCCGGTCCACTCCAGGCCCGTGATCTCCTTGGAAGGCTCGAAGGGGCAACTGCTCGGCCGCGACGAGGCCCACTTGCCCGGGCCGTACTTGACCGATGCTCGCGGCGGTTTTGCGACGGCAATCGCTGACAAGAAGATCACACCGAGCAGACACGTCAGGATCGTTGCGGTCTTGTTCATGTTGAACTCCGGGTCGAAGACGGGGAGAGCGGGATTAGCGGGATTAAGAAGACTAAGAGGATTGACAACAAGAGAGGGCAAGCAAGAGAAGCGCACTTCCTGTTGTTTCCAATCGATTCTTCTTAATCCTCTTAATCCTGTAAATCCGCGTAATCCCGCTCTCCCAGCTCTATTTCTTCTTTGCCGCCGCCTTGGCGGCTTTGCGTTCGAAGGCCATCGTCTTGAGCCCGATGGCGAAATCCTGTCGCGGGTTGCCGGCGAAGCGGATCTTCAGCAGCGGCACGCCGACTGTCTCGTCGGGGTTCTTCTCGGGCAGGCCCTTGATCAGCAGCCGGTCGTACGTCTGCGTGAAAGGCAGCTTCTTGTTGCCCGGGATCAGCGTGATGTCTTTGACCCTCGTGCGGATGCGCCCGATGGATCGCTCGAAGGGCGTCCAGTTGAACAGCCACATATAGTGGCAGTCGCCCTTGCGGGTGTACGAGTCGCGCAGGCCCGTGCCCTGGACGCGGTCGACGTGGCCGTAAACCACCTCGGCCCCGTACTTCTTCATCCACGCGCCAACGTCACGCAGGGCCTTTTCGGCCGGGCCGGGCACGTTTCCTTTGGCGTCGGGGCCGATGTTCAGCAGCAGGTTGCCCGCCCCGGCCGTCACCGCCCGCAGCGTGTCCAGGATGCCCGCCGGCGTGCTGTACTGCGATGGTTTGGCCCTGGCCGCATAGCCCCAGGAGCCGGTGGTGGTCATGCAGGCCTCCCAGTCGCGCCCTTGCGGCAGACCGCCCTTGACGTGCCCTTCCGAGCCGGTGTCGAAATCTTCCGGCGTCAGCGAGCGGTCGTTGATCAGAATCTCCGGCTGGAGCTTGCGGGCCATCGCGTTGAGCTTGACGCTCTGCCATTCCTCGATCTTCATGAACGGCCAGCTCAGGTCGTACCAGAGGATGTCGATCTTGCCGTAGTTGCTCATCAACTCGCGGACGCAGCCGTGCGTGAAGTCGATGAACCGCTTGTAGGCGCCCTTGTTCTCGATGCAGCGGGCGCCGTCGGGATGATGCCAGTCCATCAGCGAGTAGTACAGGCCGACCTTCATGCCGTACTCGCGGGCGGCCGCGACGTACTCGGCCACCAGGTCGCGCCCGCAGCCGCGCTTGACGGAGTTGAAGTTGGTCAGCTTGGAATCCCACAGGCAGTAGCCTTCGTGGTGCTTAGCGGTCATGACCATGTACTTCATGCCGGCCTCGGCGGCGAGCTTGGCCCAGGCGCGCGGGGCGTTGGGCCTGGGCTTGAAGGCGTCGGCGTACTTTTCATATTCCTTGACCGGAATCTGTTCGACGTTCATGGCCCACTCGCCGCGCCCATGCACGGCGTAAGCGCCCCAGTGGATGAACATGCCAAACCGCGCGTCGCGCCACCAGGCGATGCGGCGTTCGTGGGCAGGATCGTAGGGGTACTTGGCGGGGGCGGTCTTCTTCATTGTGCGGGCTCCTCACGGGAAGGCATTTCCAATTGGCAATTTCCAATTGAATGACAAGAACGATACCTCATAAGCCGCTCGATTGAGTTGTTATAAATTGGAAATAGAAGATTGGAAATTGAAATTACAGATTGGCCAGCCGCTGGGCCTTGTCGTGGGTCATGAGGGCGTCGACGATTTCGTCTAGGTCGCCGGAGATGATGCGGTCGAGGTTGTAGTTGGCCCCGCCGCCTTCGCCTTTGAGGCGGTGGTCGGTGCAGCGGTTCTGCGGGAAGTTGTACGTGCGGACGCGCTGGCTGCGGTCGCCCGAGCCGATCATCGTCTTGCGCGTCGAAGCCTGCTCGGCGGCCTGGGCGCTGGTGAAGTGCTCGTACAGGCGGGCGGTGAGGATTCGCCGGGCCTTGGCGCGGTTCTTGTGCTGCGACTGCTCGTCACGCATCGAAACGGTGATGCCCGTCTCTTTATGTTCGAGCTTGACGGCCGACTCGACCTTGTTGACGTTCTGCCCGCCCGGACCGCCGGCGCGGCTGACATATTCGTTCACGTCCTTGTCCCAGTCGATCTTGATGTCGATCTCTTCGGGCTCGGGCAGCACCGCCACCGTGGCCGCCGAGGTGTGGATGCGACCTTGGGCCTCGGTGACCGGGACGCGCTGCACGCGGTGGCCGCCGCCTTCGTAACCCAGGCGGCTCCAGACGCCCTCGCCCTTGACGTTGACGACGACTTCTCGCAGGCCGCCCATTTCGCTGGGGCTGAAGGAGAGCGTCTCGAACTTCCACCCGCGGCGTTCGGCGTAGCGGCGGTACATGTCCAGCAGGTCGCGGGCGAAGAGTGCGGCCTCGTCGCCGCCGGTGCCGGCGCGGATTTCGAGCATGACTGAATCGATCTCGTCGTCGTCGCTCATGACGAGCAGGCCTTTGACCTCTTCCAGGGCTGCGTCGGCCCCGGCGGCCAGTTCGTCCAGTTCCGCCTGGGCGAGCTCGCGCATGTCGGCGTCGGAGGCCGGGTCGTCGAGGATGGCCTGGGCCTGGTCGCGGTCGCCGGCCAGCTTGAGGTAGCGGCGATACGGCAGCACCAGCCGCCCCAGGCGCGAGTATTCCTTGGACAGCTCGACGATGCGCGCCCCGGACGAGGCGACCGTCGGGTCGTTCATCTTCGCCTCGATGCCGGAATACAACTGGTCGAGGTCGGCGAGCTTCTGCAGCAATGTGGTGTTGTTATTGGCCATGTTCCGACTGCGGATTTCTGATTGCGGATTGGAAAACCCCGTCGGATGCGTCTTTCTAATCCGCAATCCGAAATCCCAAATCCGCAATCTAACGCGTCCATATAAAAAGCGCCGAGGGACGGGTTGTCCGCGTCGGCGCTTTCAATATATCGCAGCTACTTCTTGGTTTTCTTTTCGACGGGCTTCTTGAAGTAGTCGCCGCCGAACTTCTTCTGGAACTTCTCGACGCGGCCGGCCGTGTCGACGTACTTCTGCTTGCCGGTGTAGAACGGGTGGCACTTGGAGCAGATGTCCACCTGCACGTCGTGTCCAACGGCAGAGCGGGTCTTGAACGTCGCGCCGCAGGCGCAGCGGACGTTGATTTCGATGTACTTGGGATGAATGTCTGCCTTCATGGCAACCTCGTATTAGTGTTCCGTGCGAAGCCACATACTGTATCCATGCCCCGGCGAAGCGTCAAGCAGTTTCTGTATTACGGCGTCAGCGGTTTGAGGTTGTGTTTGCGGCGGATGTCGTTGGCGGCCGAGAGCAGCGATTTGTCTTCGCATAGCAGCCGCGTGAAATTGGCGGTGGAGATGCCGATCCGCCCGGCCGCGTCCGAGGCGCGGGCGTCAGCGGCTTCGAGCAGGTCCAGCAGGAATGCGGCGACAGCCCAGAAGCGTTTGTCCCGTCGGCCGACGTCCACGCGGAGCGACCCGGCGGCCTGGCCGCCGCGGGCTACAAAGAGGCACTCGCTCACCGTCGCCGGCACGCGCAGGTCGCCGGGCTCGACGGGTTCCCGCAGGGCGCAGGCGATATGCATCCGAAGGCGCGAGACGGCGTGGCGGCGATTGTCCGCCTGGTATCTTGCCTCTTCGGCGCAGGCGACGATCCCCGTCGGTCGATGCACCAGCCGGACGGCAGTGGAGACTTTGTTGCGCCGTTGCCCGCCGGGTCCGGAGGCGCGATAGCCGTGGAAATCGCACTGCGCGATCAGGGCCTCGTCGTCCAGCAGCAGATATTCATCGCGGGTCATGAACGTTCAACCCCTTCATCGGGCCGCGGCTGCCCTAGGGATTAGCGCCCCTTGACGACTTGGGCCATCACGTCGGCCAGTTGCGAATGATCGACGTTGCCCACGGCGCAGTAGGTGTAGCCGCCCACGCCGCAGGCGAGCATGTTCGAGCCGGCGGCGGAACTGCCCCGGGCGGCGTGGCCGTCGACCTGGATCGACGTGGTCATTCCCAGCGTGTCGACTTTGTCCGGCACGACCACCAGCGATACCGGCCCCTTGGGCGTCTTGAGCACGAAGCAGCCCACCGGCCGACCGCGGAACTTCTGCACGCAGCAGCACTCGACGTTGGTGCCCGCCCCACAGCACGGCGTCAGCGGCGAGCAGCCGGTCCTGGCCTTGACGAAGGCCCGCATCGCGCTCATGTCGCCGCAGAGCATGTTACTGCCGCCGGCGGCCATCGCCGCAACGTTCTGCTGATGGATCTGGGCCAGCTCGATCTGGGCAGCCGTCGCACCCGCGGGCCAAAGTTGCATCACCAACCCCGCCGCCACGAGCACTATCGCCGCAGCCGCCAGCGACGCATATCGCCACACGCGGGGAAAACGCACCGCGTGTCGTCTCGGCTTCGTCAACGGCAAGGCTTGCCCCGCGTGTTGCTGGCTCATGCCGACGGTCTGCCTGCGAATGCGGGCCGCCAACTCTGCCGGCGCCCGCACGCCTTCGTACGCTGTGCGCAGCCGCTCCCGCAGAGCGCGCATCCCCGCCAGCGCCTCGCGGCACTGGGCGCAGCCCGCCAAGTGCTCGCGGTGAGGCGCCTCGTCCAGCAGGGCCTCTTCAAATTGTTCCGCATTCAGATGCATCATCGTCTTCCCGGCCCCAGGCCAAGCTCGTTGGCATGGGCCTCGAGTTTTGCCTTGAGAATCGCCCGCGCCCGGTGCGTGCGGCTCTTGATCGTGCCCACCGCCACGCCCATGATTGCCGCGACCTCGTCCTGCCCCAGCCCCTCGACGTCGCTGAGGAACAGGCAAAGCCGCTGGTCGTCCGTCAACTGGCGCAGCGCCGCGATCACCCGCTCGTCCGAAAAATTCTCCAGCAGGTCCTCCGCGTCGCTCCAGGCCGTCGCTTCCGGCTCTTGCCGTGCGACCACCAGGTTCTCGTCGAGTTCGACCGGCGTTCCCGTCACCTGCCGGTGTCGCAGGCGGTCGATCCAGCCGTTTCGCATAATCCGGATCAGCCACGCGCGGCAACTGGTGCCCGGCTCGAACGTCTTGAAGTTTTCAAAGGCTTTGAGAAACGTCGCCTGAGTCAGATCCTCAGCCGTCGCGGGGTCATGGCACAGCGCCGCGACCGCGCGGTACACCGCGTCAAGCCAAGGCAAGGCGATCGTCTCAAAGTCTTTCCTATCGGCCATCCACCGCAGCGCTTTCCGCCACCCCAGTAAACGGACCCGCAGGTTAATTCGTTCCCTGATTATAAACTGTTCGCCGCTATCCAGGAGCAGGATTAGCCGCTGCTTGCCTCGCCGAAGCCTTGGCGAAGGCGGGAGGTCGCTGAGGACGCTGAGGAAGAAAAAGTCAATTACTCATGTGACTCTTCGAGAGAAAGGAATTGCACCATCGTTGCGCCTGTAGGTTTCATTTCTTGGCCTTCGTGATCGAAGTAGTATATCTGGGCATTATCATCAGTCGGGTCCACGACATATTTACTGCCCGATCCGTCATCGGCAAATTCGTAACATCTTGACTCTGGATTCCATTGCTCTTCGATATGTTCGCGATCCATGGGGTCATACCACGAGATGCACAACCACCTGTCTTCGGACTGCCCAGGGACAATCTTCTCCACGTTTTCCTTGAGAATCTCCACCTTGTTGTCATAGAGGGCACGAAGCGACTGTGAGATCGGCTTGCCATAGATCTCCGCAATTAAGTCGTATTGCGGATTCATCTGTCGTTGCGTGAACTTCTCCAAGGCAGCGGCACGCTCTTGTTCCACTTGTTCCTTCCGCCGCTTTCGGGATTCCCGCAGACGTCTGATGAAGTGAAACATTTCGATTCTCCTAAGTCACAGGTAGTCGAAACAAATTATGAATAGTGCCGATATCTTCTTCAACCACTTTTCTGCTTTTCTCAGCGTCCTCAGCGACCTCAGCGGCGACTACCCGGTTCGCGCCAAAGACACGCACAACAGAGTTGTGCGTAGCACCCGGACTGTAATGCCACTATCATGTTCCCCATGCCTTCCATCGAACATTTGGCGTTGAACGTTCCGGACGCGGCCGCGATGGCCGATTGGTATGTGCGGCATCTGGAGATGCGCATTTTGCGGTCCGGCCCGCCGCCGCATAACGGGCGGTTCCTGGCCGACGCGGCCGGGCGGTGCGTACTGGAACTCTACAGCCGCCCCGCCGACGGGATCCCCGACTACGCCGCGCTGCATCCGATGACGCTGCACGTGGCCTTCGACTGCGCGGACGTGCCAGGCACATTCAAATCGCTGACCGCCGCCGGGGCGGCCGTCGTCGACGAGCCGACCACCGATGCCGACGGCAACACGTTCGCCATGCTCCGCGACCCCTGGGGCATCGCCGTCCAGCTCGTCCGCCGAGCCCAGAGCCTGCTACCCGAGCTGCCGGTCTGGAAGCACGCCTCTTTGGCGGATTCATCGACCTGAAAATTCGCGGCGACCGACAGGTCTTCGACCAGATCAAGACCTTCCTGTCAATTCGCTGACCTTTACGGCGGAACGTTTTTCGTTGCGCGGGGTCGGTAGGCCGCTTCAGCTCACGCGTTCACAAACACCTTCCGTGGTTTGAGCAGGCCTGCCGGACCGGGGTGGGCCAAGGCCAGCAGCTCGCCGGCGGGGGAAAGCAGGACCACTTCTTCCGCTCCAGCCAATTGATCGTCCGCAAGATGCAGCGGCTGGCCCATAGTGATGCGCTTACTCTGCTCTTCATCGAGCGTCAACTTCGGCAAGCGTTGGACGGCCACCAGGGGATTGATGAGGTCTCGCGACAGATCGACCGCCTCAGGGGCGAGAGCGTTCTCCAGGCGGAACTCGCCCACGGCCGTGCGCGTCAGGGCGGAGCAGTAACCGCCCACGCCCAGGGTTGCGCCGATGTCTCGCGCGAGCGAGCGGATGTACGTGCCCGCCTGGCAGCGCACGTCGATCTCCAGGTGCGGCCAGTCGTAACTCAGCAGGGCGATCTCGTACACCTTCACGCTGCGCGGCTGAAGCTCGACGCTCATGCCGGAGCGGGCGAGCTTGTAGGCGCGCTGCCCATCGACATGCACGGCCGAATGCGCAGGCGGCACCTGGGATATCATTCCCGTGAATTGTTTCAGCGCCGCCCGCACGGCAGATTCGTCTGGAACAGTAGCATGGGCGTCTCGCCCATGAGTCGCAGGGGCATCTTGCCCCTGCTCCGGTTGGAATTCCACGGGCGAGACGCCCGTGCTACGGATGGGCCCCTCGGGATCGTCGGTCGCGCTGACGGCGCCGAAGGTGACTTGCGCGCGGTAGCTCTTGGTAGCGGCCTGGACGTAGTCGGCCAGCCGCGTCGCGTGTCCGAGGCACAGCACCAGCACGCCTTGGGCGAAGGGGTCGAGCGTTCCGGCGTGGCCGATCTTGGCGCCACGGCCTGCCCGGCGGCGCAGGCCCGCCACGATGTCGTGGCTGGTCGGCCCGGGCGGCTTGTTGATGTTGAGAAATCCGAACATTGTTGCGAATTCTACGCTGACGGCGGCCTCGTTGGAAATGCAAATAAATGCAGATGAAGAACTTGCGAGGATTTCGGCCTTTTCCGCGGCGGGCTCATGTCGGGGGTGCTGTTTTGCCGATAGTTACTTTCGCGTGTCCAATAGACTCAACAACGCGACGCAGCACGTGAGGCCGGCCCGGGCGAGGCGGCGGTACTTCAGCATCGAGCACGCCAACCGCTCGCTGGTGCTGCTGACCCGGGTGGTGGCCGATATCGTCGACGACTACCAGCGCCTCGGCGAGTATCAGGAAACGCTTGAGGCCGGCGGGTCCGACGACGACGTCCGCCGTCGCACCGAAGGCCTGCTGACGCACTCGGTCACCCGGATCCGCTGCTGCCTGCAGGAACTCGACGACCTGGGCGTCGAGATCACCGACTGGTCGCGCGGGGCAGTCGATTTCCCCAGCCTTGCCGCCGGTCGCGAGATACGCCTCTGCTGGGCCCTGGGCGAGGGCCGCGTGCGATTCTGGCACGAGGTCAACGAAGATCCTTCCGCCCACCGCCCCATCGACACCATCCCCATTGCCGACGCTGCCCCCGCGGAGCTCTGAAGCTTCGCATCTGCACCATCGGCGCAGATGAGCGGCCCCTGAACGTCCGACAGGGGCCGCTTTTTATTGGTTCGCCGCTTGCGGCTTAGCAGTTGTTCGATAAACAAAGAAACTGCTACGCCCGGGGCGGAACGTTCTTTTCGACAATGTCGGGCACCACCGCCGTGGCGGGGGCGTCTGCCTTCGGTTCGCTGGAGGCTTTGCCCAGGTACTCGGGCAGTTCCAGGCCTACCAGCTTGGCCAGTTCGTGGATCGGCGGCAGAACGCCCATAAGCCGGCGGCCTAGGCCCTCGATTCCGCCGCCGCCGCCGTTGCCTCCGCCGTCCCAGACGACGATCTTTTCGATGGGCAGATCCTTGATGGCCTGGGCCTGGATGGCCGAGATCTCCTGCATCTTCTCGATCAGCAGCAGCCCGGCGGCCTGCTGGGCAGTCGCGCAGGCTTCGACGAGACTCTTGTATCCTTCGGCCTTGGCGCCCAGCACAGCCTGGATGCCGCGCCCCTCGGCCGTCATGCGTTTGATGGTGGCCTCGGCCTCGCCCTCGGCGATGCGGATGGCTTCCTGCTTTCGCGCGTCGGCGGCGATGACGACCTTCTCGCGTTGGATGTTGATGGGCACGATGATCTCGGCGTTGAGCCTGGCCTGCTCGCGCAGGGCCTTGGCTTCTTCGGCTTGCTTCTGGGCGATCTGCTCGGCGACGCGGATGGCGCCGTCGGCGCTGCGGGAAGCCGACTCGGACTTGTTGCGGGCCTCCTGCTCGGCGACCGACTGGATGGCGCGATAGGCCGCTTTCTGGGCCTCGGCTGCCGTCTCGGCGTTGACCGCTTCGGCTTCGAGGGCAGCCGTCTTCTGGCGGCGGTTGCGCTCGGCGGTCGCCTCGCCGATCTTGGCCTCGGCCGTGGCGGCCGCCACGGCGACGCGCTGGTCGCGGTTGCGCTCGGCCACGCCCATCTGCCCGACTTTTTCCTGTTCGGCCACGTCGATGTTGGCCTGGTTAATCGCTTCGGCGGCGGCGCGGCGGCCCAGGGCGACGATGTATCCCGACTCGTCGTCGATGTCGCGGATGTTGACGTTGATCAGCGCCAGGCCGATCTTCTCCAGCTCGCCGCTGACGGAGTCGTTGACGGCCGCCAGAAAGGCCTGGCGGTCGCGGTTGATGTCTTCGATGCGCATCGTCGCCAGCACCGCTCGCATCTGGCCGAGGATGATGTCCTGGGCCTGGTCCTGGATCTGCGAGCGGGTCAGGCCCAGCAATCGCACGGCCGCGTTCTGCATGATGCCCGGCTCGTTGCTGATGGCCGCGGTGACCGTCGTGGGCACGGTCACGCGAATGTTCTCGCGCGAGAGGGCGTTGCTCAGATCGATGGGCACGACGAAAGGCTCGAGGTCGAGGTACTCGTACGCCTGGATCAGCGGCCAGACCATCGCCGCCCCGCCGTGGACGCACTTGGCTGCCCCGCTGCCGGTCTTGCCGTAGATCACCAGGATCCGGTTGGCCGGGCAGCGCTTGTACCGATTGACCAGCGTCATGAACAGCACCAGCGCGACGATCGCCAGGAGGATCGTCAGGATCAGCCCGCGCGGAGAACCTTCGTCCTGTGCCAGCAGCGACGCCGAAAGCATTAACAGTTCCATGGGTTTCCTTCCTAGACGGATTCGGCCGGACCGACTTCAACGGTCGTCGAGTCGATGGTTTTAAGGACGGTCACAGCCGTGCCGGCCTTGAGATTCTCTGAAGCGGCGGCGCGGGCCTTGATAAAGCTGACGCGCCCGCCCAGCAGCACCCGCACCTGTCCGCAACCGCCGGCGGGGATATCAAGATACACTGTGCCGTTGCTGCCGACGCACTGGCTGACGGAGACATTGCCGCTCTCGGTCAGGCGGCGCATCATGTAGAAGATCGTCGCCACGACGACCATGCCCACCAGCCCCCAGAGCAGGCCCCACGTCATCGCCCGCCACAGCGGCACGGCGTCGGGCGGCGTCAGATACAGCGCGCCGGCCCAGGCGAACAGCGTGAAGAACGTCACCACCGACCGCACGCTGAGCAGCTTGAAGGCGGCAGTCGAGGCCGCAGCATCATGATGGTCCCCATCGCCGTGATCGACGTGGCCGTCGTCATCTCCCCCGAAGCCCAGCAGTGCGGCAATGATCTGCCAGACCAGGAAGACGCTGAAGAACGCGGCCATGCAGTAGAAAACCTTCGCGGGGTTTCCCAGAGCGTTCCACCAGTCCATGGCGAACTCCTTTCAAACGTCAGACGCACGCGTCTGTTCTTCCCACTTCAACAGGGATTTCCCGCCCCGTCGAACCAAGCCGCGGGAGAGGACTGCCACAGACTACTCGGGCCGAAAAACTATTTCCAGCGCAAATGCACCGGATGGCGCGGCCTCTATTCTTCCTCGATGTACTTTCGGCTCATGAGGAAGTGGATGCGTTCCAGCGTGGCGGCGGGCAGGGTTTGGCGCAGGAGCTTGCGGGCCTCGGTCATGTTGGTGCGGCGGGTCACGTGGATCAGCACGATGTGCTCGTTGTTCATGCCCTCCAGCACGCGGGGCAGGTCCTGCACGTGCGTGTGGCGGCCGGCGCGGGCGCGGCTGAGATGCTCGGCGTCGAAGAACGTACACTCGGCCAGCAGCACCTTGGCGTTGGCGACGTGGGGCAGGTTCTTGTACGGCGCAGGACCGGTGTCGCCCAGGAACGCCACCAGCGGCACCTCGATGCGGTGGTCGATCTGCACGCCGCGCTTCTTGAGTTCAACCAGCTCGGGTCCGGTCAGGCCGTCGAACTCGCTCTTGAGTTTTTTGCGCACATCGATGATGGAAAAGCCCAGCGAGCCGCGAATGTGATTGCTCTCGAATGCCCGCACGATGAGGCCGCGGCGGACTTCGAAATCGTCGCCGGCGACCATCCCCACGAACCGGTGCGGCGGGACGTGCCCCTCGACGCGCCCCCAGGCGCTCATAAGGTCTTCCAGCGGCCCGACAAGATTGGCCGGCACCAGCGCCGTGCCGCCCTCGATGCCCTGGAAATCGCGCTGGGCGAAATAGTACGTCAGCCCGGCCACGTGGTCGGCGTGGCCGTGCGAGAGCAGCACGTGATTGACGGCCAGGGCCTCGCGCGGGCACTTGCCGATGTCAAAGCAGCAGTCCAGTTCCGGGGCGATGATGATGGTCTCCTCGCCGGCGACGCTGTACCCCGCCAGCGAGAAATCGTCGAACTGCATCTGCGAAAGACTGTAAGGGCGCAATTTCATGAGGGCATAGTACCCGCCCGCCGACGAGGCGGGGAATCACAAACTACAAAGAACAAACAAGAAGCTAAACCTCAAAGAACGACAAAAGAGCAAACATCCTCATCTGTCCCGTAGGAATTTGTCTTGAGATTTGCAGTCTGTTGCCTGGTTCTTTGCTTTTGTGGTTTGGAGCTTGTGATTTGGGGTCATTTCACTTCCACCGCCGGTTGGGTCGACGCGGGATATCGCGCCTCGAGGTCGGCCGGCGCTTGAGGCGCTGGGGCCGGCGGAACTGCGCCGGCGCCGATGTCGGCCAAGTGCTGACGGGCCAGGTCGGCGGCCGGGGTGTCGCCGTAGACCTTGACCAATTGCTGGTAGAGCGGCTTGGCCTTGTCGATCATGCCCTGTTTCTCGCAGCAGTAGCCCAGCCAGAAGAACGCCTCGCTGGCGTGCTTGCGGTCGCCGGCCTCGTCGAGCGGGTTGACGACTGACTGGAACTTGACCGCCGCCTGGGCGTAGTGCAGCTCGGCCAGCAGCGCAAGTCCTTCATGGAAGGTGGCCATCGCCTCGGCGGGTTTGACGCTCGTCATCGGCGGGGCGGCCGCTTCGACCGGGGGAGCTTTCTTCTGCCACGGCATCTGCATCTTGGGAAACTGCATTTCCTTCATCGAGGCACATCCCATCATGCCGGCGGCGGCCGCAATCATCGCACATTGCCATAGTCTGATTCGCATGGTGGGTCCTCGTCAGCCCAGGATCATCTTCGCTTCAAAGAGCCAGCCTCGCAGGGCTTCGCTCTCGACGGCGCCGGCCAGGACGGCATCGATCTGGTCGGCCACGCCGCTGCGCTTGAGCAGCGACTGGAACTCCTGCACCTCGGCGGGCATCGCCGCGTTGACCATCCCCAGGCGCGTCAACAGCACTTCGCTGGTTTCCAAGGCCCTGCGGCCGGCCTCGGACATCGATTGCTGCCGCAGCGCCGTCAATCGTTTGAGCAGGTTGGACCGCTTCAGGGCCGCCTGCCGCGCGTCGAGACTTTCATTCTGCCCGCCCTTGACGCCCAGGTACGCCTGCTGGGCGCTTTCGAAGAGGGCCGCATACTGCTGTCGCAGGGCCTGGTACTGGCGGACGGCGTTGTTCTGCTGGGCGATGCCCTGGTGATACTCGGCCATGGTCCGCTGAAGTTCCTCGCGGATCTTCTCGTTCTTGTCTTTCTTGGCGTCGACTTCCCGGACCATCGCGGCCATGTTCGCGCTGAGCTCTTCGGCCTGCGCCTGGCGCTGGGCGTTGAGTTTCTGCGACTCATCGAGGTCTTTGCGGAGCTGGGCGACCTGCTCGCCCAATTGCGTGGCGCGCGTCTTGTCCGAGGCCCCCTGCAGTCGGGCGTTCTGCAATTCGACCTTGAGCTTGGCAAGGTCTTCGTCAGCCTGGGCCTTTTCCCCCTGCAGGCGCTGGATGGCGCTTTCCTGTTCGCCGATGGACTTTCTGGCCAGGGCGTTGGCGGCATCGGCTTGCACCAGTCGCGCCTTGAGCGCCTGGATGTCCTTGTTCTTGCCGGCGTCGGTGTTGCGATAGTTGTACAGGAGGATTCCAGCCACCACCGCCAGCGCCGCGGCCACCGACAGCGGGATCAGACGGCTCAGCCAGGTGTTGGCGCCAAACTTTCGCGGGTCGACGGGGATGGGCTCGTCCACTTCCGGCAGCGGCGCGGGGGGTTGGTCGGAGGGAGGTTCTTGCGCTTGTGTCATGTCCGCGATCTCCTGCCCCATGGCCGGGGCCTGCCCCGCGTGGGCCTGCTGGAGGGCCTGCCGGGCGCCGCTCTTTCGCAGCAGCGATTCCAGCGCGTCTTGAGGTTGTTGCTGAGCCTCGTTCATAGCGTCCTCTGTCTTCTATATCCGTCCGCGGCCCGACAGCGCATAAATCAAACCGCGAAACCTTTCTCGCGCAGGCACCGCCGCAGCATCCCGTACGCGCCGGTCAGGCGCAGGCGCACGGTAGCTTCGGGCAGGTCCATCGCCTGAGAGACGCCGCGCATACTGCGCCCCTCGACGTACCGCAGATAAATCAGCCGCTGCAACTCGCGCGGCAAGGCGCTCTGGCAGAGGCGCACCGCCTCGTACTGCTCTGCCGTCATCGCCTGCTGGGGGGCCTCGTCGCCGTCGGAGGCAAAGATATCGTCCGCCAGGTCCGGGTCGAAATTCTCCGGCGTCACGCGCCGCGCCCAATGCCGTCGCGCGACATTTCGCGCGATGGCGCCGATCCAGCCGCCAAAGCCCCCGCGCGCCGCGTCGTACGTGTCCAGCCCGCGGTAGGCCCGCAGAAATGTTTCCTGGGCCAAGTCCTCGGCGTCGGCCTGCACAAACCCGCTGCGCAGCAGAAACGCCGCCACCCGCGGCGCATGCCGCGCGTACAACGCATCAAACGCCGCCTGGTCGCCTCGGCGACAGCGGTCGATCAAGTCGGGCGGTTCCTGGTTTGTCATGGACATGCCTCTACCTTCAAGGCCATTGCTGACGCTAAGATAGACGCATTCCGCTCCGGCCGCAACCGCAAATGCCCCGGCGCGGTTCTTTGACCTATTCCGGTCAATACGAGAGACCGCCTTCATCTCCCATGGTCCGTATCCTCTTCCGGCGGGTTACAGAATGTGGTATAACCCCGAGGCAACCAATCCATGGCCGAGAACCCCCCCAAAAAACCTGCAGTCGGCGAATATCTGTCCCTGGAGACAGTGCAAGCGGTGCAGCGCGCCTATGGCGAGGCTTGCGGCGGGCAGGTCTGGATCTGCTCGAGCGAGGGGGACCTGCTCGAGACGCCCGGCCAGCGCCCGCCCCAGACGTCGCAGCAGGTGCGGTTTGAAGGGTCGGTCATGGTCGACGGCGAGCAGGCCGCCCGCGTCGTGCTGCTATATCCGCGCCCCGCATCGCGGCTCAGCGCTGCCGCCCGTAACTGGCTGACGCGGTTCACCGAAATCACTGCCCAGACCGTCACGCAACTGGCCCTGGCCCAGAAACGCCTGCGCAGTCGCGTGGAGGAGCTGGCGGCCATCTACCGCCTTACGGCCGAGTTCACCTCGAAGCGCGACCTCAAGAGCGTGCTGGCGCTGGTGACCAAGACAGTGGTGGACCTGATGAAGATCAAGGCCTGCGCCGTGCGGCTGCTCAGCGACGACCGCACGGAGCTTCAGATCGCCGCGGCGGAGGGGCTGGGGCCGGAGTATCTGGCCAAGGGGCCCGTGCCGCTGGCCCAAAGCAAGCTCGACCAGGAAGTGGTGACGTCGCGCCAGCCGATCTATGTCCCCGACGTGCAGGGCGACGAACGCATTCTGTACCCCGCTGAGATGGCCCGCGAGGGAATCGTCAGCCTCCTGTGCGTGCCGCTGATCTACCAGGGTCGGCCCGAGGGCGTCATCCGCGTCTACACGCACCGGCAGGAGGCATTCGACTGGTATGAAATCTCGCTGCTGACCAGCATCGCCGCCAGCGCCGCCGGCGCCATCGTCAACGCGCGGCTGTACCAGGAGGCCCTGCGCCTGGCCGAGGTAGACCGCCAGATCAAGCTGGCGGCCGTCGTCCAGCGCCGCATGATGCCTGAGACGCCGCCGACGGCCGAGGGATACGACATCCACGCCGCGTACGTTCCGTGCTTCGAGCTGGGCGGCGACTTCTACGATTTCTTTCCCCTGCCGCAGAACAACCTGGCGTTGGCGGTGGCCGACGTGGTGGGCAAGGGCATCCGCGCCTCGCTGCTGATGGCCACGATGCGGGCCTATCTGCATGCCCACGCCTCGAACGTCTACGACATGTCCGAGGTGCTGGCCAACGTCAACCGCGACGTCTGCGAAGACACGCTCATCAGCGATTTCGCCAGCCTGTTCTATGCCGTCATCGAGGTCGAGAGCGGGCAGTTCACCTACGCCAACGCCGGACATCCGCCGGCCCTGCTGGTGCGCGACGGAACCTGCTGCCACCTCAAGAGCGGCGGGACCGTTCTGGGGGTGGACCTCCAGGCCAACTGGGGCCACGAGATGTTTGTGCTCGAAAGCGGAGACACGGTCGTGGCTTACACCGACGGCCTGACCGAGGCGCTGAACTTCGCCGACGAGGCCTTCGGCCTGCGACGCGTGGAGGAGGCCGTCTCCGAGGCCGTCGCGGCCGGCTATAACGCCCAGGGCATCACCCGACACATCTTCTGGCGGCTCCACCGCTTCAGCGGACTACAGACGGCCGTCGACGACGTGACGGTGATGGTCGTGCGCAAACTCTAGGCGTTACGCGTCTACGCGAAATGCCGATGGGCACAGCGTGTTGAGGATACACCCCGCGCAATCCGGCTTGCGGGCGGTGCAGGTGGCGCGGCCGTGGTAGATCAGCAGGTGCGAGACGAGGATCCAATCGTCTTTGGGGACGATCTCCATGAGGTCCTGTTCGATGCCGACGGCGTCGGGTTTCTTTTTGTCGGTGAATCCCAGGCGGATGCTCAGACGCGCCACGTGCGTGTCGACGGTGATGCCTTCGGCGATCTTGTACGCGTTGCCCAGCACGCAGTTGGCGGTTTTGCGGGCAACGCCCGGCAGCGTCAGCAGCTCAGCCATCGTCGCCGGGACCTTGCCGCCGAAGTCGCTGATGATCTTCGCCGCGGCCAGGCGGATGTTCTTGGCCTTGTTGCGGAAGAAGCCCGTCGAGCGGACCTGGCCCTCGAGCACGTCCTGGGGCACGTTGGCGTAGTCCTGCGGCGTCTTGTACTTCTTGAAAAGCGTATCGGTGACGATGTTGACGCGATCGTCGGTGCACTGGGCGGACAGGATCGTGGCCACCAGCAGCTCCATCGGGGAGTGATGGAACAGTCGCGTGGCGGCGTCAGGGTACTGCTTCTTGAGCAGGCCGATGATCTTGCCGGCGCGCTTGCGAAGGTGCTCGGGGGATTCTTTCTTCATGGCGTGCGTCACTCCCCGCCGGCGCCGTAGACCGTGACGTTTTCGCCAGAGTCGTCCTGCGGCGGCGTGCCATAGCGAAGGTAAAACGCGCCGCCGACACGGGAGCCTGGCCAGGCGTGCCGCCCCGACCATTGGCAGCCGCCGGGACCGATGAACGGCCCGACGTACCCGCCGACGTAGAGCTGGTAGTTCTGATTGTCGACAGGCCCACCGACCGGTCCTGTGCTGATGACGCGCAGGTCGTTGAAGCCTTCAAAACGAGCTTCTCCCGGCGGCGATTTGGGCATCACGACCACTACCTGGCGGCGGGGCGGGGCCTGATTGCGCGGCGACTCGTCGCGCGAGACCGGGGTCATTTCCTCAAGGGCAACAGGTTGTACCCGTGCGGGCGCACGCAATGGCGGGGCTTTCGACACTTGTGGCGAGACATCGGTTCTGAGGAATTGATACGCAAAGAAACCCACCAGCAGCGCGCCCAGAATAGCAGCGACCTTGCCGGCGGGTTCACGCAGCGAGACAAATCCCATGATGCACGCAACCAGGCACACGACCAACACGCCCAGGGCGGCGACATCGAGATTACACCCGGCATGCTTGAGCCCCTCTTCAAAGGCGAACAGGCCGATCGTGGCGGCCAATCCCAACAGGACCAGGATCAGTGCGGCGATGCTGACGGTCTTCATTGCCGGCTCCTTGGGAAAAAGCTATCAACTCTCAGTTACATGCTATGCCGATTGGCTGAAAGCTGATAGCTGAAAGCTGACAGCTAATTCTTCTTCAGATTCTGGAGATAGACGTCGATTGTCTTGGCGGCCTGACGGCCGGAGTCTATCGCGCTGGCCACCAGCGACGGGCCGCTGGCCAGGTCGCCGGCGACGAAGACGCCCGGGGCGGAGGCAGCGAAGTCATTGACCACCAGTCGCCCGCGCGGGTCGACGGCCAGGTTCAGCTGCGAGACGATGGCGCCGTCGCATATTGCTTCGTATCCCAGCGCCAGCAGGATGATGTCGGCCCGCAGGACGAACTCGCTGCCGGCCACGTCGACCATCTGCCGGCCGGCGGCGGACTGAACCCATCGCACTTCGTTGGCGACGATCTCCAGGCCGCTCTGGCCGTTTGCGTTGATGGCCTTGGTGGTGGTGCACCAGTGGCGGGTTACCTGGGCCGGCCCTTCGTGCAGCGGGTCGCGGCGCACCTGGGCGGGGGAGAGAATTTCAAACTGGTGCACGGCGACGGCACCCTGGGCCAAGGCGGTCTCGGCGCAGTCGCTGCCGGTTTCGCCGCCGCCGATGACCAGGACGACTTTGCCTTTGGCGTCGATAGCCGCTGCGGACTCGACGGCCACGCCGGCTGAACGGCGGTTCTGCTGGGCGAGGAAGTCCCAGGCGAAGTGGATACCGGTGTGGTCGCGCCCGGGGACGCGCAGGTCGCGCGGGCGCGCGGCGCCGGCGGCCAGGCAGATCGCGTCGAAGTCATCGCGCAGGGCGTTGGCGGGCAGGTCGTGCCCGACCTGCACGAACGTGCGGAAGCTGACGCCTTCCTCGCGCAACTGATCGACGCGGCGGTCGATCAAGGCCTTGTCCAGCCGCCAGTCGGGAATACCATATCGCAGAAGCCCGCCCGGCGCGTCGTCGCGCTCGAAGACGGTCACCGCGTGGCCCTTGCGGGCCAGTTGCTGCGCCGCGGCCAGCCCGGCGGGGCCGCTGCCGACGATGGCGACTTTCTTGCCCGTCGGCGCAGCGAGCTTGCGAGGCTTGACCCAGCCGTTTTCAAACGCCTTATCGATAACTTGCCGCTCAATGCTGCGCACCGGCACGGGGCCGCCGCTGTGGCTTTGCTTGCAGGCGCTCTGGCAGGGCGCGGGGCAGATGCGAGAGGTGAACTCGGGGAAGTTGTTGGCCTCGTGCAGCGCCTCGGCGGCGGCCGACCATTTGCCCTCGTACGCCAGGTTGAGCCAGACCGGCACGGGGGCCTCGAGCGGACAGCCGGCGTCGCGGCAGCGGGGGATGAGGCAGTCCATGCACTGGCGGCCGGCCAGCGCCTCCAGGCCGCGGCGATAATCTTCTTCGCTTTCACTGCGGAAGGCGGCGACGGCGGCTTCGTATTTCGCCAGGAACTGCTTTCGGGTGCGGTGCCGCCAGGGCAGGAGCTTGCGGAGGAACTTGAGCCCGCGCAGCCACCGCATGCCGCGGTCGCCCATGGCGCTGCACCAGTGCCACTGCCAGGGACCGAGCTTGAGCTTCATCGGCAGCAGGTGGACGTACTCGATCCAGTCGCCGTTGGCGGGGTTGACGTTGTACTTGCGGCGGTCGCGGGCATACTTCTCTGGGCTGGTCGAGAGTTCCGCGATAAAGAACGCGTCCTTGACCAGCATCGCCGCGGCGAGGTTGTGCACCACCGCTGCCGTGGCGGCGAAGTGCCGCGCCGCGCTGTCGCGGCGGTAGGTCGTCAGCACCGCGTCGGCGTAGCGGCGAGCGTATTCGATGCCGCCCCAGCGCATCGTGTCGTAGAGGCGGATGACAAAGTCACGCTTGATTGTTTCGCCCAGGTCGGCCCCGGCCGTCAGCACGGCGGCGGCGACAGCGCGAAACTCATCGGCGAGCTGCTGGCCGCCGCGATAGCGCCGGATGGTGTTGCGGCAACATTCTTCCAGCTTGCTGGACCAGTCGTCGCGGACGGGCGGGCCCTGGAAGAGGTCCGGTTGCTCGACGAGCTTGCGGCCCATGTTAAAGGCATAGAGATTGCGGCGGATGTCGGTCTTGATGGTGTCCTTGATCGCCCAGGCCATCGAGTGCATCGAGACGGGGATCAGGCCCTTCTGGAACGCAAAACCGAGCATCATGATGTTGGCGAAGAGCTTGCTGCCGAGGTACTCCTCGCAGATGCGCGAGATGTCGCGGGCCATGAAATCGTCGTCGCGCGTACACTCACGCAACGTGCGCTCCATCTGCTCGACGTCGTAGTCCTCGCGCCCCATCAGGCCCGACACGGTGGGCACCTTGTGCGTGTTGACCACCGCGGCGGTCTGGTCTTTCGACGCCGCGCGCATGCGGCCGTGCGGCTCGAGCATGCGAACCGCCTCGAGGGCGTCGACCCCGATCAGCAGGTCGGCCTTGCCGAAAGGAATGACCGCCGTGACGGGCTGGCCGGTGACGTTGTAGACGATCTGGCTGGTGACGCCGCCGTTGCGGATGGCCAGGCCCTTCTTGTCCAGGAACAGGACGGGGTAGCCTTCCTTGTGGGCGGCGCGCACGAGGATCTGCGTGCTCAGGCCGACACCCTGGCCGCCGACGCCGGCCAGGCAGCAGCGCCACAGGTCGCCGACGACGCGCTTCTCGGGCTCGGGGATGTCGTCGAGGTTCAGTTCGGGCACGCGCGTGCGCGGGGCCTTGCGGCGGTGGATCATCACGCGCTCGAAGCTCCAGCACGCCCCGATGCGCTGACAGGCCCCGTCGTCGACGCAGGCGGTGATGTCGGTGTCGATCTTGGGGCCGTAGTCGGTCTGCACGTGCCGCAGCCCCGGGCAGCCCGTCAGTTCGGCGCACGCCAGGCAGAAGCGGCAGACGTCGGTGTTGACGTTCATGTGCTGCCAGGCGGGCAGGTACCCCAGCTCCTTGCGGGTCTGGCGCTGCAGGCGGCGCTGGCGGCGGATGCGCGTGATGCCGCATTCCTTGGTGGCGATCAGGACTTTGACGCCCTCGTCCAGGAACGTGCGCTCCAGCAGTTCGCCGTACTCGTCGCGCTTCTCGGGGTCCACGCGCGCCACCAGCATGTCCGTCCGCGCGGCCAGCCCGCGCACCACGTCTTCGATATCCTGCACCGGCGTGGGGTTGCCCAGCACGTCGAAGTCCAGCCCCGGCGTGGTCTGGTGGCCGGTCATCGCGGTGGTGGAATTATCGAGGATGACGAAGGTGATGTCCTGTCCGAGCTTGATGGCCTGCGAGATGCCCAGGGCCCCGCAGTGGAAGAACGTCGAGTCGCCCATGAACACGGCTTGCTTGTTGGTGATGAACGGGTCGGCGCCCGAGCCCGTTCCGCCGCCCAGGCCCATGCCCGAGAGGTTGTGCATCAAGTCGGTGTTGGGCGGGAACATCAGCATGGTGTAGCAGCCGATGTCGCCGTGGAAGACCATGTCAATCGGGCCCCGCTTGTACTTGCGGGCCATGTACGCCTTGTCGGCGAAGCGCTGCTTGATCTCCAGGCACAGGCTGGCCGAGTCGCGGTGAGGGCAGCCCGGGCAGAAGGTCGGCGTTCGCCCGGGGATCGTGGGCGTCTGGGCCTGGGCGGTCGAGGCCAGCGTGGCGGCCTCGCGGTCGATGGCTTCCGCCGCGGCGGGGGGGAAAACCACCGTCGTCTTGCCGCCGCCGAGGCTTCGCAGCAGCGCTACCAGGCGGTCGGTGATGATCGAGGGGTGCAGCCCGCGCGTGTCGGGGATGCCCTGCAGCGGCGCGGGGAACTTCTTGCCCCAGAGTTCCAGGTCGGCAGGCAGTTGTCCGCTCTGGCGGTCGCGGAGGATGATCTGGCCGATCTGCTCCTCCATGAACCCGCGGCGTTCTTCGATGACGACGATGCGCTGGGCCTGCTCGGCCATCAGGTGCACCATGGCCGGGTCGATGGGGTAGCTCAGGCCGAACTTGAGGATCGGGAACTCGCCCAGCAGGTCCATCTCCCACAGCGACTGAACGAGGTACGAATACGCCAGCCCCGTCGCGACGAAGCCCACAGGCTTGCGCGTGTCGGAGGGGTAGTCCAGGCGGTTGAGCTTGAGGTCGCGGGCGGCGGCCTGCGCGCGGGTGAAGCGGTCGGCGAAAGTGGCTTCCTGCCACCAGGTCTTGGGCGGCAGGAGGACGCGCTTGTCCAGGTCGATCCGGGCGGTCTCGAGCTCGACCGGGTTGAGCATGTTCGTAACGGGGTACTGGTTGGGCTTGCACTCGACGGTGCCGCCGCCGTCGGCCAGGTTCGTCGTCAGCACGAACCCGGCGAACAGTTCGCTGCGGGCCGAGAGCTTGAAGGACAGGTTGACCCAGTCCTTGATCTCCTGGTGCGTCGCCGGCTCGATGGTCGGGATGTACAGGTGCCTGGAGATATAGCGGCTGTCGGCGGCGACCTGCGTCGAGTCGCTCCAGGGGTCGTCGCCGTAAATGACGATAGCGCCGCCGGCGGGATTGGCGCCGGACATGTTGCCCAGCGCCAGGGCGTCGGCCGCCACGTGCACGCCGACGGACTTCATGCAGATGATCGCCCGGGCCGGCAGAAGCTGCGTGCCGTTGAGCATGGCCGCGGCCAGGGCCTCATTGTGGTTGATGACGGCGCGGATACCGTTATCGTTGAGCAGGTCCTTGATCAGGGCCATGGAATCGAAAAATCCGGCGACAGGGCTGCCGGGATAACCGCCCAGCAGGTGTACGCCGCCGTCGGCCTCCAGGGCGCCTTTGAGCAACATCTCCGCCCCGGTGAAAACCTGGGGGCCCTGGCTGGTGAGGTAACGGGGATCAACCTTCATGGGGAGCATTTTACGAAACGGCGGCGGGATGCCAAAGAGTTTTCCCTGCCCCAAGAGAACACGAATGTCACGAATGGGGAGGAAAGACAAAGAACGGGAACCGGGGCAACCGGATAGTTGGCGGCGGGGCGTGCTGCGGTGGATCTTCGACTTGCCCCCGCGCTGGGGCAGCGCGTCGGGGACACGCACAACGGAGCTGTGCGTGGCACCCCTTCTTTGACCTCTTCGTCTTAATCCTCTTAATCCCTTAAATCCCGGTAATCCCGCACTCCCCGTTCCCCGATCCTTACCGGGCGATCATCCCGAAGCGCTTCCAGCTCTCGGCCACGTCTACTACAGTGCCGCTGGTTAAGGCTTTGTCTACGGCCAGGCACGTGACGGCGGCCTTGAGAGCTTCTTCCATCGAGACTACCGGCGGGGCGCCTTCGAGCATGGTGGCGGCCAGTTCGGCAGCCAGGATCGCGTCGCCGCCGGCATGCTCGCCGGCGTTGTTAAAGGGGATGCTCTCGACCGGCGCGCCCCAGGCGATGCGGCCGAGCTGCAGCGTCCCGGCTGTCGAGTCGGCGCGAATGGCGCCTTCGGTGCCGCAGATGTACATCCGCCGCTCGGGCAGGCCCGAGTGCAGGTTGGTGTGGAACGTCGCCCGGACGCGGTTGGCGTACTCGATGATCGCGACCTGGTTGTCGACGATGTCCTTGTCGGTGCCGAAGCAGTCGGCCGGCGGCTTGGCGTAGCCCATGACTTCCCACCAGTCGCCGTAGGGCTGCTTGCCGTCGGGCGCGGGGCCGATCCGCTGCACGTGCCAGGCGTTCTTGGGCACGAAGTAGTCGCACCCGCCGAATGACGCCACGCGCGACGCCAGGGCCCCGACGTACCAGTTGACCAGGTCCACGTCGTGCGAGCATTTTTCCAGCAGGTGCGTTCCGGCGTTGCGGCTGTGGCGGCGCCAGTCGGCGTGGATCCACCCGCCGTGTCCGAAGGGCAGCGTCTCGTTGAACTCCAGGCTGATCAGGTCGCCGATGGCCCCGCCGTGGATGAGCTGGCGAATCTTGCGGTACAGCGGCGAGTAGCGCAGCGTGTAGCCGATCACGAAGGTCTTCTCAGCGGCCAGCCACGCGTCGCGCATCGCCAGGCAGTCATCGAGCGTCGTGGCCAGGGGCTTCTCGCAGAAGACGTGCTTGTGCGCGTGGAAGGCTGCGGTCACGTGCTGGGCGTGAAAGCAGTTCCACGAGCCCACCAGCACCCAGTCGACCGCTGCGTCGGCAACCAGGTCGTGATAGTCGGCATAGACGCGGGCGTTCTTGGCGAAGGTCTGCCGCGCGCGGCCGACCGCTTTGTCGGAGGGGTCGCAGATAGCGGTGATTTCCAGGCCGTCGCGGCCGGTGAGCAAAGCGCCCATGAGAGTTCGTATTCGTTCGCCACAGCCGATCAGGCCGATGCCAATGGTCTTCATAAGGCCTCGCAGAAAGAAAACAAGCTACAAAACCCAAAACACAAATCACAAACAAACCTCAAAAGACAAAGATGAAACTTCAAACAAAGGAATGGGAAGAGCATGTCTTTTGTTTGTTTCTTGTGGTTTGTCTTTTTGTTTGGGTTTTGTAGTTTGAGGTTTGTGATTTCCCGCGTTGTCACGGGGTGTGGGGGTCGCTCCCCCAGTCGAGCTTGTCGGTCAGCGTGCTGAAGAACGTCCGCCGCGGGTGCGTGATGATCCGGGCCGGCACGTTGCTGCGGCGGATCTCCACGCGGCTGCCGGTGCACAGCGGGCTGTTGATCTGCCCATCGACGCTGACGGTCGTTCCCGGATTTACAGCCGTCGCCGTGATGCAGATGGGCTGCGTGCTGGCCACGACGATCGGTCGCATCGACAGCGTGTGCGGGGCTACCGGCGTGATGGCGATGGCGTCGATGGTCGGCTCGAGGATCGGCCCGCCGGCGGACATGTTGTAGCCCGTCGAGCCGGTGGGCGTCGAGATGACCAGGCCGTCGCCGTAGTATCGCACCACATGCACGGCGCCTTGCGTGACGGTCAGTTCGATCATGCGGAACGGGTATCCGCTCGATACGGCTACGTCGTTCGTCGCCAGCGAGGTAAAGCCGGGCGATTGGCCGTCCTGGCACGTTCCGTACACACTCACGTCGAGCATCATGCGCTGCGAGACGACCACCTCGCCGGCCAGTATCGCATCCAGATGCGTGCGGAGATCCTCGACGCTGAACTCGGCGAGGAATCCCAGCTTGCCGAAGTTCACGCCCAGCAGCGGCAGACCGCGCGGCGCCAGGGCGCGGGCCGCGGCCAGCAGCGTGCCGTCGCCGCCGAAAATCACGCACAGACCGGCCTGGGGCAGATCGTCCGGCACCGCGTCGCCGGAGTTGAGTTCGGCGACGATCTCGACGCGCTGCTTGAGCCAGGGGCGCAGGGCATCAACCTTTTCCTTGACGCCCGGTTTGGCCGGGTTGATGAACGCGATGATTTGCGGCAGGGTCATAAGGTCATCTTACCGCTGCTACGGGGCGAGGTACAGGCTTTGCCCCGGCGCGATCGCCAGCTTGGGGTCGACGCGACCGGCCAGGGCCTCGGGGCTGTCGGCGTACAGCGGCGAGATCTCAATCGCCGCGGCGACCTGCCCGTCGGCGTCGCGCGGGACGCTCACGCCGGCGGCATCGAGCCAGGCGGCCGCACGCCGCACCTGATCGTGCAGGCTGGTGGCCGGCGAGTCCAGACCGGTAGCGTTCTTGATGGGGCTGAACTCTTCGCTACGGTCGGTCTCGAGAATCACCGTCTGGCGCGCCAGGGGCAGGGCGTCGAAGATGAACATCTCCAGCTTGACGGCGTTGGGGCGCTCGGGCTCGACGCGGCGGCCGGCGGCGTCCAGGAAAGGCACCTTCTTGTCGGCGCGGTGGAAGGGCAGCATCGTTCGCCCGCCGGCGGTCAGCCGCTCGACGAACGTGCGCGAGAAGGCGTGGATGGCGATGCTGCCGGCCCCGTAGAGCAGGCGCCCGTCGGGCATGGTGGCGCGGGCCAGTTCGTCGGGCATGTCGGAATACTCGATCACGCTGACCTTGCCGTCGACGAGGCAGAAGTTGCCCACCTTCTCCATCGGATCGCGCTTGGGCAGGCTCTTGGCACTGGCCTCGGCGCCGCGCAGGTGGTGCAGGCCCAGCAGCAGCGGGTCGATCACGCGCACCAGCGGATTGTCCACCTGGAAATAACTGATCAACTCGATCCCGCGCCGCGCCATGTCGTCCAGCGCCCCGCTTTGCCGCAGGGCCGTCATCGCCCCGCCGTGGCCGTTGGGGCTGGTCGCCAGCGCGTCGCGCTGCTCCAGCAGCAGCTTGCCCGCCGCCGGACCGCCGGGGCAGCCCAGGCTGATAGCCGGCATCGTGCCCTGAACCAGAAAGAACACATCGGCGCCATCAAGGCCGAAATAGTTCTGCTGGCGGAAGAACGCCTGCGTGGCCGCGTCGTTGAGCGGCGAGGTCATGATGTACCAGGGGATGGCCTTGCCGCTGCGCCGCGAGGCGGCCAGAATCTGCTCGGCGAAGACCTGGAACAGCGGCTTGTGCGCCACCGGCGTGGCCTGGAAGCAACCCTTGGGCCCGTCGAAGCCCAGCCGCGTGCCTTGCCCGCCGGCGACGACAAAGGCCGCGACCTTCCCCGCCGCGATCAGCTCCTGCCCGCGCAACCGTGCGGCTGACAACTCGGCGGCGATTCTGTCACCGCCCGTCCGCGCAGACACCACCGGGGCGGGCTCGATCTCTCCCTCGATGGCCGCGGCGGGAGCGGCCAGGACGTACTGCGCGACCAGGCGGCCGAGTTCGTCCAGGTCGATCTGTTCGATCTGGTTCAGCAAGGCCGCCTGACGCGCCGGCGGAAGCTCATCGTAAAACCGAAGCAGGTGCGATTGACCGTGTTGGGCGAGCTTGGCGGCAATGGCGTTCACGTCCGGCATCAGCGGCAGGGCTCCATTAGGTGATTGCAGTGCATCGCGTGCAAGGTATGGGCGGCGCGAGGGGATGTCAATGGTCTGCGGACAGACCGGCGTGTAATTGAATTTCGACCTGTCCAGTCGCCAACTGAAGGAAATTTTTCATTGAATTTGTGGAATATCCGAATCAGCCACGCGGCAAACCGGTCAGCGGCATGGAACATTAACAGGCATATCTGACGCTCTTACAGCGAATTACCGCGAAGTTTCACCTGCCGGGTTTTTCCCGCTTTTGCCGTTGGCCGCCGGAGACTCTTGGAGAGAAAATAATGGTGTCTTGGTGTTGACCCGCATGTGGAGCGCGGAGTATATTTAATATGGCAAAGGTGATCAAGGCACGCTATATGCCCTTATATGTTTGTTTTATTTCTCCTTGTCCCACCTTTACCACCGAACGATGTGACGGCTAAAGGAGCCGGGTCGGGACATTCTCGCAGCGCGAGCTGACTGGATGCGCCGGCCATTCCTCTACTCTCTTTGCGGCCATCGGTGGGCCAAAAAGTTGACATAAGCGTGATGGACTGGGTATTCAGCCTGAAGCTGAATGCGAAGCGAAACCAGGCCGCTTTGGCGGCCGAGTCGATGCAGACCTGGCGCGAAATGTCTTCATAGATACGATATCAGCCTGATCTGCTTATCGGCGCATTATTGGGAGCGGTACCATGAAGCGTAAAGCGTTTACACTAGTTGAGCTGTTGGTGGTTATCGCGATCATCGCCGTGTTGGTGGCGATCCTCGTGCCGGTCATCGGCAACGCGTTGGCCGAGGCCCGCAAGACGGCCTGCCTGACCAACCTCAAGACGATCGGCGGAGCGTTCAGAGAGTATAACAACAAGAACGGTGGACAGTTCGCCAGGATCGTCGCCTATGGCGACCCCAATGCAACCACGTACACGCAGGCGGCCACCGTAGCGACGATCTCTGTCACCCCGATGAACCAGGTCTGGCAGTTGATCGGCGCCGGCCTTGTTCCGGAAACCGCCTTCAAGTGCGGCGGCGACGGCGGGACCAATGGTTGGCAGCAGCGGGTTGTTGCCGATACGACCAAGCCCTACGGCTGGTCCACCAACCGTGAGTTCTCGTACGGTATCCAGTGCCCCTTTGACAAGGTTGCTGCCGCCGACGCTACGGCCAGCAGCGCCAATCCGGCTATCACCTATGATAGCGACACGGCCACCCCGACGGCCCTGAAGCCCACCGGCGTGCTCATGGCCGACATGCTCACCCGTTCGGCTACCACCGTGGTGGCTGGACCGGCCGGATACCAGAACCACGGTAGTGGTCTGGCGTATCTGACCCAGGCCGGCAACGTGATCTTCCACCAGCCCTCAACCCCGAACTCGGTGGTTAACGGCGATGAGATCTATGCCGACTCGGCTAATCATGTGGTGACCGGTGGTGCCGTAACGCTGCCCGGCGCGAACACCGACTGGGTCATCCTGGGCAACTAAGTCCAGCAGTAGAGTTGTAGCCAGCTAGATAAAGGGCTGGGCGGCCTCCGGGTCGCTCAGCCCTTCTAGTTCAGAGCGACCGTCTTTACCGAAATCAATCGCAAAAAACCTGTTTGTGCGTTTGATCCCGTGCGATAATATGTGTAGGCAAACCTAACCTCCCACCCCCCAGGCCCCGCAAGGAGAGGTATCCATGGCAAAGCGTGCATTTACTCTGGTCGAGTTGCTGGTGGTGATATCCATCATCCTTGTGCTGGTGGCCATCCTGGTGCCCGTCATCAGCAACAATCTCCGCGATGCCCGGCGCACGGCATGCCTGACGAACCTGTCGACCATTGCCAAAGCGGTGGCGAGCTGGCAAGCCACCAGCGCCAACTCCTCCGGAGGAACGCAGGCCTTTCCGATGGTGTTCACCTCGGGCGACCCGAACACCGCCGCCATGGGCACCTCCAACGACGTCAACACGCTCGACAGCGCCAAGCCTAACGCCATGCAGAACGTCTGGCGGCTGATCGCCGAACAGTACGTCCCCGACTCGGCCTTCAAATGCCCCGGCGACAGCGGTTGGGCCCAGCGCAGCAGCAGCGACAAGTACGGATGGGTCAGCCGCAGCAACTTCTCGTACGGCATCCAGTGGCCTTACGCCTCCGATGGGACGAACACCAACCCCGCGGCCATCAGCAGCAATTCGCTGGCGCCGGGCGTGGTAATCATGGCGGACCTGAACCCCACCAACGTCGCCAAGGGTCCCAACCACCAGGAAGGCATCATGGTGATGACGGCCGACAAGAACGTGTCCTATTACAAACCCGCCACAACCGCGGCGGCCAACCTGGCCGGCTTCAAGAATGATAACATCTACAAGAACGTCACCGCGGCCGTGGCCGGCGGCATCCCCCATAGCGCCACGGATACCAGCATCACTCCCTCCCCGGCACGGTAGCTTATGGAACTGAACATCACCCTAGAGCAGCCCGAGAAACGCGCGGCGCTGTTTGGGCAGGCCGACCGGCACCTCAAGATGATCCGCGACGCGCTGGCAGTGCAAATTTTCGCCCGCGGCGGACAGGTCACCATCACCGGGCGAAACCGCAACGTCTCGCGTGCCGCGGCCGTCATCGACGAACTCCAGCGCACGCTGCGAGAGAACCGCCCCATCTCCCCCGACACCGTCGCCGATCTGCTGGTCAAGCTGGCCGGCAGCGTCGAGGAGATGGCCGGCAGCCTCGACGTCTGCGGCGAAAGCCAGATCATCAGCCCCAAGACCGCCGGACAGCGACGCTACATCGAGGCCATGCAGTCCTGCGACCTGGTCTTTTGCACGGGCCCTGCCGGCACCGGCAAGACGTACCTGGCCGTCGCCTACGCGGTGCACCTGCTCAAGCACGAAAAGGCCAAGCGCCTCATCCTGGCTCGCCCCGCTGTCGAGGCCGGCGAGAAGCTGGGCTTTCTGCCCGGCGACATGCAGGCCAAGGTCAATCCGTACCTGAGGCCGCTCTTCGACGCCCTCCACGACATGATGGCTTACGAGCAGATCCGCCGCTTCATGGCCAACGACATGATCGAGGTCATCCCCCTGGCGTTCATGCGCGGCCGCACGCTCAACGACTCGGTCATCATCCTCGACGAGGCCCAGAACACCACTGCCTCGCAGATGCTGATGTTCCTGACTCGCATGGGCAACGGTTCAAAGATGGTCGTCACCGGCGACGACAGCCAGATCGACCTGCCCCCCGAGGCCGGCAGCGGCCTGCTCGACGCCAAGCGTCGCCTATCGGGCATCAAGGGCCTGGCCTTTGTGGAACTGGACCGCGAGGACATCGTCCGGCACAAGCTGGTCCAGAATATCGTCGACGCCTATGGGCGAAGCGAGGGCCGCTAGCGCGCGATCGCCAGTCGCAGAGGTATCCATGGACTATTAAGCCGCTGAGGTCGCTGAAGACGCCGAGGATATGAGAAGATAAAACAACTTCTTCCCTCAGCGTCCTCAGCGACCTCAGCGGCTTAATCTATCGCTCACCTGCCGCATAGTGCATTTGTCATTGCCAATATCCCCGCCGACGTAGAGAATCAAGATAATGTGGCCGTTTAAGAAGAAGTTGAGGTCTCGCCGCCTGGACATCCGCCGGCGCACCGCCGCCATCGTGGTCAATCCCTGGCTGCACTTTCGCGACGGTGGCGGTCCGCGCGGGCTGCTGCTGGCGGTGGTGTTTTTCTGCGGGGTGCTGCTGCTGGACAGCCGCCCGCTCGACCCGCTGCCGTACATGGTCGGGCAATACGTTCCGGGGGACATTCATTCCCGCGTGGCCTTCCAGACCCAGCCCGAGCACCTGCTGCGGGAATACATCAGCAACGTCAACCAGTCCACCCTGGCGACGTTCGCCTTCAACGAGCGCCTGGCCAGGGACATCATCGAGGACCTGACCGCCTTGCCTGCCGCGGTGGAGGTTGCCTCGCTGATGCCCGCCCCGCCGGCCTCGGCGCCGGCGTCGGGAATGGTCCCGACGACGGGGCAGGCCCAGGCGCTGGCCCTGCTCAAGAAGTTCGGCATGGACGGCGGGCGGAGCCTGGCGTCGTGGTCGCCGTACCTGACGCCCGCGGGCCGGCAGAAGTTCAAGAGCGAAGTGGACCAGCTCAAGGGCCGCCTGCGCAGCTCGGCCATCATCAACAGCGCCGAAATCGCCGAGCAGATGAAACGTACCGTGACCGACGTGTGGCTGTCGTATCCCGGCGGGCGAGAGTCCAAGGACCTCCAGAGCCTCGTGCGGGCCGACCGCTCGGTCGAAGTTGGCGACGAGACCGATCACCTGGCCCTGGTCTTCGACGCGCCCATCCGCACCGACATCCGGACCTATCTGATGAAGATGCTCGTCGGCAGCAGTCCGCCGCTGTACTTCAAGGACACCGGCGCCAGCCTCAAGGACATCGACGAGCGCGTCACGCGCCTCAAGGCCGAACCGCCCAGCGAAAAGTACGTCGCCGGGCAGGTGCTGGTACGCGCCAGCCGCCGCGACGGCGACCCGGCCCCCAAGGCCCTGACACAGGACGACCTGCTGCTGCTGGCCCGCGAGCACGAGGCCTTTCTCCAGCAGGAAAGCGTGCAGGACCCCTGGGCGCACTGGCGCCGGGCCACGGCCCGCGCGGGCATCCTGCTGCTGCTGATGGCCGTGCTCTGCCGCTACGTCTGGCGGTACCAGAGGCAAGTCATCACCTCGCTCTGGCAGGGCCTGGGCGTCACGGTGGTGATGCTGGGCATGCTGGCCGTCAGCAAGATCATGGTCCAGGGGCTGGGATGGAACCCGCACGCCGTCGTGCTGCCGGTCATCATGACCACCACCGTCCTGACCATCGCCTACAACCACCGCTTCTCCATCGCCATGGGAACCGTCCTGGCGATGATGACCGTCCTGCAGTTGCGCGGCGACATCGATCTGCTGATGGTCCTGCTGGCGGGAATGACCGGCAGCATCGTCTTTCTCAACGAGGTGCGGCGGCGCAGCAAGCTCATCGAGGTCTCCGCCGTCGCGGCATTGGTGGCGCTGCTGGCGACGACCGCGCTGGGCATTGCCGCCGACGTGCCGCTTCGGTTCATCGCCCTCAACGCCGCCTGGACGGCGGGCTTCGCCCTGCTGGCGGGGTTCCTCATCCAGGGCGTCCTGCCGCTGATCGAGCGGATGTTCGACGTGGCCACCAGCATGACGCTGCTGGAATGGTGCGACGCCTCCAAGCCCCTGCTCAAGCGTCTGGCGATGGAGGCCCCGGGCACCTACAACCACTCGCTGCAACTGGGCGCTATCTGCGAATCGGCCGCCGAGGCCATCGGGGCCCGCGGGTTGATGGCGCGGGTGGGGGCGTACTATCACGACGTCGGCAAGGTCAACAAACCCCACTATTTCAGCGAGAACACCGGCGGCGACTCCAACCACGAGGGGCTCTCGCCGACGATGAGCATGCTGGTCATCATTGCCCACGTCAAGGACGGGCTGGAGATGGCCCACCAGTACGGCCTGCCGCAGGTCCTGCACCAGTTCATCGCCACGCACCACGGAACGACGCTGGTGCAGTACTTCTACCACGAGGCCACTCGCCAAAGTAATGGCGACCGCCCCCCCGAGGAGCAGGAGTTCCGCTACGGCGGACCCAGGCCCGCCTCGAAAGAAGCGGGAATCCTCATGCTGGCCGATGCGGCCGAATCGTCCGTGCGGGCGCTGGCCAACCCCACGCCCGGACAGATCGAGGACCAGGTGCACACCATGGTCTCGCGGCGCCTGATGGACGGGCAGCTCGACGACTGCGAAATGACCCTCCAGGAAGTGCACCGCGTCGAGGCCTCGCTCATCAAGAGCATCTGCGGCATCTACCACAGCCGCATCGCCTACCCCGCCCTGCCGGGCCAGAAGATCGCCGGCTCGGAACAGCCTGTATGCGAGGAACCGTCCCCCGCCCCACCGCCGGTGACCAACGGATAGCACAGAGCTATCGGTTGTCAGCTTTCAGCTGTCAGCTACAGAGCCCTGCCGCTTGCAGCTTGGCGTCTTCAGGTGCGCATGTCGAAGGCATGGAGGACGCCAATCCACGAAGCGGGCGTACCTCAAACCAGCATCACCTATACCACATTGTGCTTCCTTGCACTTTGTTGTACTTTTCACAGCCACAGCAAATTTCGGGAGACAGATGCGTCGCCCCCCTTGCCGCCGCCGGGCAACATGCCGCAGGACCGGATCGCTTGGGTCAACAGCCGGCGCAGCGATGAGGTGCTTTTGCGGTGCTATTGCGGTGCATTTTCGGGGGCTTTGGAGAGTTTTCGCAAACAATCGCGTCCTTCTGCAAACTGCGCACGTTGGTACCCCGTTTACCACTATCTGCCCCGCTCCCCGTGCCCCAGAAGCAGCAATGTCCACAGGCAACTGCCTTGAATGATCGGCCCACAAAGTGCCTCAACCACCAGACCCCCGCGTTACACTTGAGATGTTAATTCGCCAAATCTGACAGACCTTGCCTTGGCCTCCAGTTCGCTCTACAATGCTTTCATCATTTCGTTCCGGTGAAAGGGCAAGACCATGATTATCTACACCTGTAGAGGTTGTGGAGAAGAACTGGAATCCCCCGTCAGCCTAATCGGCCAATTGGAACCCTGCCCAATTTGCAGACGCAAGAACAGAGTCCCCAGCCCTGAAGAATTGGCAGCGGAAGACGCTCGATGCAAAGAAAAGGCAAGAGAGGAAGAAGAGCGACACCGGAGGCCGGCCAAGCTCGATTCCGGTTTTGTACCCCACGAGATACCGTGCCTTTTAGTTGCAGGCATCATGGACGAGGGCAAGCAGCGTCTCGTGAAGAAGTGCCGAGAGAAGCAGCCCATTCTCCTCGTTCGAAAGAACAGGCGTGTGGTTCATGTGTGTGCGAGGATGGGCATATTCAATCGTGTCAAAGAACTTGGCTATGTGCCTGAACGGTACGCCGCGCCGATTTCCAAGTTGATGGACAAGGGATGGGTTGCGGAGGCAGAAATCTTCTCAGTCATTTCGGGCGTGGGACTCAATGGAATTGGCAAAAGATACACCCTGCGAATAAGGGGACAAATGAAACCGCCGCAGTGGGAGGGGGAATAAAGGGAGGAATAAAGGGGTCAGGTACCTTTTTCTGCGTTTCTCGGTCGGCCGCGGGGGCGGAGGGTGCTTTCCAGGCCCCATTCTGCGGCCATTCGCTTTACCCACGACTCGCGGCCGAAGGGCACGCCACGCTCGATGCACCGCTG